>NZ_QTQA01000023.1:0-126035 GCF_003853825.1 Burkholderia sp. Bp9012 | reverse complement strand
TCCATGACGATACTCCTATGAACGGTAACGTCAGCAGTTACGATACGCCTGCCGGAGCAGTCCATACCATTAACTGGTACGACACGCGCGACCTGCTGCCTCTCGAGCCGCGGTATGTGTCGACGGTCGACAGCGGCAATCTCGCCGGGCACCTGATCGCGCTCGGCAACGGTTGCCGGGCGTGGGCGAATCAGCCCGCTGGCGTGGGACGGCAGGCCGCGCATGAAGGGATCGGCGATACGCTGGCGCTGTTGCGCAAGGCCGTGTGCCGGGATGGCGACGCCCGGACGACCTTGCACGGCGAATTCGAGCGGGCCGCGACCGAACTGGAGGACATGCTCGCCGCGACGGAATGGAACGCGATCACGATCCTCGCTGCGACAGTCGCCGATGTCGCGCGCGCGCTGATGGACGAGATCGGCCGGGTGCGAGGCGGCGACGTCGACGACGTGTTGTTCTGGGCGCAGGCGCTGGAGCACGTGGTGCAAGGGCATTGCCGTGATGCGACGCGCACGCCGGACGAGGCGGACGTGCTGAACAAGCGTCTTCAGGTGCTGGCCGATACTGCGTTGCAGATGGCCTATGCAATGGAGTTCGGCTTTTTGCTCGACCCGGTGCGCAACCTGCTGTCGATCGGCTACGCGGTGGCGGATGGACGGCTCGATCCGGGCAACTACGATCTGCTGGCGTCGGAGGCTCGCCTGGCGAGTTTCGTCGCGATCGCGAAGGGCGATGTTCCGGCGCGCCACTGGTTCCGGCTAGGCCGTCTGGCGACGCCGATCGGGCACGGCGCGGCGTTGATCTCATGGTCGGGATCGATGTTCGAATACCTGATGCCGTCGCTCGTGATGCGCGCGCCGGACAGCAGCCTGCTTGCACGCACCAATCACCTGGTGGTGCGACAGCAGATCGCCTATGGTGACGGGCTGCGCCTGCCGTGGGGCATGTCCGAGTCGGCGTACAACACGCGCGACATCGAGCTGACCTATCAGTATTCGAGCTTCGGCGTGCCGGAGCTGGGGCTCAAGCGCGATCTCGACCAGAATCTGGTGGTCGCGCCCTATGCGACCGCGCTTGCGGCGATGGTCGCGCCGCATGCCGCCGCGTGCAACTTCGAACGGCTGCGTACGGCCGGCGCATGCGGGCGCTTCGGCTTCTACGAAGCGCTCGACTATACGCCCGCGCGCGTTCCGGAAGGCATGCCGGTTGCCATCGTGCAGGCGTTCATGGCGCATCACCAGGGCATGTCGATCGTGTCGATCGCCAATGCGTTGCTGGGCGGGCGCATTCGCACCTTCTTCCATGCGGAACCGGCCGTTCGAGCCACCGAGCTGCTGTTGCAGGAGCGGGTGCCGAGCCGGGTCGCGGCAGGGAGGCCGCGGGTCGACACGCGCCCCGCCGGCAGGATGCATGGGATCGATGCCGGTGTCGCGCGGCGCCTGCTGTCCGCGAACGATCCCACCCCCGTCACGCATCTGCTGTCCAACGGCCGCTACGCCGTGATGCTCACGGCCGCGGGGTCCGGCTACAGCCGTCGCGACGATCTGGCCGTTACGCGCTGGCGGGAGGATGCGACGCGCGACGATTGGGGCAGCTATCTGTATCTGCGAGACGCCGAGAACGGCGACGTCTGGTCGGCCACGTGGCAGCCCACCGGCGTGGTACCGGACAGCTACGACGTGACGTTCACCGAGGATCGCGCCGAGTTCGTGCGTCGCGACGGCACCTTGACGACGTCGCTCGAGGTGGTGGTATCAGCCGAGGACGATGCAGAGGTGCGTCGGGTGTCGGTGGCCAACACGGGCACCCGGCCGCGCGTGATCGAATTCACGTCGTACGCGGAAATCGTGCTCGCGCCAGCCGCCGCCGATCACGCGCATCCCGCATTCTCGAAGCTGTTCATCGAGACCGAGTACATGCCGGCGTCCGGCGCCATTCTGGCGACGCGCCGCAAGCGCGCGCCGAACGAGGCGGAGGTGTGGGCCGCTCATCTGGCGGTGACTTCCGGCGAAACCGTCGGCGCGGAAGAATTCGACACCGACCGATTGCGTGTCATCGGACGCGGACGCAGCGTTCGTTTGCCGCTTGCGCTGACCGAACGGCGTGCGCTGAGCGCTTCCGAAGGCGCGGTGCTGGACGCGGCGTTCACGTTGCGGCGGCAGTTGCGGATCGAGCCGGGCGCGAAGGCGAGCATCGTCTACTGGACCATCGTCGCGGATTCGCGCGCGCAGTTGCTCGATCTGGTCGACAAGCATCGCGACGGTGAATCGTTCGCGCGTGCGGCGATGCTCGCGTGGACCCAGGCGCAGGTGCAACTGCGGCACAGCGCGGTGAGCCTCGACGAGGCCGCGTTGTTCCAGCAGCTGGCCGGATACATGCTCTACAGCGATGCGTCGATGCGGCCGGGCTCCGCCGCGCTGCTGCGCCATGCCGCGGCGATATCGGCGGCGGGTGGCGTGGGCGCGTCGCCGTTATGGACGCATGGCGTATCGGGGGATCTGCCGATACTGCTTGTCCGGATCGACGACATCGAGCACATCGCCATGGTGCGGCAGGTGATTCGCGCGCACGAGTACTGGCGAATGAAGCGGCTCGAGGTCGATCTGGTCATTATCAACGAGCGCGCGGCGTCGTATGTGCAGGATTTGCAGGCGGCGCTCGAAGGGCTGGTGCGGCCCCGGCAGCCGCCGGGCGAAGCCGGACGCGGCAATATTTTCGTCCTGCGCGAGGACCTGATGGCGGTGGCGGCGCGCGCACTGTTTCCGGCCGTTGCGCGAGCCGTGCTCGCCGCGCGCAACGGCCGGCTGGTGGACCAGTTGCGGCGCCTCGCGGCTTCGCCGCTGCCCGCGCGCCCGGATGCCGCGAGCCCGCCGTTGCCGCCGCCCGCGATTTCTCCACCGAAGGGCGCACAGGCCGGCGCCGGTCTCGAATACTTCAACGGCATCGGAGGTTTCGCGCGCGGCGGCCGCGAATACGTCGTGATCCTGCAGCCCGGTCAATGCACGCCGATGCCGTGGGTCAACGTCGTCGCGAATCCATCGTGCGGCTTCCTGACATCGGCGGAGGGGGGCGGCTATACCTGGGTGACGAACAGCCGCGAGCATCCGCTGACGCCGTGGTCGAACGACCCGGTCACCGATCCGCCGAGCGAAGTGTTCTACATCCGCGACGACGAGACTGGCGTGCGCTGGGGGCCGCAGGCGGGTTCCATCGGCGACGACGCGCCGAGCGCGAGCGCTTTCGTGGCGAGTCATGGCCAGGGCTACAGCCGGTTTGCGCATTCCGCCGCCGATGTCGCCGTCGAGTTGCTGCAGTTCGTGCCGCTGGCCGATCCTGTCAAGATTTCCCGCCTGAGCCTGCGCAACCTGTCGGACCGGCCCCGCCGGCTGTCCGTCGCAATCTATGCGGAGTGGGCGATGGGCGCGTCGCGCAGCGCCTCGGCGCCGCACACCGCGAGCGAGATCGATCCGCCCACCGGCGCGCTGTTTGCCCGCAACGACTGGAGCCAGGTGTATCGCGGCAGAGTGGCGTTCGCCGATCTATGCGGCCTGCAAACCTCGTGGAGCGCGGACCGGCGCGAGTTCATCGGCCGTAATGGCGTCCTGAGCGATCCCGCCGGTTTTCCGGGCAGGGCCGGCGCGTCGCCGTTGTCGGGCCGCGTCGGCGCCGGGCTCGACCCGTGTGCCGCGTTGCAGACCACGGTCGATCTCGAACCCGGCGGCAGCGTAGAAATCGTCTTGCTGCTCGGCGAAGGCGCCGACGCGGCAACGGCGCGTCAGTTGATCGCGCATTACCGTCAGGCGAATCTCGACGCGATATTCGCCGCCGTGACGGCGTTCTGGGACGAGACGCTCGGCGCCGTTCAGGTCGAAACGCCTGATCGTGCGATGGATCTGATGCTGAATCGCTGGCTGCTGTACCAGACGCTGTCGTGCCGGATCTGGGCGCGTGCGGGCTTCTATCAGGCGAGCGGCGCGTACGGTTTTCGCGACCAGCTGCAGGATGGCATGGCGCTCGCGGTTGCCCGCCCGGCCCTGACGCGCGAGCATCTGCTGCGGGCGGCGGCGCGCCAGTTTCCCGAGGGCGACATGCAGCACTGGTGGCTGCCCGAAAGCGGCAGCGGCGTCCGCACGCGGATCTCCGACGACCGGGTCTGGCTCGCCCATGCGGTTGCGTACTACGTCGACGTCAGCGGCGACCGGGCGATTCTCGATGCGTCGATTCCGTTCATCGACGGACGACCGCTGGCCGCCGACGAGCAGGACGCGTTCTTCATCCCGCGCATCTCGGAGACGAGCGCGTCGCTGTTCGAGCATTGCGCGCGCGGGTTGGAGTGCAGTCTGGCGCATTTCGGCGAGCATGGTCTGCCTCTGATCGGCACGGGCGACTGGAACGACGGCATGAATCGGGTCGGCGAGGCCGGGCGGGGCGAAAGCGTCTGGCTCGGGTGGTTCCTGCATGCGACGCTCACGGCGTTCGCCCCGCTCGCCACGGCGCGCGGCTCGGGCGAACTGGCTGCGCGCTGGCTGACGCGCGCCGACGCGTTGCGCGACGCACTCGCCAATGCGGGGTGGGATGGCGCGTGGTATCGGCGCGGCTACTTCGACGACGGCACGCCGCTCGGCTCGGCCGGCAACGCCGAATGTTCGATCGACTCGATCGCGCAGTCGTGGAGCGTGCTGTCGGGCGCGGCGGACCCGGCGCGCGCCGCGCAGGCGATGGGCGCGCTGGACGCGCGACTGATCCGCCGCGACGATGGCCTGGCGTTGCTGTTCGCGCCGCCGTTCGATCGTTCGCCGGTCGATCCCGGCTATCTCAAGGGCTATCCGCCGGGCATCCGGGAAAACGGCGGCCAGTACACGCATGCGGCCACGTGGTCGGTGCTCGCGTTCGCGCAAATGGGCGACGGCGATCGTGCCGCGAATCTGTTCGCACTGCTCAATCCGATCAATCGCAGTCGCACGCGCAGCGGCGCGAATCGCTATCGGGTGGAACCATACGTGGTTGCGGCCGACGTCTATTCGGTCGCGCCGCATGTCGGCCGGGGCGGGTGGACCTGGTACACCGGCTCGGCGGGCTGGCTGTATCGCGCGGGCGTCGAAGGCCTGCTCGGCCTGCGCAAGCATGGCGACATGCTGTCCATTCAACCGTGCATCCCGCGGTCCTGGCCGGGCTTCAGGGCCACGCTGCGCCACGGGGCGGCGCACTACGACGTCGTGGTCGAGAATCCCGACGCCGTCAGCAGCGGCGTGTCCAGCCTCGTCGCGGATGGCGTGCGGCTCGCCGCCGGCGAAGTGGCGGTACGACTCGTGGACGACGGCCGGCGCCACCGCGTGGTCGCGACGCTGGGGGTGGCGCAAGCGGTGCTTCTGTGAGGCGACAGGTCGGCACCCGGGCCGGTACGTTAGCGGACGGACTGCGCGCGATGCACCGCCCATCATGAACCGACGTCCCGAATTTCATCGGGATGTCAGCGCATGGGCTTCCGTGCGTCGTGCCGGATCGGACGGCGCGGCGGCAACCCGAGGGGATGATCATGAGAAAGCTACATTCCGTGGCAGTCGAGATGGCGATAGTCACGTTGACGATTGTCGTGCTGGCGGGTTGCGGCGGTATGTCCCGCCGCGGAACGGATACCGTGATCGGGGCGGGTGTCGGTGGCGTCGCCGGCGCGGTCCTGACGGGCGGCAGTGCGTTGGGCACGGTGGGCGGCGCGGCCGTCGGCGGCGTTGTCGGCAACCAGGTCGGGAAATAGGCCGGCCGAAGGGTAGGGAATCGGTACGCGCACTCGCCGTCACGGCGAAGCGCGTGGATACGGGCGTGACCCGGAGTGCGACCGGTATGTCGGCATTTCTCCTGAACGGCGGGCTGAGGCTGTCCTGGTGGCAGCTTGCGTGGGTCGTGTTCGCGCTCACGCACGTCACCATCATCAGCGTGACCGTGTACCTGCACCGCTGTCAGGCGCATCGCGCGCTGGATCTGCGCCCGTGCGTCAGCCACTTCTTCCGGTTCTGGCTGTGGTTGACGACCGGCATGCTGACCATGCAGTGGGTCGCGGTGCATCGCAAGCATCACGCGAGGAGCGAGACCCCGGAGGATCCGCATAGCCCGCGAACCCGTGGCCTCGCGACCGTGCTGCTTCGCGGCGCGGAACTGTACCGGGAGGAAGTGCGGAACGAGGAAACGCTGCGCCGGTATGGATCGGGCACGCCGGACGACTGGCTCGAACGCCATGTCTATGCCCGCTATCCGAATCTCGGCGTCGGGCTGCTCGCCGTGATCGACGTCGGGCTGTTCGGGCTCCCCGGCGTGGCGGCATGGGCGATCCAGATGATGTGGATTCCGTTCTGGGCCGGCGGCGTGATCAACGGTTGCGGCCACTTCAGCGGTTACCGGAATTTTGCGACGCCCGATGCGAGCACCAACCTCTTCCCGTTGGGCATCCTGATCGGCGGGGAAGAACTGCATAACAATCATCACGCATACGTGACGTCCGCCAGGCTGTCGAACCGATGGTTCGAGTTCGACATCGGCTGGCTGTACATCCGCCTGCTGGCGGCGTTGAGACTGGCTACCGTTCGGCGCGTCGCAACGAAGCCGCGCCTGCTCCCGAACAAGGCAGTGGTCGACGACGCAACGCTGCAAGCGGTCATCCGGAACCGGCATGCGGTGATGGCCGCTTATGCGCGCATCCTCGAACCAGCCTGCCGGCGGGAGCTTCGCCGCATCAAGGACATGAGCCGCGACGACAAGCGCGCGTTCGCGCTCGCCATGAAACGCTGGCTGCGCCAGGCCTGGGGCCATCGGGGCAAGCCCGATCTGCGGGCGCTGACGAGCCCCAATGCCAACCGGCGAATGCGCGTGTACGTCGATATGTACGAGGCGTTGCTCGAGCTATGGACGTGGTCACACGCGTCGCACGAGCAATTGCTGGTTCAGTTGCAGGATTGGTGCCGTTGCGCGGAGCTGAGCGGCATCAAGGCGATCGCCGATTTCTCGACGCGCCTGCGCCGGTATGCGTGATTATCCCGGGCCGCCCGCGACCTGCGATACAGGACACCGGCGTGCCATGGCGTGTGCACGTGCCGCTCATTTCGCCCGATTGTCCGGGCGCAAATAGCGCCACTTGCTCGCATTCGAATTGATGCCGGCATCCTGACGGACGCGCCTTTCGGACCGCTCGATGTCGGCGCGGGCGAGATCTTCCCGCTGCTTCTGCCGGGTCGCCTGATCGCGTTGATCAAGTGGTGTGCCTGAATGTTGTTTCATAGATCCTCCTGACTGGAGCGTGTCGTGTATCGATATCGACCACTGCCGCGAATGCGTGCAGACACAGAATGGGCGAGAAAAAGGGGGGAGTCGGTACGATGCCGTGCAGTGGCGGTTAGCGTCGCTTCAAATCTTCATGCAGATGCTTTTCGGCGATGTCCGCCGTGACCCGCGTGCGCCCGGTACTTTGCCGGACAGACTCCACGCTCGCGCTCGTCCACCTTGAGATCGAAAGAGTCGATGCACGTGACGAACCGGGTGCATCGAGCACGTGGCTCGCATGAAGGAGCTGGGCAACTTACGTCCCGGCTGCTCCGGCATTCGAGATGCGGCACGGCAGATTTCGACGCGAACGGCGCGTGCGCGTGTCGAGGCTGGCGGGTTGCGTTGGCTTCCCCTCGCGCGGGTCTGCGTTATCGGTCTGCGTTCCAGTAACCATGCTTGCCGTAGAACTCATGCAACTCGATTTCGTAGCTTCGATGAACGAGCTGCGAATCGTCGTAGCGAGGGCTCCGGCGGATTGCATCGCGCGTGAGCGTGGTCGATACCGTTTTCGTTGACCAGTCCACGTGGTCGAGCCAGTGGGTCGCGATCAGCACTTCCTTGCCGATCGACCACCAGCTCGATGTGTCGATCGCCAGGTAGCGGATCACCCACGCTTCGTCGTCGTAAATGAAGTCCGACACGTGGCCGATATGTCCGTCCGTGGCTTCGAGCCGATATCTGTCGACCTCGCCGGTGCTATGCAAATGCGTATCCGCCGGTGCGCCGGACGGCGCGGTGCCCGAGAAAAGCGGATCGCCCGCTTCAGGGTCCTGCGACGGCCCCGCAGGATCGAAAGCCGGGTACGCGCCCATTCCCCAAAGGTTCGGCCCGCCCCAGTAAGTCGGGTAGTTGTAGTAACGCAGGATCTCGATTTCGTGCTGGCGGGATACCGGCTTGTGCGTGTCCAGATTCGGGCTATCTCTCACTTGCTGTTGCGTCAGGTTGACATATAGCGTGCGGAACTCGGCATGCGTGACGGAATACGGCGAGATCAGCACCTGCCTGTCGTGCAGCCAGTCGCCCGTCTCGACGACGAGGTAACGGATGCACCAGTTGTCATCGTCGAAGTAGGCCTGGCGGATGTGCCCGATATCGCCGTCCTTCGCTCGAACCGTGTCGCCGTGCAGCTTTCGGATGCTTCGCAACATGATGTCCTCGCCAGAGCAATGCCCGGCGCTTTGCTGATCCGGCCGACATGCCTGCCGTGCGGTGGCATCCAGCCGTTCGTCCGCTGATGCGGAGCGTTTCTTGCCGAGCGCGTCCCCTCGGATGGCCGGCATATTTGAAACGCTACACGCGACGAATGGCCGATGCGGTACGAGACCGTACAAAGCGCGAACGGGGGCAATTGGGCGGCCTCCTCCAGGCATGTCGCGAGATCCTACCGCCCGTCGACCGATTCGGTCAGGTGGCATAGCTCTACGCGCGACGCGCGGGCTCAGTCTGTCCGATGCCGACGGTTTGTCGGTGCGCGTGAGGAGCGGAACCGGAGCGGCTCCGGAGCGTGCGCGGACCGGCTGCGTGTTTGTCAGTGCGGTCCGGCTGAGTCGAGGTCCCGGTCGATGCGACGGCAATGCGAAGCCGCGAGCGTGTTCGTCCTGCGGTGTCCGGTGTGTTGCGGCGAAACGCGCGCGTGCCCGGCGGAATATTCAGATCGGGCCTATGCTGGCGTTGTGACCGGCGGCATTCCACGCTGGCGTGTCGCCAGCACGCAGCCCGTCGAATCCGGGCCAGCCTCATCCGGCACTCAGCTCCACGGAGGTGGATATGCGCAGCAGGTATCGAGAGCAGCATACGAACGGTGGCAAGAGCGAACGCAATGTCGACGAGGCGGTCGAGGGGACGTTCCCCGCCAGTGATCCGCCATCGATCGGCGGTGTCACCCGGATGATTTCCCGCCCGGCCCATCGAAAGCATCACCGGAAGTCGCACCACATCAAGCACCGTTAGCGCAGGTTGCGCGGCGCGGGTTGGCGCGTTGCGTGACCGGGATACTGGGTAGCCTGAATGTAGCTAATCAGTCTCGTCGAGAGCGCGAAGGTGTCGATCCTCCGGTTTCGCGCCTTCGGGAGCGTCACGGAAATCTGCGGTGCGATAGCGGCTAGAGTCGCTTCAGGTCGGGAAGCAGGCGATCGAATTCGCGTTTGACCACTCCATAGCATTCGCACACGCGCTTTTCGAGTCCGGGGCGGTCCAGCACTTCGATATGGCCGTAGTTGTAGCGGATGAGGCCTGCGTCTTGCAGCTTCAATGCCGCTTCCGTTACTCCCGACCTGCGCACGCCCAGCATGTTGGCGATCAGCTCCTGCGTCATACGCAGCTCGTTCGAAGGCAGGCGGTCGAGGCTGAGCAGCAGCCAGCGGCACAGTTGCTGATCGATCGAGTGATGCCGGTTGCACACCGCGGTCTGGGCCATCTGCGTGATGAGTGCCTGGGTATAGCGCAACAACAGGCGTTGCATCGAATTGCCGCGCCGGAATTCTTCTTTCAGGATGCGCGCGTCGAGCCGGTAGGCTTGCCCCGCGCTTTGTACCACGGCGCGGCTCGGCGTCGTTTCGCCGCCCATGAACAGCGCCACGCCGATCATGCCCTCATGGCCGACGATCGCGATTTCAGCGGAAGAGCCGTCCTCCATCACATACAGCAACGAAACGATCGACGTGGTCGGAAAATAGACGTGATGAAGCTGGCCACCCGACTCGTACAGCACGTTTCCCAACGGCATGTCGACAAGGGTCAGGTGAGGGGCGAGGTGATCTCGTTCATCTTCTGGCAGCGCGGCAAGCAGGTGATTTTCGGTAATGGGCGGGTTGTCCAGCATGCGTGGCTCCTGCGCTCGCGCGCGGCTGACGATGGAGAATCCGGCCGATATGGGCGCAGCGGGAATTGGCGGGACGGGGCAACCATCATACTTTACCGATCCGACGACCGGACAGGATGGTGGGGGCAATGCGTCCTTTTTTTTCGATGAATTCGGAATGACCGTTCGAATGCGAATCTACCTTCAAGAATTATAGTGTCGGCACATGTCTCATCAAGGTTGCGCGCTCTCGATACGGCACCGATATTTCACTGCGCGGTTGACGGAAAATCCAGGTCGCCACGCGTGCGCAGCGTCGACCGCGGAAGATACGCGTCGATGACTCGGGTGCGTCGGTGTTCAGCGTTCAGGTGGGGGTACGTCGAGGCGGTGGATCCAATCGAAGCGCGCGAAGGCGGAGGGAACGCGAGGCACTGGCGATATCATGCCGGTTACGAATGCGATTGAAAGTCTGATCACGCAACTGCGCAAGATCATCAAGACGCGTGGTCACTTCCCGAATGATGAGGCGACTGCGAGCGACATCCGATTGACGGAGTGCCTGCAAGCCGGGCGCTTCATTTCCGGCGCCGCAGCCGACTTAGAAGCTCGAGCGCTACCATGTCAGCATCGTTGTTCATCATCTCCGCTCGCAGCAGCAAACCGCCGACACGAACGGCCGCATCCCAGCTCGCCTCAGACATCGTCTGGTGATTGGTGGCCAGCTGCTCGGCGAGAGCAAGTAGCGCCGTCATCGTTCCCGGCTCGCCGGACGTTCGGCACTCTTCATGCCCTGCAACTAGCTGGAACAGAGCCAGAATCGATTCGGCAGTGATGGGAGGGGTGGCCATATGATCCTTATACGCCCTTTATCCTTGCCGGGCGACCTTTCAAGTCTGGCCCTTGAGCTCGCCTAGTATCGCCGCGCGTACCCTTCTCGATACAGAGTCGCACCGATAGACGTCAGCAGGGCGATGTCTTCCTCGCTCAATGTGTTCCATGCCTCTGCCAGCCAACCAGCAAAGCCTGCGCAGGCGTGGTCCATGTCGATCATCGCTCTTCCTTCGGCGTTCAGTTGTTCGAAAACAGTGATCACATCGTGGGGAGTCATGAAGTGCTCCTGATGAGATTCCAGCATACTCGGTATCCAGTCCGGCGCCACCTAAATCGACCGACGCTGTTGATGTCCACGCTGAATTGACCCATCGGGGACGCGATATGCATATCGGCAAATGCGGGCTTCGACGCCATGTGTAGACACGACCTGTACGCCATTCGCGATTGCCGTCTGTGGGGAGGCCGCCAATGTTTTGAAACGGCACTTGCCATGCTTGGTGAATCACCCAGGCAGGTCGGCACGCCAGCTCCGGCTGATGCGGACATTCATGCAGGGGTAGACAATGGCCGATGCGATGCAGCGGTATAGGAGCGAACTGTCCAAAGCCACGCGCGGCAGAGGTGCACCGGCTTCTATTTGCCCTGGAACTAGCGTGAAGCAGGCCACTGTGTTCCTCCCAGAACGCTGACTGGCACGAGGAGACAGCCGGCGTTCAGGTCAACGGCGTTTGCTGGCTCCGCCCGGATTGCGCTGGATCGAGTTTGACGGTAGCGACGACGATACCTCGACAGAACTCGTCTTGAGATATTGCGCGTTGGTGATTATTCATAGAAGGCGCGCGATGATGCTCCAATGCACGCGACCCAAAGCCGACAACAGCCGACTGAATATATCGGTATCGTGGACGGGATCGTCATTGCCCGACTGCGCGGAATGGAGTACTTAATAGTGCGTCTTGAGTGAGCCCTTCACCAATAAGCAATTGTCGTGGGGGCCCAGTGCGCTGCGGAACATTTTGATATCCATGGTCTTTGCGGCCGGCTCCCAAGGGTCGTTGTAAAAGACAACTGTATCCTTGACTCCAGTCACGACGATGGCATGCTGCTGCCCCATGTGGAAGGCGCCGCCGGCCCAGATTGGACCGTATCTCCATAGAGCGTCTTCCAACCACTCCGTTGTGACTTCTGTTTTGAATGGCTTCGGGGGATCGAGGGGCATGAGGCCCTCGACACGGATAAGCTTCGAGATGGACGCTTGGGCCATCCCCTGATCCTTGCGCCATACATCCGGTAAGCCAAGCCGTGGCCCTGGACGAAAGTAATATGAAACCATGCACGCGGCTGCGTACCAGCAAGCCATGTCTCCATGTGGTTGCGGGCCTTTGCCGTCGCCCTTGTCGAGCGTCAGCCACTCACCGTCGGAATTTCTTCGTTGCCCGACGAGAGGCACAGTAAGTAACCGATAGTTCGGGCGCTTCACTCCTGATCTCCCGAGCGATGCTATGTGCTGAAGAATAGGAAGTATTGCAACGCGAAGCAACGGCGGGACTCAACTCGCACCGCGATGCGAATTATTCAATTGCTGCAGAATAGCGCGTCGTGCGCTGTCCCATTGCAGCGTCGTGGCAAGGATCGGTTCCGCTACGATGAGCACGCCCAGGATTTTGAGCCAGAGGATCAGGCGCGCGTTCGCGACCATACTCCCATCAGCGCTGTCGTGACGATTCGGCGCGACTTCCTCGACACGCAAGGGCCACGACGGTGGGTTGTTGTTCGTGGCGAAGAGCGCGTCCAGGCGGTCTGGCCGATCCGGTCGATATTCGCGCTGACTCGTAGCGAGCAAAGCGCATGGTCCTTGCTCCAGACGACAAGCACTTTGGAAATCGTCTCATCGCAGCCGGCCGTAGGCGGAACGGTCCTTCCCGGGCTCGGGCGCGAGATCGATGCGATGGATCTCCGCATCGCCCGGATTGCGACCGTCAGGCGCCGGTTGATCACGGCCGCCGAGATGGTGATCGTGGCAGGTGCGGCGGACCGGGCTCGCTGCGTACCCGTTGCGGCAGCGTTGAAAATAGAAGGCCCGCGATACGCGGGCCTCGTGCAATCAGCAATTGCCTTTCTTTGCCTGTCCGGGCGGGCAGAACCCGTTCCCCGGGCCGCCTTGCGGCGCAATGACCACCGGTGGGCCCGGCACGTATGCGACGCACCCGCTGAGCGCGCCGACCACGCTCGCCGCTGCAAGCAATGCGATAACCCCTTTCTTCACTTCGTTCTCCCGTTTTATTGAGGAAAGGGCCGTGCGGCCCTTTCGGTGATGCTGCCGACGCGTCAGAAGCTGAAATTGACGTTCGACTGGCTGGTCGTTGCGTTGACGTTCGTCGATTGCGTTGCGCCCGACGCTGCGTCCGCCTCGATCGTGTATTGTGCCGCGGCACCCGGCGACGCAGCCAGCGCGACCGGCAGCGAGCCCGAGTAAGTGCCGACGATCGGCGCGGCCGTGGGTACATTGAGCGCATAGGCGCCCGTATCCATGTTCGCGTTGATCGACGTGATCTCGTACGCGTTTGCATCGACGGTCTGCAATGCACGCACGAACGCATCGGCGCTTGCCGTCACCGTGCCGCTGACCGTGCTCATCGTCGATGCCGGCAGCGTGATCGGCGCGTTCGACGCCGACACCGCCGTGGTTGTGTTCACGACGACAGGAACCGAGCGCACGATGCCTGACGCGAAGTTGTTCTGCACGATCACGACGTCGTAGTTGCCTTGCGTCGAGCTCTGGATCAGCGGCGACAGCACGAACTTCCCGGTACCGTCGGCAACCGTGCCGCGGACCACCTTGCCGCCTTGTTCCGCATACACGGTCGCGCCTGCTTCGGCCGATGCGACGTAACCGGAGATCGCACCGCTCACGACGGTCGGGATCGCGGTGACGACCGGCTTCAGTGCGTACGTGCCGTTGCCGCGCTGGACGATCGACTTGCACGCGTTGAAGTCGAGCACGAGGTCGACGAGCGTGTTCGGCTGAACCGTGAAAGGCTGGATGATCTTGTAGCCGCTTTGCGTTGCGCTCGGCGTCGCGAGCGCCTGTTCCGTGCCGCCGGTCGGAACGACCGAGTTCGCGAGGGTATTGCCCTGGTTCTGCGCGAGAACCAGGCGGACCTGTTGATACTGGCCCGCCGGCAGCGCGGTCTGACCGATATCGGCGAGCACGCCGTTGGTCAGCGACAGCAGGTCGATCTTCTGTGGTGTCGCCAGCGTGATCGTCGACCAGCCGGCGTCGTTGTCGGAAGCATTCCCATTCGCATTGACGCGGACCTGCGAGACGGTTATGAAGACATGATCGAAGCCGCATGAAGGCGCATCGGTCATCGCGACATGCAGCGTGCCGGTTTGCGGGCTGCCGTCATCGCCGCCGCCGCATCCTGCGAGCGCCAACGGCACCGCTGCCGCACATAGTGCGGCCTTCCAGAACGTCTTGTTCATTGTTTTGTCCCCCTCCGAAGTTATTGTGGGTGCAACGAAGCATAGCGTCGGGAAGTGCCCAAAGTATGGACAGTTTTGAAACGAACCGTAAATTCTGCGTCGGAGCGTAAGGACTGACGCTTCTCGATCGGTATTCGCGATGCAAGGGCCGGTAATGCAGTTCGCGGCGAATGAATCACGTCCGGGAACACGGCCCGTTTCGCGATTGGCGAAAACTTGATCGGTGAAAGCACTGAATCCACCCCGATTATTTCGCCGCTATAGTCGAAGCACGAACGGTAGTCGCGTGCGCCATGCGCCGCGACCGTTCAGGTAACGACTGTAGACGGGTGCTGTATGAAAAACACAATCGAAAAGACCACCGGACCGGTGTGGGGTGTGGCGGCAGGCGTAATCCTGGCTGCCGCGGGACTGAGTCTCGGCATTTTCCCGAAATCGCTGAACAGCATGGGAACCGTAAACGACTTCATGGCATCCGGCGTCGCGATGCTGGGGATCTTCCTCGTCGTCTATTCCACGCACGAACTACGACGAAAACGCCTGAACTGAGCGTCGGGGCACCGTCTCCGCGCCGAACGCTCCAGGCCGAACGCCGGCTCAGGAATGCGCGCGCCCGTCGGTGGAGCCGGCATCGACCAGCAGGTCGTCGACGATGATTTCGCCGGCCGCCCGGCCCGCGCGTAACGCGTTGAGGGTGTCGTCGAACAGGCGGCCGCCATCGTCGCCGAGCCGGACCGGCGCCAGCAGGCGCGGCGCGCAGCCGGCCGCGCGAACCTGCACGACCGCCACGAACCCGAACCGAAGCGTGGCGGGTGGTGGCGCGTGGTCGCGCGGTTCGTCTAGCCGGAATTCGCAGCGGACATCGATGGTGTATCCGCGGTAGGTGTACGCACTGTTCATCTGCAGCTCGCTCGGAAGGGAACGCGACGACGGACCGTGGGCGCATGATATCGGCTCGTGCGAGCCGGTGGGGATGGGGTGTCTACCTACTTGAGGATTTCGTGCTGGTAGACGAGCTCGACGATGCGCTTCGTCGGGATGCTCGCGCGCAGCGCATCGACGTTGTCGATACGAAACCACTTGCACGTCTCGATCTCGTTGCTGGCCTGGGCCGTATGCTCCGGGCCGACTTCCGCGAAGAACACATGGTGCACCTTCGCGAGCCCGGTGAACTGCATCGAGTAGACGAGATTCTGGCCGACGATGCCGGTTTCTTCCAGCAGTTCCCGATGTGCAGCCTCGAGCGGCGTTTCGCTGCGCTTGATCGTGCCGCCGGGCAACGCCCAGCGCGACGATACGCGCGCAACGAGCAAGACCTGTTCTTCGCGGTAGCAGACGACGGTTGCGCGTTCCTTGACGGGAACCGCACTGGCTTCCGGCGTATTCGTGGAGACGGGAGCTTGAGGCATGATCCGATTCTAGCGAGAGTCGGCCGCCCGTCCAAGCGGGAGCCGCCGAGCGCGCCGCGACCCGTCGGTCGGGCCGCGTTGCGATGGAATCCGTAGCGTTACTTCTGTTCCGGCAAGAACCAGTTCATCACGAGCGCGCAGATGCCGCCCGTCGCGACGCCCGATTCCAGCACGTTCTTCAGTGCATGCGGCAGGCTGTTCAGGATATCCGGCACTTGCGACACGCCGAGGCCGAGCGCGAGCGACACCGCGATGACCAGCAGCGCACGGCGATCGAGATGGATGCCGGACAGGATGTTGATGCCCGATGCGGCCACCGCGCCGAACATCACCATCGCCGCACCGCCGAGCACGGGCTCGGGCACGGCCTGCAGCGCGCCCGCGACGACCGGGAACAGGCCGAGCACCACGAGCATGCCCGCGATCCAGATGCCGACGTAGCGGCTTGCGACGCCGGTAATCTGGATCACGCCGTTGTTCTGCGCGAACACGGAGCTCGGGAACGTGTTGAACACGCCGGCCAGCAGCGAGTTCGCGCCGTTCACGAGCACGCCGCCCTTGATCCGTTGCATCCACACCGGTCCCTCGACCGGCTCCTTCGAGATCTTGCTGGTGGCGGTGACGTCGCCGATCGCCTCGAGCGACGTGACGAGGTAGATGATCAGCATCGGCACGAACAGCGACCACGAGAAACCGATGCCGAAGTGCAGCGGCGTCGGGACCTGGAACAGCGCGGCCTGATGCACGCCGGTAAAGTCGAGGCGGCCCAGCACCGCGGCCGCGGCATAGCCGATCACGAGCGCGATCACGAGCGCGGTGCTGCGCACCCACACGATCGGCACGCGGTTCAGCAGGATGATCGTGCCGAGCACGAGGCACGACAGCGTCAGGTTCTGGGCGCTCGCGAACGTGCCGTTGGCCATCGCGCCGTAGCCGCCGCCCATGCTGATCAGGCCGACCTTGATCAGCGTGAGGCCGATCAGCAACACCACGATGCCGGTGACGAGCGGCGTGATCAGGCGCTTCACGAACGGCAGGATGCGCGACACGCCCATCTCGACGAACGAACCGGCGATCACGACGCCGAAGATCGCGGCCATCACGGTCTCGACGGGCGTGCCCTGCTTGACCATCACGCTGCCGCCGGCGATCAGCGGGCCGACGAAGTTGAAGCTGGTGCCCTGCACGATCAGGAGGCCGGCGCCGAGCGGACCAAAGCGCTTGCACTGCACGAAGGTCGCGATACCGGAAATCACCAGCGACATCGACACGATAAGGGTCGTATCGCGGCTCGATACGCCGAGCGCCTGGCAGATCAGCAGGCCGGGCGTGACGATCGGCACGATGATCGCCAGCAGGTGCTGGAGCGCGGCGACGAAGGCGACCATCGGCGCGGGCCGGTCATTGGGGCCATAAACGAGGTCGCGCGACGAATCGGCGTCGTCGGTGCCGTGGGAGGCAGATCGGGCGGGGGAGGCGGGTTGCATGGCGAGCGGGCCGGACAGGATGGAAAGTGCGGCATTTTAGCCGAAGGGCCGGCCGGCGCCGCCCGGCGCGATGCAATGGTTGGAATTCGGGAAAGCGGTGCCGGATCCGTGTCGTCGAGGGCGTGGCGCCGCCCCGGTTTGTCAGCGCGTGCGGCCCGGCGGGCGCTCCGGCGGACAGCTGGCGGGCAACTGGCGGACCGTCCGTCCGGGCAGGGCACGTCGGTCATCGCGGCCGCCGTGCGCGGCGTCGAGGCGCTGGCACAGTCGCTTGCGCTCGAGCTCAGGCCGATTCGCGTGAACGTCGTCGCGCCCGGTTTCGTCGACACGCCGCTGTACGACGCATTCGGCCCGCAAGCGCGCGACGCGATCCTCGGCGGGGCCGCGTCGTCGTTGCCGGGCGGCCGCGTCGGTCGCGCCGATGAAGTCGGGGAAGCGATCGCGTTCCTGCTGGGCAACCGCTTCATGAACGCCGAGATCCTGCACATCGACGGGGGCGGCCGGCTGGTGTGAGGCGCGGGCGTTGCGTGCGGATCGTGATGCTTCAGTCGGCGGCGCCCGTTTTCGTGCCGCGCACCCGTGCGCGCGGTGCGCGGGCCGCCGGATACGCGCGTTTGCACACGTCGATGATGACATCGCGCAGACGGCGATGCACCGGGTCGCGCTGCATCCGCGGATGCCAGAGCGCGGAGATCAGGATCTCGGGCAGCCGGACCGGTATCGCGAAGGTGCGCAGCCCCAGCGCGTCCACGAGCCCCGGCGTGAATGCGTTGCCGAGGCTCGAGCGCGGCACGAGCGCAATCAGGTCGGTGCCGGCCGCGACGCGTATCGCATCGGGATAGCCGGGCACCACGACCTGAACGATTTGGGCGGGCGCGAGCGTGCCTGCCGGATCGTTCGCCGGCCCGCCGAAGTCGCCGAGTTGCGATGCGATCACGTGACGGCAGGCCGCGTAGCGCGCAGGCGTGATCCTGGCCGCCGCGAACAGCGGATGCCCGGCGCGTGCCACCGCGACGTGTCCGTCGTGAAAGAGCTCGCGCGTGTGCAGTTCGGGCGCGTCGTCGCCGCGCTTGCCGATTTCCAGGTCGACCATGCCGTCGCGCAGCGGCCCCGGATCGCGGTCGAGCCTGGCGACGAAACGCACGCGCACACCGGGTGCGATTTCGCCGATCGCCGCGACCACCGGGCCGGCGAGCATGTCCATGAACGACGCCGCCGCACGAATGGTGAACGTGGACGACAGCGTGGCCATGTCGAGATCGGCCGTGGCCGGACGAAGCACGGCACGGGCATCGCTCGCGATGGCATGCACGCGATCGCGCAACGCCGATGCGTGCGGCGTCGGCACGAGCCGGCGTCCGGCGCGCACGAGCAGTGGGTCGCCCGTGGCGGTGCGCAGCCGCGTGAGCGTGCGGCTCATCGCGGAGGTGCTCAGTCCGAGCCGGCGCGCGGCGCCGGTCACGCTCCCTTCGGTCAGCAGCACGTCGAGCGCGGTGACGAGGTTCAGGTCGATGTCTTCCATCCGGACAGCATACGGTATCGCACGCCGTGACAGGGCGTTTAATGCAACTATTGATTGAGTTCGGTGCGTCTGGTGCATGTGAAGGTGCACGCCTATAGTGGCTGGATGACGAACGCCGGCAAAGGTGAAATCCATGCAATCGACTTTATCGAACCCCAAGACACCATCGATCCTGCTCGTCGCGGCCTCGCGCGGCCTCGGGCTTGCGATGGCGGAACAGTTCCTGAACAAGGGCTGGCACGTCACTGGAACCGTGCGCGCGGCATCGGGGCACACGCAGCTGCACGCGCTCGCCGAACGCTTCGACGGACGGCTCGAGGTCGAGACGCTCGACATCTGCGAGCCGGAACAGCTGACCGCGCTGCGCGCGCGCTTGTCGGGCCGGCGCTTCGACATGCTGTTCGTGAACGCCGGCACGACCAACGATCCGAACGAAACGATCGGCGAAGTCACGACCGCCGAATTCGTGCGCGTGATGATCACGAATGCGCTGGCGCCGATGCGCGTGATCGAGGCGCTGCAGGATCTCGTGACCGCGGACGGCCTGATCGGCGCGATGTCGTCGGGGCAGGGCAGTGTCGCGAACAACGTGAGCGGAATGCGCGAGGTCTACCGCGGCAGCAAGGCCGCGCTGAACCAGTTCGTGCGCAGTTTCGCGGCGCGCCAGGCCGGCACGCCGCGCGCGATGGTGCTGATGGCGCCGGGCTGGGTCCGCACGGAACTCGGCGGGCCCGATGCGCGATTGACGATCGACGAAAGCGTGCCGAGCCTCGTGAACGTGTTGATCGAGAAGCATCCGCGCGCGGGGCTCGAATACCTCGATTACCAGGGGCGCACCGTGCCGTGGTAGCGGCCGGAGCAGCGGCGCGCGTGACGCGGGCAAAGCCGGCCGGCCAGGGCATCGCGCCGGCATGCGACGAACCTGCCGCGAACCGGTCGCGCGGAGCGCTGCCGCCGCGTGCGTGACGATGCGCTGCGCGCACGGCGCCGATTCAATACAATGCGACGTCTGGGCGTCGGCATCGTGTCGGGCCGCCGACCGCCACCTTCGACGAGCAACCGCGCATTGTGGAATGACGACCCGTCATGACGGGCGCTGGCGAATACGGAGCGCAGCATGAACGAACCTTACCTGCAGGTCATCGCGCATTTCTTCGCGAAACCCGGCAACGGCGACCGCGTGATCGAACTGCTGGCCGAACTCGCGCCGGCCACGCGCACCGAGCCGAAAAACCTCGACTATGCGTACTTCCGGTCGCCGGTCGATCCCGACCACATCGTGATCCTCGAACGCTACAGCGATGCCGACGGCCTCGACGTCCATCGGGAAACGCCGCATTTCCAGCGGATCGGTGTCGGCGCGATCATTCCGCTGCTCGATCGCCGCGACGTGACGCGCTACATGGTGCAGCCGGACACCGGCACGGCGACGCCACCGGGAGACGCCCGATGAACCCGTTTCAATTCCGTACCGTTCCGACGCAGATCGTCGAATTCGGCGCCGCGCGCCGGCTCGGCCCGCTGTTGCGCGAACGCTTTCCGGCGCTCGCGCGGCTGTGCGTCGTCACGGACGCGTTCCTGCATCGCAGCGGCGTGCTTGCGCCCGCGCTGGAGAGCCTCGCCGCGCACGGCTGGCAGGTGACCGTGATCGACGACGTGATCGCCGATCCGCCCGAGCACGTCGTGCTCGAGGCGACCGCGCGGGCGGTGGCGGCCGATGCGGAAATCGTGCTCGGCCTCGGCGGTGGTTCGTCGATGGACGTCGCGAAGCTGATCGCGGTGCTCGCGCCGGGGCGGCAGGCGCTGGCCGACATGTACGGCGTCGACAAGGTTGCAACGTCGCGGCTGCCGCTCGTGCAGATGCCGACGACGGCCGGCACCGGCTCCGAAGTGACGGCCGTGTCGATCGTCACGGTCGGCGAGGCGCGCAAGATGGGCGTCGTGTCGCCGCACTTGTTCGCGGACGTCGCGATCCTCGACGCCGAGCTGACACTCGGGCTGCCGCGCGCGGCAACGGCCGCGACGGGCATCGACGCGATGGTGCATGCGATCGAGGCCTATACGTCGTCGAGGCTCAAGAATCCGGTGTCCGACATGCTGGCCGTGCAGGGATTGACGCTGCTGTCGCGCAACTTGCTGAAGGCCTGTGACGACGGCCGCGATCGGCACGCGCGCGAAGCGATGCTGGTCGGCGCGATGTTCGCCGGCCAGGCATTCGCGAACGCGCCGGTCGCGGCCGTGCATGCGCTGGCCTATCCGGTCGGCGGAATTTTCCACGTGCCGCACGGGCTGTCGAACGCGCTCGTGCTGCCGCATGTGCTGCGCTTCAACGCACCGGCTGCCGCGCCGCTGTATGCGGAGCTCGCGGCGATCGTCGCGCCGTCGGCGAGCGGTAGCGACGAAGCGAGGACGCAGGCGCTGATCGACGAGATCGATCGCCTGATCGTTGCGACGGGCATTCCGCGCACGCTGCGCGAGGTCGGCATCGGCGAGGGCGACCTGCCGAGGATGGCGTCGGACGCGATGCTGCAGACGCGCCTGCTCGTGAACAATCCGCGCGAAGTCACGGAAGCCGATGCGCTGGCGATCTATCGGCAGGCGTGGTGACGCGGCGCGCGTGACTTGCCGCGCGCGAGCGCATTGACGCAGGCCTGTGCCTGCACGACGCCGATGCCGCCGCAGGCCAGGATCGTGTCGAACATCGGACGCCAATGGCTCGTCGTCGTCACCGTCCGGGTCCGCGCGTATTCGAGCTTGTTGTCTTCGCTCTGCAGCGGCAACTGCTCGTTCGCGAAGATGCCCTTGACGTGGATGAACGGGTGCTCCACCAGATCGGCCTTCGTTGCGATCGGGCCGAAGCGGTCGAGACAGGCGGGGGCGGCCACGAGCACGCGGTCGACTGTGCCGAGCGGATGCGCGACGAACCGATACTCGGTAGTGGTTCGGCGGCACGCGCCAAAGGCGCATGAGATCACCGAGACCGTGAGCGAAAATCCGGTTCATGCAATCGATGGAAGACGACATGACGCAACAGGACGAAGCAGCGCGCACGCGATGCGTCGCGTGGCAGGTCACGCAGACCTGGCACGCGGCGGAATGGTGCCGGCTCGTCGAGACGCGCGCGGGCATCGACCTGTCGGGCGCGGTGGCGGGCGCGATCGACGGCACGCCGTTTCGCGTCGACTATACGATCGCGTGCGGCGCCGACTGGCTGACGCGATCGGTGCACGTGACGGTCTGGCTCGGCGCAGCGCCGGCCCGGCGATTCGCAATCGAGCGCGACGCGGGGCGCTGGACGATCGACGGCGTCGACGCGCCGGCCCTCGCGGGCGCGACCGACATCGATCTCGGCTTCAGTCCGTCGACCAATACGCTGCCGATCCGGCGTCTCGGGCTGGCGGTCGGCGCGTCGGCCGTCATCCACACGGCCTGGCTGCGATTTCCCGCGTTCGAGATCGTGCGCGGCGAGCAGCGCTATACGCGCACGGCGGAGCACGTTTACCGCTACGAGAGCGGCGCGTATGCGGCCGATATCGCGGTCGACGATGCGGGCCTCGTTACCGATTACGACGAGTGGCGGCGGACCGGCGCGACGTGTTCGCCCTGACGCGACGCTGCGTCAGCGCGCGTTGGCCACGGTCACCTTGCCGGGAATCAGCTTCAGTGCGCTGAACGCGTCGGCGATGTTCTGCTGATACGCGAGCGTCGCATCGGTGACGGGCTGCACGCCATAGCCGGTGCGCTTGAGCGCGACTTCGAGCGTCGGCGCGTCGAGGCCGACGAGCGGCGACAGTTGCGCGGCGACTTCCTGAACGTGGTCGCGTCCCCAGCGATCGACCGCGTCGACTTCGTCGAGCAGCGTGCGCAGCACCTGCGGCTGCGCGGCGGCATACTTGCGCGCGGCGAGGTAGTACTGTGTGTTGCGCACGAGCCCGTCGCCGTTCGCGACCACGCGTGCGCCGAGCTGCCGTTCGGCGGCCGCCAGGTACGGATCCCAGATCACCCACGCGTCGACGCTGCGCTGCACGAACGCGGCGCGCGCGTCGGCGGGCGTCAGATAGATCGGCTGGATGTCGGCATACGTGAGGCCCGCATGCTCCAGCGCCTTCACGAGCAGATAGTGGACGTTCGAACCCTTGTTGAACGCGACCTTCTTGCCGCGCAGCTGCGCGACGGTTCGGATCGGCGAATCGGGCAGCACGACGATCGCCTCGCCGTGCGGCGCGGGCGGTTCGTTGCCGAGATAGACGAAATCGACGCCCGCGGCCTGCGCGAAGATCGGCGGCGTCTCGCCGACCGTGCCGACGTCGATCGCGCCGGCGTTCAGCCCCTCGAGCAACTGCGGGCCGGCCGGGAACTCGAGCCATTGGACCGTCACGCCCTGGCTCGCGAGCCGCTTCTCGAGCGTGCCGCGCGCCTTGAGCACGACGAAGTTGCCATATTTCTGAAAACCGATGCGCAGCCGCTTGTCGCTGCCCTGCGCCAGTGCAGGCGTGCCCGCGAGCGGGCCGAGCGCGAGCCCGGCCAGTCCGGCGGCCGCGCCGTGCAGCCACTGGCGGCGTCGCGGATTTGCCGGGGTCGTTTCAAGATCTGCGTACGGTGTGTCGTTCATCGAGGCGTCCTGCTGACGGGTTCACGGAAGCGCACTTGAGGCGCGACCGGCACTGGACGCAGCCGGATGCGTGCGCTGCGCGCGGCCGGCCGGCCCGCGCCGGATGCACGACGATACGGCCGCGCGAATCGGCGGCCAACCAATGAATCCGCATATGCAAATTAGCGGCCGGACGATACGTGAACGACGAGCAGGCAGGGCGTCGCCGCACTCAATCGGTGCCGAGCGGGCTTTCCTCGATCGAGTCGACGCGATCAGGGTAAAACGCGAGGTGCGCGCGAATCGATTCGACGGCCGGGTTCGGATGCTCGTACGTCCACACCGCGTTGGTCGCGCGTTCGCCGCCGACGGGAATCGAGTAATACGCGCAATCGCCCTTGTACGGGCAGTACGTCGCATGGTCGGTGCGTTGCAGCAGCGCCATGTCGGCGTCCTCGCGCGGAACGTACAGCACGACCGGATAGCTGGCTTCGCGCAGCGCCAGCGCGTGGCGCGTATCGGCGACGATCTTGCCGGCCACCTTGACCACGACGCGCGATGGATGCGGTTCGATCGTGATCGGGTGATCGGGGCCCGGAGACTTCACCGGACGAGAGGGCGTATCGGGGCTGATCGACATCGTGGGTCCTCCAGGAAGGGGTGGCGCGCCGACAGGCACGCCGTGCCGCAACGTGCGCGCGGGCGAATCCCCGCACGCCGGTGCTGGCGTTGACCAGCCGATACGATGCGCCAATTCCGGAGAACCTGCAGGGGGCCGGAAGGCATTGCGCGAACGGCGTCGCTGCATGACGCACAACGGCGGCGCATGGCAGCCGGACTCCGCCGGCATGTCCTCGACGCTCGCGCGGACATCTTCATGCAGCGGCAGCGGGATGCATCCCCTGCGATAAGCAACGCGGAATTAATTGGTAAGCGATCGGCGGGCGGCGCGCGAATATCGGCGGTCGTCATTCGCATGACAGTCCTTTCTCGACCGCCACCATGAAGATTCCATTCGTCTCGTTCGCCGCGCATCGTGCGCGGCCCGCATCCGTTGCGGTTGGAGCGCTGCGCGGCATGGCCGCGTCGCTGCTGCTCGCCGGCGCGGTCGCGCACGCGTTCGCGGCGCCGGCCGGCAAGACGCTCGTATTCTGCAGCGAAGGCAGCCCGGCCGGCTTCGACCCCGGCCAGCACACGACCAGCACCGATTTCGACGCGAGCACGTACACCGTCTACAACGGGCTCGTGCAGTTCAAGCGCGGCACGCTCGAGCTCGCGCCGTCGCTCGCGACGAGCTGGGACGTGTCGTCCGACCAGCGCGTCTACACGTTTCACCTGCGGCGCGGCGTGAAGTTCCAGACGACCGCGTGGTTCAGGCCAACGCGGCCGTTCCAGGCGGACGACGTCGTGTTCACGTTCCGCCGCATGCTCGACCCCGATGATCCGTTCCGCAAGGCCTATCCGGTCAGCTTCCCGTACTTCAGCGATCTCGGATTCGACCGCAACATCGAGCGCATCGAGAAAGTCGACGACGATACGGCACGCTTCGTGCTGAAGTCACCCGACGTCGTGTTCGTGCGCAATCTCGCGATGGCGTTCGCGTCGATTCTGTCGGCCGAATACGCGTCGCAGTTGACGGCGCGCCATCGCGAGGCCGACATCAACCAGTTCCCGGTCGGGACGGGGCCGTTCCAGCTGCGCGCGTACCAGAAGGACGCGACGATCCGTTACGACGCGAACCCCGACTACTGGAAGCCGGACGACGTGAAGCTCGCGCATCTCGTGTTCGCGATCACGCCCGATCCGGCCGTGCGGTTGCAGAAGCTCACGGCGGGCGAGTGCCAGGTGTCGGTGTTCCCGCGGCCGGCCGATCTCGAGACGGTGCGGCGTGATCCGAAGCTGACGCTGTTTTCGGGGACGGGCTTCAACGTCGGCTTCGTCGCGTACAACACGCAGCATCCGCCGCTCGATCGTGTCGACGTGCGGCGCGCGCTCGACATCGCGATCGACAAGACGGCGATCATCAAGACCGTATTCAACGGCGACGCGACGATCGCGACGAACCCGATGCCGCCCGCGCAATGGTCGTACAACCCGCGCCTGAAGGACGCGCCGCGCGATCCGGCCGCGGCGAAGGCGCTGCTCGCGCAAGCAGGATTCCCGAACGGTTTCGACCTGACGTTGTGGGCGATGCCGGTGCAGCGCCCGTACAACCCGAACGCGCAGCTGATGGCGCAACTGATCCAGCAGGATTGGGCGAGGATCGGCGTGCGCGCGAAGATCGTCAGCTACGAGTGGGGCGAGTACAACCGCCGCGCGAAACGCGACGGGCAGCACGATGCGATCCTGTACGGCTGGTCGGGCGACAACGGCGACCCCGACAACTGGCTCGGCACGCTGCTCGGCTGCGACGCGGTGCACGGGAGCAACCTCGCGAAGTGGTGCAATGCGGATTTCGAGCGGCTCGTCGGTGCGGCACGCACGAACGCGGACGTCGCGAAACGCACGTCGCTTTACGAGCAGGCCCAGGTCGTGTTCAAGAATCAGGTGCCGTTCACGCCGATCGCGACGTCGATCGTGTCGCTGCCGATCTCGAAGCGCGTGCACGGGGTGACGTTCTCGCCGCTCGGCGGGCACCGGTTCGACGGTGTCTGGCTGGATTGAGGAAGGGAAGCCGGCGCGCGTGCGCCGGCTGTCGGCGCAGAGGTCGGTTCAGTGCGACCGCGGCGTGCAATATTTTCCTGATCGTGCTGGCGTGCACGAAAGGATTGCCGGGCAACGCACGCGAGAGTTTATTCTGAATTCGCAAGTGCGGAGCATGCTTCATTTCGAAAAACTGAATAAAAATCATCGAATTGCACGGCGGCAGAAATGACGCGTCCGGGCATTAACATTCTTACTTCGAGCCATGACCGGTCTGCCGCGCCACGAGGAAAAAGCGGTAAATGACGTGCGCGTATTTCATCGCTGACGCGCTCCGCCCATAAATGCATTCCGACGCCAAATTATTTGAATTCATCCCAAAAATTGTCTATACCCTAGACGAATAAGCGGGATCCGCATCGTGTCAATGCGGCCTTGCGACAGACGAGCGAATGTAGCGGCCAATGCCGTTGCCGCACACCGCTCGTGCAGCGATCGAATGGATTGCGGGGAATGTGCACGGCCGATGCCGGGGCCGCCGCATGAGTCACGAATGGGGGAACGCCGTGCGCACCACCCCGTGTAACACCGCGTCATTACATTCAACGGTCGATCACCGACCCCGCCACACGGAGGTTGTCATGCTGCAATACGTCAAGACCTTGCTGCGCGATGAACGTGGTGTCAGCTCGCTCGAATACGCGGTTCTGGCCGGCATCGTCGTAGTCGCACTGGCGGCGGTCGGGGTGATTCTCAGCAGCACGTCCGGCGGCTTGCCGGCCGTGTTCACCGCGCTGATCAACAAGGTCACGGCGTTGATCTGATCTCCTGAACCCGCGCGCCGTCGGCGGACACACGGATCCGCAGCGGTACGACGTATCCAGCCGGGGCGCGCCGACGGACGGCTCTCCGATGCTCTTTCTCGTACAGTCGGCGGCGACGCTCGTGCTGGCGTTGCTCGCGACGCAGGACCTGCGCGAGCGGCGCTTGTCCAATGGCGCCGTGCTGGCGTTCGCGATGCTGTATCTGATCGCGGCGGCACTCGCGCACGACGGGCTCGCGCAACTCGCCGCTCACGTGGCGACCGCCGCGGCGATGCTGTTGCTGTTTGCCGGCCTGCATCATGCGGGCTGGATCGGTGGCGGCGACGTGAAGCTGGCGGCGGCGGTGTTCCTGTGGGCCGGCCCGACGCTCGCGTTCCCGGTGTTGACGATCGTCGCCGCGAGCGGCGCCCTGTACGGCGTCGCTGCGCTCGCGGTCGTCGCATGGCGGCGTCACACCGCGCCGGCACGTGCGATCGCGCCGCGCGGCGTGCCGTATGGCATCGCGCTCGCGCTCGGCGGCGCGCTGGCCGTCTGGGTGCCGTTTCCTCACGCCGTTTCGCTTACCTAGGCCGGGGGACGCGCGCCGCCATGCCCAAACCCCTGAGAATGGCCGTGCTGATCATCGCCGCCGCGATCGGCGCGTTCATCCTGCGCCAGCTGTATGTCGCCGCGTCCACGCCGTCGGCGCCCGGCGAAACGGCCGAGGTGAGCGTGCGCGTCGCTGCGGCGGACCTGCCCGAAGGGCTGCTGCTGCGCGACAACGATCTCGCGTGGAAGCGCATGCCGCGCACGCAGGTGCCGGCCGGTGCGTTCGTCGAGTCGCAACCGGGCGCGGACCTGAAAGGCGCGCTGCTGCGCAACCGTGTCGACGCCGGTGCGCCGATCCGCGCGGACAACGTGATTGCGGCCGGCGCGCCGGATTTTCTCGCGGCCGCGCTGCAGCCCGGCATGCGCGCCATCTCGGTGCCGGTCGACGACGTGTCGGGCAATGCGGGGCTGATCCAGCCGGGCGACTTCGTCGACGTGGTGCTCACGCAGGAGATCGGCGGTTCCGCGACGACGCCCGGCACGTTCGAAGCGGAGACGGTCGTGCGGCGCGCGCGCGTGCTCGCGGTCGGCTCGGAATTCCAGCGTGCGAAGACGCCCGCGAGCGCGCCGGACGTGCCGGTCCGCGCGCGCACGGTCACGCTCGAGGTCGCGCCGCGCACCGCCCAGGTCGTGCTGGTCGCGACGCGCCTCGGCTCGCTGTCGCTGGCGTTGCGCAGCTTTGCGACGAGCGATCGCCGCCAGGCGGCGGGCGGCGACGAACAGGAGCCCGATACGCCGCCGGTGTGGGCCGGCGACGTGTCGCGCGCGGCCCGCGACGCGGCGCGGGCACCGTCCGGGAGAACGGACGGCGGCGCGCGGCCGCCATCGCAGGGCAATACGGTCGTGATCTATCGCGGCTCGTCGGTCGACGACGGGTCGCGCGGCAGCGGCATCGGCACGCCGGGCTTGCCGCCGCTGCCGTCCGGTTGGCCGGGCATGCCAGCCACGCCAGGCATGCCGGTTGCGCCGGCTGCGCTTGCGGGCGGCAATGTCGCCGCGGACGCAACGGCGCAAGCGCCGCGGGCGTCCGTGCCGCAGTGACGGGATGACGATTCGGGCTGGCCGCCCGGCGGCCGGCATTTGACGGGAAGACGCATGGTGCGCATGGTTCGTTGGATCGCTTTCTGGTGCCTGGCCTGCATCGTCGCGCCTGGCGTCGCGCTCGCGCAGCGCGCGCAGGCGGTGGACGCCGGCGCGGCGTTGTCGATCGCGACCGGCAAGGGCGAGATGCTGTCGCTGCCCGAACCCGCGACCGCGATGTTCGTCGCTGACCCGAGCATCGCGGACATCCAGGTGCCGTCGCCGCGCACCGTGTTCGTGTTCGGGAAGAAGGCCGGCACCACCACGCTGATCGCGCTCGGTGCGAACCATCGACCGATCCTGCGCCGCACGGTGATCGTGCAGGTCGACACCGCGTCGCTGCAGGCGGTGCTCGACAGCCGCTTTCCGCAATTGAAGCTGTCGGTGTCCGGCGCGCCGGGCTCGCTGATGGTGTCGGGCAAGGTGCCGAGCGCAGCCGACGCGGACGCCGTGATGCAGTCGCTCACGCCTTATCTCAACGACAAGGAAAAGATCGTCAACCGGCTCACGCTGTCGCGCCCGATCCAGGTGAACCTGCGCGTGCGCGTGACCGAGGTGAGCCGCAACGTCACGCAGCAGCTCGGCATCAACTGGAGCTCGCTCGGCGCGGCCGGCAACTTCGTCGGCGGACTGTTCAACGGGCGCACGCTGATCGATCCGACGACCAAGCTGTTCAACCTGTCGCCGACCGGCGCGTATTCGATACTCGGCGGTTTCCACGCGGGGCGCTGGTCGATCGACGTCGTGCTCGATGCGCTCGACCAGGAAGGGCTGATCACGATGCTGGCGGAGCCGAATCTCACCGCGATGTCCGGGCAGACCGCGAGCTTCCTCGCCGGCGGCGAAATTCCGATTCCGGTCGCGCAGGCCGGCACCACGACCGGCGCGATCACGGTCGAGTTCAAGCCGTTCGGCGTGTCGCTCGATTTCACGCCGACTGTGCTCGCCGACAACCGGATCAGCCTGAAGGTGCGGCCGGAGGTGAGCGAAATCGATACGAGCAACAGCGTGACGACGGGCGGCGTCACGGTGCCGGGACTCTCCGTGCGACGCGTCGACACGACGGTCGAGCTGTCGAGCGGGCAGAGCTTCGCGATCGGCGGGCTGCTGCAGAGCCAGACGGCGGATACCGTGTCGCAGATCCCGGGGCTCGGCCGGCTGCCGATCATCGGCCGATTGTTTTCTTCGAAGAACTTCCAGGACAACAAGACCGAGGTCGTCGTGATCGTGACGCCGTACATCGTGCAGCCGACGGGCCCCGGCCAGCTCGAGCAGGCGCTCGACACCGTCGCGCGGCCGAGCAGCGATCTCGAGTTCGCGATCCAGCGCAATCTCGGGATCGACCTGCTGTCGGGCGACACGCCGCGCCTCGTCGGCGCCGCGGGCTTCGTCTACTGACCGGAGGAGCGCGCATGCGAATTCGAACCATCGTCTTCGTCCTGTTGCCGCCGGCGCTGGCGGGCTGCCTGTCGGCGCCGCCGCCGATCAACCTGCCCGATGCGCGCGCGATCGGCTTCGACGGCGTGCACGCGGTGCCGCCCGACTGCGCGAAGCTGATGCAGCCGTCGCATCTCGTCGATGCGGGGTTCGGGCGGCCCGGCGTGCCGTTCGGCTGCGCGACCTACACGAATCTCGCGACGATGCTCGCGCGCCCGGAGGATCTCGTCGCGCCCGTGCCGTACGGCGGCGCGGACGCGCAGGTCGCGGCCGATGCCGTGCGCCGCTACGTCGAGGATCGCGTGAAGCAGCCCGCACCCGACAAGACGTTGACGACGACCGGCTCGCCCGGCCATTGACCCACTCCCGATGCGAAGCGCGATGCCGCCCATGAACGTCCTCGACCGCCAGAACGCCAAACGCGCCGCCGCAGCCGGAGCGGCGGATCTCGTCGCGGTCGTGTCCGATGCCGGCAGCGAAGACGTGATCCGGCGCGTCGCACAGGATCTGTCGATCACGCGCGCCCATGTGCAGCCGGGCAACTGCGACGACGCGATCCGGCTGTTGCAGCAGCACGAGCGCTCACCGCGCCAGCTGATCGTCGACGTGTCGGATTCCGTGCTGCCGGTATCGGACCTGATGCGGCTCGCCGACGTGTGCGATCCGTCGGTGAGGGTCATCGCGATCGGCACGCAGAACGATGTCGGGCTGTTCCGCAACCTGCTCGGCATCGGCGTGCAGGACTACATCGTGAAGCCGCTGACCGTCGAGTTGATGCGGCGCGCGCTGACCGCAACGGAATCGGTCGTGCAGGCGCGGACCGGCAAGATCGTCGCCTTCGTCGGCGCGCGCGGCGGTGTGGGCGCGACCACGATCGCGGTGAGTCTGGCGCGCTGCCTGGCGGGCGAGAAGCGCCGCCGCGTCGCGTACGTCGATCTCAACCTGCATGGCGGCGGCGCGAACTCGATGCTCGGGCTGTCGAGCAACAACGGGCTGATCGAATTGCTGAACATGGAGCAGCGTCCCGACGACGCGTTGTTCGACCGCATGTTCGTCACGAAGGGCGACCGCCTGCATGTGCTATCGGCCGAACTGGCGTACGGCGAGGACGCGCCGCTGCGCGACGATGCGCTCGCGTTGCTCGTCGACATGCTGAAGGACCGCTTTCACTACGTGCTGTTCGACGTGGGTATCCGCGCCGGCAAGCTGTTCGAGGACGCGCTGGGGGTATCCGATCTCGTCTATATCGTCGCCGACCGCTCGGTGCACGCCGCGTACGAAGCCGCGCGGCTTGCGCGCTTCGTGAAGGAGCTGCCCGGCGATCGGCTGCTGTCGATGATGCTGAACAACCCGCTCGAACCGGTCAAGGGGCGCGTCGCGCAGACCGACTTCGAGGACGCATTCGGCGGCGTGAGGCTGCGCGAGCTGCCGCACGAGCCGCAGCCGCTCGCAGTCGCCGAGAACCTCGGCGAACCGATCGAGCGCGCGAAACGTCATGGCTTCCTGGACGAGATCCGGCTGCTCGCGAACGGCATCACCGGCGAATCGATGGCCGTCGCCGAGCCGTGGTACGCGCGCTTCGTCAAATGGAGAAAGGGATCGTGACGTTCGGTACCCGCAAGCAGTCGACGCCGGACCGTGCGCCGGCAGGAGCGCCCGCCGCGCCGCGCGACGGCGCGCCCGGACCGGACCCAAGCGCGGGCTCAGGCACGGGTCCGACCGCGAGCCCGGCGCCCGCATCCGCGCGCGCGCTCGCTGCGGCCGAAACCCAGGAGGCGCTCATTCGCTCCGGCAAGTTCGATGCGATTCGCAACGCGGTGTTTTCGTCGATGAACATGTCGGCGGCGCTGATGAAGACGCGCGACGAAGTGCGTGCGGGCATCGAACAGGTGGCCGCGCACACCGTCGAGCGCGAACGTCTGAAGATCACGACGGGCGAGCAGGTGCTGATCGTCGACGCGATCCTGAACGACATGTTCGGTGTCGGGCCGATCGAACCGCTGCTCGCCGACGACACCGTCTCGGACATTCTCGTGAACGGACCCGACCAGGTGTACGTCGAGCGCGCAGGCCGGCTCGAACTCACGCCGCTGAAGTTTCGCGACAACGCGCACGTGACGAGTGTCGCGCAGCGGATCGCGGCGGCGGTCGGGCGTCGCGTCGACGAAAGCAGCCCGATGGTCGACGCGCGTCTCGCCGACGGCAGCCGCGTGAACGTGGTCCTGCCGCCGATCGCGATGCGCGGCGCGTCGATCTCGATCCGCAAGTTCGCGAAGCGCGACATCACGCTCGCGCGCATGGCGCACCAGGGCAATATCTCGCACGGGATGCTGCAGGTGCTGAAGATCGCGTGCGCGTGCCGGCTGAACATCGTGATATCGGGCGGTACCGGTTCGGGCAAGACGACGCTGCTCAACGCGCTTTCGCAACATATCGAGGAGCACGAACGGATCGTGACGATCGAGGACGCGGCCGAGCTGCAACTGCTGCAGCCGCACGTCGTCAGTCTCGAGACGCGGCCGGAGAATACGGAAGGGCTCGGCGGGATCTCGCAGCGCGACCTCGTGCGCAACGCACTGCGGATGCGGCCCGATCGCATCATCCTCGGCGAAATCCGCGGCGCGGAGGCGTTCGACGTGCTGCAGGCGATGAATACGGGGCACGACGGCTCGATGACGACGATCCATGCGAACTCGCCGCGCGACGCGATCAGCCGGCTCGAAAGCATGGTCATGATGGCGAACGCGAACCTGCAGCTGCTGTCGATCCGGCGCCAGATCGCGAGCGCCGTGCACCTGTTCGTGCAGGTCGAGCGGATGCGCGACGGCGTGCGCCGCGTGACCCGGATCACCGAGATCGTCGGGATGGAGGGCGAGGTGGTGATCACGCAGGATCTGTTCGCATTCCGTCAGGGAGACGACACGACGCGGGACGTGGTGAAGGGCGTGTTCGAAGCGTCGTCGCTGCGGCCGGCGTTCGCGCCGCGTGCCGCGTACTACGGTGTCGAGGACGCGCTTTCCGAGGTATTCCGGCAATGAGGGCCGCGGATCTGTTCGCGATCGGCGCGTTCGTCGTGATCCTCGCGGCGGGCCTCGCGCTGTCCGCATTGCTGGAGCGTGCGCGCCATACGCCGGAGCAGCGCATACGCGCGCGGATGCGGCACCTTGCACCATCGCTGGCCGGCCGGGAGTCCGGTGCGGCCGCGGCGCCCGGCGTCGCGCTGTTCAACCTGCCGCGCCGGCAAAGCCGCGCGCGCGCGTGGCTGCAGCGTTATGTGACGCGCGTGCGTGCGGTCGGCGGCGAACGCGGGATGCGGATCGTCGTCGCCGGCACGCTCGCCGGAGCGATCGCCGCGATCGTGGTGGTGGAGCTCGTCGCGCTGCCGCGCGTAGTTCATCCGCTGATCTACGTCGGGCTGCCGCTGGTGACGATGCGCGCCAGCTACCGCGCGCTGGTCGAGCGGTTCCGGCTGCGCTTTCTCGAAGCGTTCCCGGACGCGATCGATCTGATCGTGCGGGCGGTGCGCGCGGGCATTCCGGTCACGCAGGCGATCAGCACGGTCGGCGACAGCGCGGCGGAGCCGGTGCGCTCGACCTTCCGCACGATGGGCGACAGCCTGCGCGTCGGCGCGGATCTGAAGGACGTGCTGACGCTCGCGGCGGACCGGCTGATGATCGCGGACTTCTCGTTCTTCACTGTCTACCTGCTGCTGCAGCGCGAGACGGGCGGCAGTCTCGGCGAAACGCTCGACGAGTTGTCGAGCATCATCCGCACGCGCCGCGACATCCGCCTGAAGACGCGCGCGTTGACCGCCGAGGGGCGGATCACGACGAAGATCATTTCGGCGGTGCCGTTCGTGATGATCGGTGCGCTGTTTCTCGTGAATCGCGCGTATGTGATGCTCCTGTTCGACACGCATGCCGGACGCGTGATGCTGACGATCGCCGCGGTCCTGCTGACGATCGGACTGCTGACGATTCGCAAGATCTCGAAACTGGATACCGCGCGATGACGATGTCGATGCTGGCCGCCCGCGGCCTTGAACTTTTGTTGTTGCTCGCGTGCGTCGCGGCGGCGCTCGTGCCGCCCGGCGGCGGCACACGCCGGCGGATCGCGGAGCGTGTGCAGCAGGCGGCCGGGCAACGTTCGCTGTCGCTGGCGTCGGGGCGGCTGCAGCCGGGCGAGGTGCGTCAGGACCTGACGCGGCGGCTCGCGCAGCTCGGTGAGCGGCTGCCCGTGCTCGACCCGATGCAGCGCGTGAAGCTCGGGCTGCAACTGACGCGCGCGGGTTTTCGCGAGCGGCGTGCGGTGTCGTCGATGATCGGCATCAAGCTGAGTTGCGGCGTGCTGTTCGCCGGCGTCGCGATCGTGTTCAGCCCGTACATTCCACGCTTCGGCGAATACTTCGTGATCCGGGCGCTGGCGATGGTCGCCGCGTTCGTGATCGGCGTGATCGTGCCCGAATACGTGCTCGGCGCGATGATCCGACGGCGCCGGCGCATCATCTCCGCGTGCTTTCCGGATGCGCTCGACCTGCTCGTGATCTGCACGATGGCCGGCAACAGCCTCGTATCGGGCGTACGGCGTGTCGCGCGCGAACTCGAGCGCATTTGCCCGCCGCTCGCCGACGAGCTGAAGGTGTGCGCGGACGAGCTGACGCTGAGCGGCAACGTAGCCGAAGCGCTCACGCACTTTGCGATGCGCGTCGACTTCGCGTCGGCGCGTTCGCTTGCCACGACGCTCACGCAATCGCAGCGATTCGGCACGCCGATCACGCAGGCGTTGCGGACGCTGTCGCGCAGCGAGCGGACCGAGCAGATCGTCGCGCTCGAGGAACAGGCCGCGAAGCTCGCGCCGAAGATCACGCTGCCGATGATGCTGTTCATTCTGCCGACGGTCGGCCTGATCGCGGCGGGCCCGGCGGCGATCCGCCTGCTCGAGGTATTCAAATGACACGATCCGCCATCCGTGCGTTCGCGTTCGCGGCCGCGTTGCCGGTGCTGGCCGGCGGCTGCGCGCCGGGCATCCAGACGCGGCCGGCGCTGTCGCACAAGAGCGACGACCCGCAGGCCGAATTGCGCATTGCCGATAGCGCGCTTGCCGGCGGCAACGTCGATCTCGCGTCGACGCTGTACGAGAAGGTGCTTGCCCGGCATCCCGATTCGCTCCCGGCGCGCCTGGGGCTCGGCGACGTCAACTACCGCGCCGGCGATCTGGAGCGCGCGCGAATTCTCTACGAGCAGGCACGGCAGCAGGCACCCGCCGAACTCGGGCCGCAGATCGGGCTTGCGCGGGTCGCGTTGCGGCAGCGTCGGCTCGACGAGGCCGCACGGCGCTACCGTGACCTGCTGGCCGCGCAGCCGAACCTTCCGCTCGCGGCGGAAGGGCTCGGCACGGTGCTCGATCTTCAGGGCCGCCACGAGGACGCGCAGGCCGTGTACCGGGATGCGCTGCGCGCGCATCCGGACGCGCAGGGGCTGCGCGTCGACCTCGGGCTTTCGCTCGTGCTGGGCAACCGGCCGCGCGAGGGTGTGAACGTGTTGCTCGACGTGGCCGGGCTGCCCGATGCGCCGTGGCAGGCGCGCCAGAATCTCGCGTTCGCGTATGGCGTGCTCGGCAACACCGATTCGGCGAAGAAGCTGCTGGCCGCGGATCTGCCCGCTTCGGCGGTGGCTGACAATCTGCGCGTGTATCAGGCAGTGCGCGCGCAACTCGCGTCGCGCCCTGCGTCCGCCGCCGCACGACCGTCGACGGGCGCCGTGCTCGAGCCGCGCGCGGTGCCGCACACCGCGGAGGCTGGAAAATGACACGCGGGGCGATGGGCGCGCGCCGCGCGCGCGGCGTCGTATCGCTCGAATTCGTGCTGATGCTGCCGTTCCTGTTGATGGTGCTGATCGGCATCATCGACACGAGCCTGCTGCTATGCGACAAGGCCGTCATCACGAACGCGAGCCGCGAAGCCGCGCGTGCCGGCGTCGTGCTGCGCGTGCCGATGCTGACCACGGCGCAGATCGCAAGCGTCGCATCGAGCTACACGCAGAACAGCTTGATCACCGGCGGCACCGCGACGACGCCGACGGTGACCGTGACGCAGGCGAACGGCACGACGTCGGGCACCGCACTGACGGTGACGGTGACCTACACATATTCGGGGCTGGTGCTGGGTTCGGCATTCAGTGCGCTGACCGGCCCGGTGACGATCTCGGCCAGCTCGGTGATGCTCTATGAATGACGCAGCCGACACGCCGGGGATCGGCGCAGTGCGTGAGCGCGGTTCCGTCGCGCTGTTCTTCCTGATGTTCCTGATTCCGCTGCTCTCGTTCGGCGCGCTGGCGATCGACATCGCGTGGGTAGCCACGGTACGCAACCAGCTGCAGAACGCCGCCGACGCGGCCGCACTTGCGGCGGCCGACGCGATGATGTCGCCGAGCGGCGGCGCGCTGAACTGGTCGCAGGCCGCGCCGGCTGCGAACGGTGTGATCGCGCAGAACGCGGCGGCCGGCGCACCGCTGGCGACCGGCGCGGTGACGACCGGGTACTGGAACGTGACGCGCAGTCCCGCAACGATGCAGCCGACCACGATCACGCCCGGCTCGTACGACGTGCCGGCGGTGCAGGTCACGGTATCGCGCGCGCCGGGTGTGAACGGCGGCTCGATTCCGCTGCTGCTCGGCGGGCTGCTCGGCATTGCCGGCGCGTCCGGCAGCGCGACCGCGATCGCGGTGCTCGCCGCGCCGGGCGGGGTCGCGGCGGGTGGGCTCTTTCCGGTCGCGATCGACCAGTGCGTGTACAACCAGTACTGGAACACGCTGACCAATCAGCCGCTGATCAATCCGCTGACGGGTTTGCCGTACGAGTTTACGATCACGAACGGCCAGACTTATGGCTCGCTGTGCATGGGCGGCCAGTGGACGTCGTTCCAGTCGACCGCGAGCGACACGACGACGATGGGCGGCCTGATGGTGACCGGCAATCCGACGACGCTCAATATTGGCGACAGCATTTATCTCGCGACCGGCGTGAAGGCGACGCTCTACACGTCGGTGCCGGTCGGCACGACGGTCGTGCTGCCGGTCGTTACGCAGACGGCGAGCAGCACCTACGTGCCGATCGTCGCGTTCGCGGCGTTCCACATCGACGTGTCGCTCGGAGGCACATACAAGTACATCCAGGGGCACTTCGTCGCCGGCGTGAAAATGACCGGCGTTGCGACGGGCGTCGGGCCGTACTACGGTGTATACGTGCCGCCGCGGCTCGCGCTGTGAGCGTCGTGGCGCGCGCGGCGCAGCAGCACGAGCAGCGCGAAGAGCGTCACGGCCGGGCCGATCTGCGGCAGTTGCAGCCACGGGTTCAGGTATTCGGCGATCGGCAGCGCCCACATCAGCGCGATCGCGGTCTGTTCGCCGCGCAGCCAGCCTTCGCGCCAGCCGATCGACAGCATGCAGGCGATCGCGATGGCGAGCCATGTGAGTTCGTAGTGCCACAGGTACGGGTTGGCCACGAGCGTCGCGACCGTCAGCACGGCCGCGCGCACGCGGGTGTCGCGCGACTGCGTCCATGCGATGCAGGCGGCCGCGATCGTAATCGCGGCGATGCATGCATGTGCCGTATACGCGGCGCCGAGCGGCACGCCCGAGAGCCGGAACGCCGCGAACGGCGTCGGCGACGCGAGCCAGAACACGACACCGTGTTCGAGAACGATCGAGCGTGCGAGGCCCGCGCTGGCGACGAACTGGCGCCACGACTCGATGCCGCAGACCAGGACGCTCAGCGCGACGAACGTGCCGGTGGCGAGCGCAGCCCACGCGATCGTGCGCCATGCGCGTGTCGCCACCAGCACGAACGGGAACAGCAGCGCCATCTGCGGCTTGACGGACAGCAGTCCGATGCAAAGCCCCGCCAACATCGGCCGCCGCTCGGCCCAGTGGACGGCCAGCGCCGCGCACGATGCTGTCAGGAACGTGTTTTGCCCGAGCGCCGCGGTGACGAACACGCACGGCGCGACGGGCAGCGCAACCATGCCGGCGCGCCATGCGCCGGGAATCATGCCGAGACGGGATACGCGCCACGCGGTGAGACCGAGCACGGCGACGCCGAACGCGACGAACAGCGGATAACCGAGTGCGAAGCGCAGCAGCGCCAGCGGCGTCACGAGCAGCAGATAAGTGGGCGGGTACAGCCACGGGGCGAAGGCGTCGCGACGAAGGTTGGGGAACAGCTCGGCCGACAGCCGCGAGAATACCGAGAAATCGTATGCCTGCGAAGGCGAGCCGTGCAGCATGACGTACGACGCGGACCAGAACACCGAGAAGTCGGCGCCGGCGCGTGACAGGACGCCGCCATGTGCATGACGCACGACGGATATCCAGATCGCGATGAACAGCGCGGACAACGCCAGCATCAGCATGCTGTACAGGACGACGCGTCGCGGTGTGAGCCACGCGACGACCGGGCGCTCCGCCGAGCGCAATGATTGCCGGGGAATGTCCAATTGCCGCCGCCCGGTTCTACTTGAACGACGCTTTGCGAGCGGCGGCGCCGGTTGCCGCCGGCAGCGCCGTCCGGCGACGTGCCGAGTTTGCACGCTTCATCGGGAACTGCAGCAGCTTCGATGCCGGCTGCCCGGCGGCATCGCGCTCGGCACGGTAGCGTCGCCTCACGAGATAGACGGGGCGCTGCTTGGACTCGTGATAGATCCGGCCGAGGTATTCGCCGATCACGCCGATGCCGATCAGCTGGATGCCGCCGACGAACAGCACGACGGAAATCAGCGACGGGTAGCCATGCACCGGATTGCCGAACAGCAGCGTTCGCACCACGATGAAGGTGCCATACACGAGTGACAGCATCGCGAACGTGAGGCCGACGTAGGTCCATACGCGCAGCGGAACGGTGCTGAAGCTCGTGATGCCCTCGAGCGCGAAGTTCCAGCGGCGCCATCCGGAGAACTTCGAGCGGCCGCCACTGCGCGGCGCGCGCGTGTATTCGACGATCGCGGTGCGAAAGCCGACCCACGCGAACAGCCCCTTCATGAACCGCCGCCGCTCCGGCAGCGCGCGCAGCGCATCGACGACCTCGCGATCCATCAGGCGGAAATCGCCGACGTTTTCCGGCATTTCGACTTCGGACAGCGCATTGTGCACGCGATAGTAGAGCGTCGCCGCCGCGCGCTGCAGGTACGGATCGCACATCCGGTCGGTGCGTTTCGCGGCGACGACTTCGGCGCCGCCGCGCCAGTGTTCGATCATCGCGGGAATCAGCGCGGGAGGGTCCTGCAGGTCGGCGTCGATCAGGATCACCGCGGCGCCGGCGGCCTCGTCGAGGCCCGCGGTGAGCGCCGCTTCCTTGCCGAAGCGGCGCGTGAGATCCACGACGTGCACGCGCGGGTCGCGGCCGGCGACCGTGACCAGCCGGTCGAGCGTGCGATCGCGGCTGCCGTCGTTGATGCAGACGATCTCGAAGCGGACCCCGGCGATCGACTCGAGAACGGGCAGCGTTTCTGCAAAGAATGCGTCGATCGTTTCCTCTTCGTCGTGAAACGGCACGACGAGCGATATCAGCGGCTTCCTGGCGTGCGTGGACATGCTGCGGTCCCCCGAGAGATCCGGCCGGCGCTGCACCGTATGATTCCGGTTGTCGTTTGCCGAACGCGCGCGGCCCGGTTCGGCGTGAAGTCGGTTCCGGCCTGCTCGTCCACTGCGTAGCGGGCGACAGGCGTTGCGTTCATTGTAGGCAGGAATCGCCGATTCGTAACACGTATCGGTTGATTTGCGCGCCGGACTGGTTCACCGGGGAAGACATCGGACGGCGGTTGTCTGCGAATCGCGCGCGGTGGCGCTAGGATGACGTTTTCGAGACCGCTGGAGGGCGCGATGCAGGTTCAGGACCTGGCCGGTGCGTCGCTCGATTTCTGGGTGGCGATGGCGGAAGACCTCGGCGCGCCGCGCGTCGACGCCGCGGGGTGCACGGTCATTCACGAACCGGGTGGCATGCCGGTGCCGTACGCGCCGTCGTCGTCGTGGGCGGACGGCGGTCCGCTGGTCGAGCGCTTGCCGTTCGGCGCGTTCGAGCGCGACGGCGGGCACGGCGCGTGGCGCGCGGTGCTGCATCGGGCCGTGCCGGCGGCGGGCGAGCGCTGCACGTTCAACCAGTCGGGGCCGACGCTGCTGGTCGCCGCGATGCGCACGCTGGTCGCGTCGACGTTCGGCGACGACGTGCCGGATCTCGACATGTCGAAGCCGCGTTGAGCGCGCGTGAAGCCGGTCATGCGGCCGACAGGTTGCGTACCGCGATCGACGCGACGTCGACGCGCTTTGGCAGGATCGCGTCCGCGGCTGCACGGTCGGCGACACGCTGCAGCACGTCGATGTCCGCGCCGGTGACGCCGCGCTGCGCGAGCGCCGCCCGGCGCACGATGTCGGCGGCCGCATCGCGCGGCAGGCGCGTGAGCGACGCATAGACGGCCGCGTAATCGACAGGGTGCGACAAGGCCCACTGGCCGGCGCGCGCCAGCCGCGCAAGCACGTCCGACAGCGCCGCGCGCTTCGATCGATCGTCGAGCGTGTCGACCGGCGACGTGAGGAACGCGAGCCCCGAATTGATCCCGCTGCCGTCGCGCACGATGCGCGCACCGCGCCGCACCACGTGCCCGTAATACGGATCGAAGGTCGCCCAGATGCCGATCTGCTTCGCCTCGAACGCGGCGAACGCATCGACCGGCAGCACGAAGCGCACGTCGACGTCGCCTGGTGCCAGGCCATGTTCGCGGAGCGCGCCGTACAGCTGGTATTGCGAGATGCTGCCGCGCGCCGACGACACGACGACGGTGCGCCCCTTCAGGTCGGCGACGGTGCGCACCGGCGAATCGGGCTGCACGACGATGCCGAGCGACGCCGGTGAGCCGACGCGCGTCGCGACGATCCGCAACGCCGGATCGCCGAGCGCGGCCGTCAGGACGGGCAGGTCGCCGGCCGGCGCGAGATCGATCGCGCCCGCGCGCTGCGCTTCGAACAACGGTGCCGCGCCCTGGAAATTCGCCCAGCGAAACCGGTACGGCACGCCGTCGAGCACGCGTGAGGCGTCGGCCAGCGCGCGCAGGCCGCCGGCCTGATCGCCGAGCACCAGGGTGACGTTCGACAGGTTGGGGTCGGCCGCGCGCACGGGCAGTGCGGCGCTGCCGAGCAGCGGTGCGGCGGCCAGGGCGGCCACGCGCAGCAGGGCGCGGCGGCGGGCCGGGGCGGGGGAAGAAGTCATCGACGGCGGGTCCTCGGTGATCCGCGCGCACGCCGCGCGGCTGCCGGGCAGGTTACGGAATCGGTTTCGCGCCGGCAAACATCGAATCGCGAAATGCTTATTCGTTTATTCGCGTGAGTGCGGTGCATGGCGGCGGGGAGAGGCCAAGGCCGCGGCCGCTACGGTGCCGTTCATGTCGAGCCTGCTGGCCGGCGATCTCGCGCAGGCGCTTGCGCATGTGCCGCCGTCGGCCGCGCGCACGCTCGCGAATGCGGCACCCGTGGCCTTTGCGCGCGGATTCGCCGCCGCGCTGACGGCGAGCGGCGTGCTCGCTGCCGCCGCCATTGCATGCAAATTGCTTGCGCAACCGATGCGCGATGCGTGACGCATGCCGCGATGCGCGCACCACCCGTTGCACGCGACGGCGCCGAGCCATCGAGCGTGCGATTCAGCGCGGCTTCGTCGCGAGGCGATGGATGCGCGCCGCGCGCGCGACGCGCGATCGCTGCGATGTACCGCAATGCGTCGCCTGCCGGCGGCGTGTGCGCCGCGTCGGTTCGGGCGGGGCATCGGCGATCGGCGCGTTCGTTCGCGTGTCCGCATCCGCGTCCACGTTCGCGGCGACCGCCGCAACGGACGGCTGTGCGGCGTCCGCGTCGAGCCAGCTGCGCGTCGCTTCGGCGATCAGTGCGCGCAGCCAGCGCACGCCGTCGACGCACGATCCCGCTTCGTTCCACGTCATCCGGTACACGATGTCGGGCGGCTCGGCCGGCAGCGCAACCGCGCCGAGCGGCAGCAGCTTCGCGTAGTGGCGCGCGAGCCGGTACGTGGTGGTCAGGATCAGGTCGGAGCGCACCAGCGCATGCGCGGCGAGTTCGAAGTGCGGCAGCGTGACGACGATCCGCCGCTGCAGGCCGACGCGTTCGAGCTGCCGGTCGATCGCGCCGGATGCTTCGAGCCACGACGGCGTCGGGCACAGCTGCGGCGCCTGCGCGAATTCGGCGGCCGTCATCGCGCCGCGCCGCGCGAGCGGATGCGTCGCGCGCATCAGGCACACGACGCGATCGTCGAACAGGTCGTCCTGCCGGAACCGCGACGAGCGGGCGGGGCGGTTGTCGATCACGACGTCGAGCTCGCCATCGGCGAGTGCCCGTTCGTCGTCGAAGCCGTCGCCGAGCGGATGGAACACGAGCTGCGCGTTCGGTGCGCGTTCGCGGAACAGCGCGACGAGCTTCGGCACGAACAGCACGTTCAGGTAGTCGGGGCAGCCGATCCGGTAGGTGCGCACCGACGTGCGCGCGTCGAAGGTCGGCTGCTGGATGCGGATGAAGTCGATCACGCGCAGCGCGTTGCGCAGCGGCTCGGTCAGCCGCGCGCCGAACTCGGTCGGCACCATCCCGTAGCGGCTGCGCACTAGCAGCGGATCGCCGAGCAGCGTGCGCAGACGCTTGAGCGCGGCGCTCGTCGCCGGCTGCGACATGTTCAGCCGCACGGCTGCGCGCGACACGGTGCGCTCGGTGAGCAGCACGAGCAGGATGCGCATCAGCCGCGCGTCCAGCACGTCGAGCGCGCCCGTTGCGTCGGACGCGTCGAGGGCAAGGCCGTTCGGCTCCGGTGCGTCCCGCATGTCGCTACGCGTTTGCGCGGCCCGTCATCTGGCGAAGGTGCCCGGCCAGCCGACGATCCGCTTCGGACGCGGCGGCGCATACGTGCGCACCTTCGACGTCTTCAGCTTCAGTCGCACCAGCGACTCGGCGAGGGCGACCGCGGCCGACACGCCGTCGACGACGGGCACGCCCGTGCATTCCTCGATCTGCCGGTCGAGGCCGGCCATCCCGCCGCAGCCGAGGCAGATCACTTCCGCGTGATCGTCCTTCACCGCGCGCGCGGCCTGGTCGACGATCGACTCGATCGCGCGGGCCGGGTTCTCCTCGAGTTCGAGCACCGCGAGACCGCTCGCGCGCACCGATGCGCAACGCGCATCGAGTCCGGCGAGCTTCAGGCGATCCTCGATCAGCGGCACCGTGCGGTCGAGCGTCGTGACGACCGAATAGCGGTGGCCGAGCAGCATCGCGACGCTCGCGGCCGCTTCGGTGATGTCGACGACGGGCACCGTCAGCAGTTCCTGCAGCCCTTCGCGGCCGTGTTCGCCGTAGCCGGCCTGGATCACCGCGTCGTATGGCTCGTCGTAGCTCAACACGCGGTCCATCACGGCGATCGCCGCGAGGTAGCTCTCGAAGTTGCCCTCGACCGACTCCGCGCCGAAGCGCGGCGTCAGCCCGACGATCTCCGTGCCGGGCGATGCGGCGGCGCGCGCTTGCGCGGCGATGGCGTCGGTGATCGATTCGGTCGTGTTGACGTTGACTACCAGTATTCTCATCGGTGCACTCCGTATGCTGCGTTCAGTGTCGGGCGCAGGCGACCGCGATGTGTTCGCCCGAGCGCTCCTCGTATTGCCGTTTGCGATCGGCCGTCAGCCAGTACACGCTGCCCGCGATGGCCGCGCCGAGCAGCCAGGAGAACGGCGTCATCGCGCTGAAGGCCGGCACGACGGCGAGCGTGATCGAGATCAGCGCGGACGGCACGAGGGCCGCAAGCGCCTTGCGGTTCACGCCGCGCGTATGGAAATAGGCGCCGGTCGGCGCTTCGGTATAGAGATCGGGCACGTTCACGCGCTGCTTGCGCACGAGCCAGTAGTCGACCGTGATGATGCCGTACAGCGGGCCGAGCAGCGCGCCGAGGCCGGACAGGAAATAGACGATCACGACCGGGCTGTTGTACAGGTTCCACGGCAGGATCAGCACCGCGACCGTCGCGCTGATCAGGCCCGCGCGGCGGAACGTCAGGCGGTGGGGCGCGAGGCTCGTCAGCACGAAGGCCGGCGCGACGAAGTTCGCCATGATGTTCACCGCGACCGTCACGATAAGGAAGGCGAGGCAGCCGAGCACGAGGAACAGCTTGTTCGGCACCGTCGCGATGATTTCCGTCGGGCTGTGGATGATCTGGCCGTTCAGCTTGAACTGCGCGCCCGCGAGCACGAAGCTGATCGCCGCGAACACCAGGATGTTCACCGGCAGGCCCCAGAAGTTGCCGACCCGCACCGTCTTCGCACTCGGCGACGAGCGCGCGAAATCGCAGAAGTTGAGCACCAGCGTGCCGTAGATCGCGAGCCACAGCGAGCCGCCCGCGAACACCTCGATCCACATCTTCAGGCCGGTCATCGGCTTGCCGATCGACATTGCAAGATGGCCGCCGGTGCGGCTGAACATCCATGCGGCGAGCGACAGCGTCGTGACGAGAATGACCGGGCCGGCGAGCCCCTCGTACTTGCGGACCATCTCCATCCCGTAAGCGAGGATGCCGATCTGCACCAGCCAGATCGCGACGAACGTGATCCAGCCGAGCGTGGACAGCCCGAGGATCGCATCCTGGTCGAAGGCGGCGAGGCCTGGCCAGATCGCGGTGAGCAGCACGCGCAGCACGACCGATGCGAGATAGGTCTGGATTCCGAACCATGCGATCGCGATCACCGCGCGGATCATCGCGGGCAAGAGCGCACCGTAGATGCCGAAGCTCATCCGGCTGATCACCGGGAACGGCACGCCGGTCTTCTGGCCCATGTAGCCGGTGAGGTTCATGAAGCAATACACGAGCACGGCGCCGATCGCGAGCGACGCGAGCATCTGCCAGCCCGACAGGCCGAGCGCGAACAGGCCGATCGCGAACGAGTAGTTCGCGATGTTGTGCACGTCGTTGGTCCACAGCGCGAAGATGCTGTAGCGGCCCCAGGTGCGGCCCTCGGCCTTGGTGGGCGCAAGGTCGGCATTGTGTAGTCGCGGGCTCAGCGCGGGATCGCGCGTGGCCGTATCGGTTCGATGCAATGCGTCGTCCGCGCCGGGCACGATGCCCGCGCGGTGGGTGGCTTCCAGTTGCACGCCTTGTCTCCTTCCATGTGCGGGGCGCGAACCGGCAGCGTGTGCACGCAGCGCGGGCCCGGCCGCCGTGGACGTTATGTCTCGGATTTGTTCGCGAGTATGGGCGGCGGGCACGGCGATGGGAAATTAAATATTCGGGTAGGCGTCATTTGAAAAATGAATGGGGCTGGATCGGCGGCGAGGCATGCGAATTGCGTATCGGCGGGTTCCATCCACATCGACATCAGCGGAGGTGTCATGCAGCGATATTCCATTCGTCACGTATCGCGGGCCGTCTTCGCCGGCATCCTGATCGCCGGTCTGGCAGCGGGTGCGGGTTGTCAGAAAAAGAGCGACACGGGCACCGGCGCGAGTTCGGACACGAGCGCCACCGGCGGCATGGCGCCGGCGCCGTCCACCGCACCGTCGGGCATGCCGGGCAGCGGCGCGGCCGGCGGCGAGGCGAGCATGCCGGGCGCGGCATCCGCGCCAACGGGCGCAAGCGGCGGCTGATCGGCGGGTGCGCGCGGCGTGCGCGGGCAGGTTGCCCGTGCCGCCGTGACGGCATTGCGGCTCGGTCCGTGCGTCCCAGGACGCGCGGACAGTGCGCCGCGCGTGAAAGATTTGCAAGGACCGTTGTAGCGATTCCCGGCGCGGCGCCGGCATGCGTCATGCCGGCGCACGCCGTCGGGAGCAGGAGGTGCGATGCAGAACGCGGAATCGAATCCAACCCCGGAACAGCAGCGAGAACAGATCGAGAAGAGCCCGGTGAAGACGCCGGCGGCCGGCGACATGCCGGATGCGGCGACCCAGGCTGCCGAGGTCGCGAAGCGGCCGCTGACGCCGGAGGCGGTCGCGGCGAAAATGCCGACCGGCCTGCCGCCGATCGACGTCGACGCACATGCGGTCGACAGCGGCGACCCCGTGCGTCGCGCGGCCGGCCGGATCGTCACGCTCGACAACGCCAACATGGCGATGACGGACAACACGGTCGACGTCGACGGCAAGGGCCTGGAGGCGCGCGCAGGCGCGACCGAGTGGCACGACAACGTGATCTATTCGAACGCGTCGCTCGACGACGCGGTCGACACGCCCGACGAAGGGCTCGGCGGGATCGAGAGCCGGCCGGGCGGCAACGTGCCGCAGATCGCGACGCGGCCGGGCTGGCGCGTCCGGTATGTCGGCGACGTCGATGTCGAGCATGGCGACAGCACGCGGGCCGAGCACGTGATCCGCCTCGAGCGGACCGACTGACGTATCGACGGGTGCCGGGCGGACCGCCGGCCGGCGGTCCGCCGATGGCCATTACTGCGGGCCGAGTTCCTGCGCGGACGTGTCCGCATCGTTGCCTTGCGCGACGAGCACGTGGATGTCGTTCGGTGTCACGTCGCCGATGCCGCCCGACGGAATCGTCACCAGCAGCCAGTCGGCGTTGTTGTTGATGCTCACGGGCGCGGTCTTCAGGATCGGCGTCTTGCTACCGGCCGTCGTGACGATCACCTGGTAGCTGCCGCCGTTCAGGTAGATCGAATCCTGTCCGGAGGCCGGCACGGCGTTCTGATACGCCGCGCCCGCCAGCGTCGGGCTTTGCGCGTTGATGTCGGTGCCGGGAGGCACGACGTACACGTCGACGTTCTGCGCGTTCGGCGACGCGTTGAAGCTGCGCACGCGCGCCTTGTCGGACAGGAGCTTCTTGTCGAACGGATCGTCGATCACCGAAATCGCCGACGACGTGCTGGGCAACGCGATCGTGGTGTAGTGATGGCCGTTCGCCGCGCCGAAGGATTGCGACGCGACCGTCGCGGTCGTGCCCGAGATGTCGTAGCTTGCGGTCGTCGTTCCCGAGTCGATGTCGTGATAGCGGGTCACGCCCTTGTACGCGACACCCGACGCGTCGACCTTCGCATTCAGGTAGTAATCGAGATTCGGGCCGGCCGGCACCGCGTTGATGAAGCGCGCCTGCGGTTTCGAGATGCCGAGTTCGGTGCCGACGTCGTTGCCGTCTCCGCCGCATGCCGCGAGCACGGAAATGACCGAGCACAGGGCCACTATCGTTCGAATGGATTTCATTGTCGTCCTCTCGTTCAGGGAGCCTGATTGCGATGCGGTGTTGCCGCGCGAGGCATCGCGCGGTACGCAGCGCCGGATTGAAGGAAGGAATTGCCGTCCGCCGGGGTGGCGGGCGCACGGATGTCGCAAGCGACGTGCCCGCGCGACGGAATCGGCGCGCGCGCCCGTATGGCGAAGGTGTGGCACGCAGTGCAGTGGCGTGCCGTGCCGGATCGTGCGAGTCCGGGTTGCATGCTTGTAAAAAGGCGATGCAACCAGCGAGAGAGTGACGCGCGCCGCAAGGGCGTTTCAAACGTCGTCCGTTGTGCGCTGCGGGCGACGATTCTCCTCATATCGTTGCGTGCGCATCGATATGAGGAGAATCGTGCGGTCGCGCGACGACCTGGCGGCGCCGCGCGCGTGATGTGCATCAGCGATTCACGAGCCTCGCCGGATACGCGAGCGCGAGCGCGCAACCGACCAGCATGCATGCGGCGAAGGCATACAGTCCGGCGCTTTGCGAATGGAACGTGTCGCGCAGCCAGCCGATGAAGTAAGTGCTGCCGAAGCCGCCGAGGTTCGCGATCGAGCATGCGAACGCGATCCCGCCGGCCGCGGCCGAGCCCTTCAGGAACGTGGACGGCAACGCCCAGACGACCGGCATCGCGGCGGCCGCGCCCGCGTTGATCAACGAGAACAGCAGCACGGTCGCGAGCGTGCCGTGCGACGACGCGGCGGCAAGTGCGAGCGCGACGGCCGACACCAGGAACGGCACGACGATATGCCAGCGGCGCTCACGCGCACGGTCGGAGCTCGCGCCGCAATATAGCGTCGCGAGAACGGCCGCGGCATTGGGGATCACCATCAGCCAGCCGATGTGATACGCGTCCTTCACGCCGGTGTCGCGCAGGATCGTCGGCAGCCAGAAGCTCACCGCATACAGCCCGAGCAGCACGCACAGGTCGATGAGGCCGAGCGCCCACACCTTCGGGTCGGTGAATGCACGGCCGAGCGCATGGCTCTTGTTGCCGGACGGGTCGGCGTCGAGGTTCGCGCGCAGCGCGCGCTTCTCGTCGGCGTTCAGCCAGTGCGCGGTTTCGATGCCGTTGGGCAGCCAGCGCAGTACCGCGAAGCCGAGCAGCACCGACGGCAATGCCTCGAGCAGGAACAGCCACTGCCAGCCGCCGAGCCCGTGTGCGCCGTCGAACGCGCGCATGATCCAGCCGGAAATCGGGCTGCCGATCATGCTCGACAGCGGCAGGCCGACCATGAACAGCGCGACGATCCGCGCGCGGCGCGCATCGGGATACCACTGCGTCAGGTACAACAGCACGCCGGGCAGGAAGCCGGCTTCGGCGGCACCGAGCAGGAAGCGCACGACGTAGAACTGCATCGGCGTCTGCACGAACATCGTCGCGCCCGACAGCAAGCCCCACGTGATCATGATCCGCGCAATCCACAGCTTCGCGCCGACGCGCTGCAGCACCAGGTTGCTCGGGACTTCGAACAGGATGTAGCCGCCGAAGAACAGGCCGGCGCCGAGCCCGTACACGGTGTCGCTGAACTTCAGCGCGTCGAGCATCTGCAGCTTCGCGAGCCCGATGTTGATGCGGTCGAGATAGGCCGCGAAATAGCACAGGCAGAACAGCGTGATCAGGCGCAGCGTGACCTTGCGGTAGAGCGCGCCGTGCAGCGTGTCGTCGGCGGAGACGGCGGCGCTCGGGTGTGCGGTAGACATGGGATTGCCCCTGTTCGAATGTGACGGATGAAGTGGGTGGCCGTTCGACGCGAGCGAAGATTCACCGCGCGCTGGAGTCTGTATAGCACGCCAATTACATAGCGTACACACTAGAAAATACGGAATCGCACAGGCACGAAAACGGACGGATAAAGATCGCTCGATGGGCCGGATAAACCTCATGTTTTTCGGGGAATTATTCGGAAAAATGCACGTATCTCGGTGAGCGTCGTGAACGGGTCCGGATGCACGAAATTCGTGCGTGTGCACTCAAAAGTGAAGTGTATGCACGCAAGTGCTCCGGCGCTGCGCATACGTGCGCCCGGCTTCGTGCATCCGGCAATCCGCCGAACGGCGCGAATGGCTGGCCCCGCGGTGCGATGTTCGTGAGCGGGCCTGCACGGTCGGGCAATCGTCAGGTGAAAGACGGAAAGGGCGCGACGAACCTGACGTACCGCAACGAAGCGGCCGGCGCGCGAACGATCGTGCCGATTCGAGGGTGTACACTGCTTGCCTTTCTCATTCATGCCGCGCGGGCCTTCATCTTCATGGCGTCTTCCAAGGATTCCTACGACTTTCACGACCAGGTCGGGCACCTGCTGCGCCGCGCCTACCAGCGGCACGTTGCGATCTTCCAGGAGGCGATCCCCGATTCGGACCTGACGGCCGCGCAGTTCGTCGCGCTGTGCGCGGTCAAGGAAAAGCAGGCGTGTTCGCTGAACGACATCGTCAAGGCGACCGCGATCGACCAGGCGACGATCCGCGGCGTCGTCGATCGGTTGAAGACGCGCGCGCTGATCGAGGTGCTGCCCGACCCGAACGACGGCCGCAAGCTGATCGTGCGCGCGACCGCGGCAGGCCTCGCGCTGATCGACCGCACGGTGCCGTTCGCGCGGCAGGTGACCGAGCGCACGTACGGGCCGCTCAATCCGGGCGAGCGCGTCGCATTGCAGTACCTGCTGCGCAAGATGATGGAGGCCGACGGCGACGCGTGACGCGCGGCGCGGCCCTCGACGCATACCACCCTTACACGGCGCGTGCTGGGACAGGCGCTTTCATACCGGGAAGCCGGCCGGCCTCGCGAAGCGCGGCGCGCACCGTCTCGGGCGTGAACGGCGGCGCGTAGAAGCGCACGCCGGTCGCGTCGAACAGCGCGTTCGCGACCGCGGCGGGCCCTGGCACCGACGCCGATTCGCCCGCGCCGAGCGGCGGCTCGCCTTGCCGCGGCATCAGCACCACGTCGACCTCCGGCACTTCGTCGAACGTCAGGATCGGATAGCTTGCCCATTCCCGCGACGCGACCTTGCCTTCGGCAAACCGCACACGCTCCTTCAGCGTGCGGCTCAATACCTGGATCACGTTGCCGTGAATCTGGTGGCGCACGCCGTCCGGGTTGATCATCGTGCCGGTGTCCTGGCCGACCGTCACGCGTTCGATGCGGATTTCGCCGGACACGCGATCGACGCTCAGGTCGACGATCCATGCGGACCATGCCGCGCCGAAACCGGGGAAGCGACTGTGCACGTAGCGCGCATACGCGACGCCGCGTCCGCGCACGACGTGCGATCCGTCGTGTTCATGGTTGCGGCCCGCACGCGGCGTCCAGCCCGCGCGATCGGCCACGGCCTGCAGCAGTTCGCGCGCGCGCGTGTCCTTGAGATGCCGAAGCCGGAACGCGAGCGGATCGATGTCGGCCAGCGCCGCGCATTCGTCGACGAACGCGTCGTGCGCGAACGAGTTCGGCAACGCCGACACGCCACGCAGCCACGATGCGCGCACGAGCGGCGCGAGATCCTCGCAGACTATGCGACGGTTCGGGCTTTCATACGGCGACACGGCCGTGCGGTCGCCCATCTCGAATACGCGCGGCTCGGGCGCGATCGCGCCGGTCAGGAGCGTCGCGAGGAGCGGCGCGTCGTTCGACGGATAGCGCGTCGTGAAGTCGTAGCCCAGCAGGCGGCCGTCGCGCGTCACGGTGCCCGTCACCCGCATCAATTGCCCGGCGCCCTTCGGTTCCCACAGATGTTCGTCCGCGCGTGACAGTTGCACGCGCACCGGACGGCCGACCGCGCGCGACAGCAGCAACGCGTCGCCGCATACGTCGTCCGCGCCGTTGCGGCCGTAGCAGCCGGCTGCTTCCATTCGCACGATGTCGAAATCGGCCTCGTCGCGCGCCACGAGCGTCGCGAGGTCGTAGCGCAGCGATACGGGGTTCTGCGTGCCGGACCATACGGTGATCCGGCCGTCGCCCGGCGCGCGATAGTCGGCGAGCGCGCACGACGGGCCGATCGAGCCGTGCATCTGGAACGGCCATGCATAGGTGCGCGACACCGTGATCGTGTCGGGTTGCGTGCGTGCCGCGTCGACGTCGCCTTCGTCGAGCAGCACGCGGCGTTGCGCGGGTGCGGCGGCGATCGCGGCTGCGGGCGTATCGAGCGGCGGCAGCGCGGGATGCGGCCGCCACGTGACGCGCAGCTGGCGCGCCGCGCGGATCGCGTGTTCCTCGCGCTCGGCGACGACGCCGACGAAATCACCGATCGCGACGACCGCGACGAGCCCCGGCACGTCGGCGACCGACGCGCGATCGACGTCGACCAGCGACGTGCCGACGAACGCGCCGCTGTCGTGGCCCGCATACGGCGGCCGCACGACGCGGCCATGCAGCATGCCCGGCACGCGCATGTCATGCACGAACGTGAGCTGGCCCGTTGCTTTCGCCGGCAGGTCGACGCGCGGCGACGATCGGCCGACGATCCGGTAGTGGGCGGGGTCCTTCGTGCGGGCGCTCGGATCGAGCGTCAGCGTGACGCGGTGCCCCGCGACGAGCGCGGCGAACGTCGCGGCGTGCCCGTGTGCCGGTGCGGAGATCGTTCCGTCGTCGATGCTCAACTGCGCGAGGTCGACGGCGAAACGCTCGGCGGCCAGCGCCAGCAATGCGTGCCGTGCCTGCGCGGCCGCGCAACGCAGCGGCGTCGCGGAAATCTGGATTGTCGCGCTCGCGATGGTCGGACCCTGGTTCGGTGTCGCGGCCGTATCTCCGAGCACCATCGTCACGCGCGCGGGCGGCACGTCGAGTTCCTCGGCAACGATCTGCGCGAGCGACGTGCGAATGCCGGTGCCGAGATCGACGTGGCCGTTGAACGCGAGGATGCGTCCGTCGTCGAGAATCGCGACGAACACCTCGGGCAGCGCCGGCACGTACGACGACAGGCTGCCCGGTTGGCCGGGCGCCGGCTTGACGGGCGGCGTGGGTTGCCGGATCACGGTCAGGCAGCCGTCGCGCGCAAGCAGTTCGGAGCGGTTCACGATCGAGGTGTCCTGTCGGGGAGGGGCGGTCGGCGGGCGCGCGGGCTTTGGTGCGCGGACGCGGCGTGCCGCGCGCGGGGTGACGGCCTGGGCTTGCGCGACGGCGCACGCGGTCAATCTAGGTCGCCAAAACCTCAACGTCAATCACGGGCGGGTGGGTGCGGGCGACGGCCGGGCCGCCGCCCGCGCGGCGCGGCGGCTCAGCGCGCGTGCACGGCATCGATTGCCGCGATCGCATCGTCGAGCGGCATCACGGCCGCGTATTTCTGCTGCATGTCGAACAGGTTCGCGTCATGCGGCGCGATCGCGCGATCGCCGACGCAATCTGCGAGTACGAGCGGACGGAACCCGTGCGACATCGCGTCGACCACGCTCGCGCGCACGCAACCGCTCGTCACCGCGCCGGCAACGAGCAGCGTTTGTACCGCACGCTGCGCGAGCCAGGGTGCGAGCTGCGTGCCGAAGAACGCCGACGGCACGGTCTTGCGCACGACGAGTTCGCCGGCGGCGGGCGTGAGTTCGGGCACGATCGCGCTGTTCGGATGGTGCTCGGTCAGCGTCGCCATGCCCGGCACCTTCAGCGAAAACACGTTGTCGTCGCTGCCGTCGTCCGCATACACGATGCGGCTGTGCGCGACCGGCCAGCCGCGTTCGCGCGCGAGCGCGAGCGCCCGCGTCGTGCGCGCGATCGCCGGCGCGATGTTGCCGCCGCCGAACGTCGCGGGATCGGCGAAGCCGACCACGAAGTCGACGATCAGCAGCCCTATGTTGCCGTGCGGCGGCAGCGGCGTGCCGAAACCCTGCTGGCGGTAGACGTTCGCTTCGGCGTGGTGGGAAAGATCGGTCATGGTGTCGGGCACTCGTCTGTCAGGCGGGTTGATCGGTCACGCGGCCCTCGCGCACGACGGTCTCGCCGTCGAGCTCGACCGTGCAGCGGCGCAGCGGGATGTCGATATGGCAGGTCGTCGTGCGGCTGCCGCCGCCTTCGTTGTTCGGGCCGAGCGAGAACAGGAAGTTGCCCTCGAACGCGCGCGCATCCATCCCGATCGTCGCCTCGCGGTCGTACAGGCCGAGCGTCGACCAGCGGGCGCGCGGCTGCAACCCCCAGCCGATGTGCGAGATCGCATAGCCTTCGGGGTCGGCGAAGGTTTCCATGTAGTCGCGCAGCAGGTCGGCGTCGACGCCGCCTTCGATGCGCGTTGCGTAACCGCCTTCGACGGTCAGCGCGATCGGCTCGCTCACGTAGTGCTTCTGAGGCAGCAGGATGTCGCCGCGGTCGATCACGATCGTGCCGCGCGCGGTGCGGTCGTTCGGGTAGGTCAGCGCGAAGCCGCTCGGCCAGTGATCCCAGCGGCCCGGCGCGTCGACGAAGCCGTATTCGGCCGTCGGCGGAAACTCGCCGAGCGGGCATACCAGCGCGGTGCCGGCGGCCGACGTCACGCGCATCTCGCGCGCGGCAGCGATTTTTTTCGCAGCGGCAAGCACTCGCGTACGGTCGGCCAGCGTCGGCACCATGCGCACCAGCACCTCGGGCGGCTCGACCGCGAGCAGGATCTTCGTGCCCGCTTTCAGGATGTCGTGCTGTTCGGGCGAGAACAGCAGCGTCATCAGGTCGAGCACGAGGTCGCTCTCGCGCAGCGCGGCGATCGCGGCCTTGTTGCCGGTCAGCGGCGTCGTGCCGAGATACGCGAGCGGGTCCCGGCTGAACGCTTTGTCGCCATTGACGGGCGGCAGGTCGAGCCGGTTGACGATCGCGCCCATCGATTGCGTCGCGATCAGCGCGCACGACAGCGTCTGCGGATGGGTGGCCGCGCTCGTCAGGATCGTGACGGTCTGGCCCGGTTCGAGGCGCGACAGCGTGAGGACCTGCTTCCACGCGTCGATCAGTTGGGTATCGCTGACTGGCATCGTCGGCTCCGGTAAAGGCGTGAGAGAAATGGGCGGGCGCCGCGCGATCAGGCCGCGAGCGGCGCGCCGAGGAAATCGCCGAACGCCGCGTAGAAGCCCGCCGCGTTGTCCCACGGAATCATGTGGCCGGCATCGGGCACGCGCACGTGCCGCATCGACGGCGTCGCGCGCTGCAGTTCGGCGACGTCGTCGTCGCGCACCACGTCGCCGCGCTCGGCCGTGATCAGCAGCGACGGCACGGTCAGTCGCGCGGCATCCGCGTGGAAGTCGTCGGTGTGGAAGCCTTCGTATGACGTGCGCACCGCGCGCTCGTCGCAGGTATGCAGCCATTCGGCGCGCAGTTGCAGTTCGGCATCGGTCCAGGTCGGGCAGAACGCGCGCATCCCTTCGGCGTCGGTGCCGGCGCGCGCGAGCGCCATCGAGTCGATGTACCACGGCAGCTTGCCCGGATAGTCGCGGCGGTTCGGGCCCGACACCGGGGGATCGACGAGTACGACCGACTCGAGCCCGCCGATGCCGCGCAGCGCCGCGCGCGCGGCGATCCGCGCGCCCATCGAATGGCCGACGAGGCTCGTGCGCGGCAGGCCGAGCGCGGCGACGAGCGCCGCGAGGTCGTCGGCCTGCGCGTCGAGGCCGTAGTCGAGCGACGGCGACGCGTCGGACAGCCCGCGGCCGCGCACGTCGAGCACATAGGTGTCGAACGCCGCGCCGAACACGTCGCCGACGAAGCCCCACGTGATCGCGGGGCTCGTGATGCCGGGAATCAGCACGATCGCGGGGCGCGACGCGCGTGCGCCCGTCGCGCCGCCGTAGCGCAGATAGTGCTGGCGGATGCCGTTCGCGCGGACGTTCGCGCCGTACAGGAAAGTCGAGGGCATGGAGAGGCTCCGAAGTGGCGGGATGCTCAGTACGCGCCGGACAGCAGCGCGCCGGCCCCGGGTACGACCGGTTCGAGATCGAGTTCGCGCAGCATCGCGTAGGTCGTCGCGATCGCGGCCGTGATCACGGGTTTGCCCGTCATCGCCTCGACCTTCGCGACCGCCGGCAGCGACGGCATCTGCACGCACGCAGACAGGACGATCGCATCGGCCTCCTGATACGGCAGCGTCTTCACGATGTCCGGCAGGCGTGCCGGGTCGTGGCGGCCGACTTCGAGGTTGTCGGGAATCTCGAGCGCGCGGTACGCGATCACTTCGTAGCCTTCGTTGCGGATGTAGTCGACCACGAGTTCGGTCAGCGGCAGCATGTACGGCGCGACCACCACGATGCGCTTCGCGCCGATCACCTTCAATGCGTCGACGAGCGCGCCCGCGCTCGTCAGCACGGGCGCCTGCGCGCCGTTGTCCGCCGTGTGCTTCGTGAGGCGCGCCTGAGACACGTGGTGATAGCCGTGGCCCATCGCCATGATCGCGACGAGGCACGCGTAGCCGAGCACGTCGACGCGCGCATCGCTCAGCTCCACCGCGCAGCGGTCGGATTCGGCATCCATCGCCGCGAGTTCTTCCTTGACGACCTTCTTCATCCGCATCCGGCTCGAGTGATACGTGAAGCGCTCGGGCCGGATCGCCTCGCGCAACCGCAACATCGCGGGAATCTCGGTTTCCATCGTCGTGTTGGAACTCGGCACGATCTGGCCGATGCGGTAGGTCTTGTTCATGACGGGAGGCTCCGTGTCGGTAAGAGTGGGGCGGCACGCTGGCGCGAGATCGCCTGGTTTCGAGCAAAGTCTAGTGTGTACATTTGAAAATGACAATGGATCAAAAAGATTTCCGTCCGGCGGTCATCGTTAATGACTGCATGAATTCGTGAATTTATTGGTGTTTTCCCGGATAACGGGATTGCCAAAAACAATCCGCTTGTCCTGAATAAATTAAGTGTGTACGCTACATGCACGCCATTCAATCCGCCCGTTCTCGTCCCGCGTTCGGCGACGGGCTCACGATCAGGAGATCCGCATGAGCAAACCCCGTATCGCAATCATCGGCGCCGGTCTCGGCGGCACGGCCGCCGCGGCACTGCTGCAGCGCCGCGGCTACGATGTCGCGCTTTACGAGCAGGCGCCGGCGTTCTCGCGCCTCGGCGCGGGCATTCATCTCGGCCCGAATGTGATGAAGATCATGCGGCGCATCGGCTGCGAAGACGCGCTGGAGAAGATGGGTTCCCATCCGGATTGCTGGTACAGCCGCGACTGGCGGACGGCCGACGTGCTGTCGAAAATTCCGCTCGGCGACTACGCGCGCACGACCTATGGCGCGAGCTACCTGACCGTGCATCGCGGCGATTTCCATGCGTTGATGACGCAGGCGGTGACGCCCGGCACGATCCGCTTCGGCAAGCGGCTCGCGTCGGTGGAGGACACCGGCGACGCGGTGCGCCTGACATTCACCGACGGCAGCGTCGAGACGGCCGACATCGTCATTGGCGCGGACGGCGTGAATTCGCGGATCCGCGAGCATCTGCTTGGCGCGGAACCACCGCGCTATACGGGCTACGTTGCGCATCGCGCGGTGTTCCCGGCATCGCTGCTCGGCAACAAGCCGTACGACACGTGCGTGAAGTGGTGGTCGGAGGATCGTCACATGATGGTCTACTACGTGACCGAGAAGCGCGACGAGTACTACTACGTGACGGGCGTGCCGCAGGCCGAGTGGCCGGAAGGCGTGTCGATGGTCGACAGCAGCCGCGATGAAATGCGCGAGGCGTTCGCGGGTTTCCATGCCGACATCCAGCATCTGATCGACGTGTCGCCGTCGATCACCAAGTGGCCGCTGCTCGAACGCGACCCGCTTCCGTTGTGGAGCCGAGGCCGTCTCGTGCTGCTCGGCGATGCGTGTCATCCGATGAAGCCGCACATGGCGCAGGGCGCGGCGATGGCGATCGAGGATGCGGCGATGCTCGCGCGCTGTCTCGACGAAGTCGGCATCGGCGATCACGCAGGCGCGTTCGCGCTGTACGAGGCGAATCGCGCGGCACGCGCGTCGAAGGTGCAGCTCGTGTCGCACAACAACACGTGGCTGCGCACGAACGAGGATCCGTCGTGGGTGTTCGGCTACGACGTGTTCGACGTGCCGCTCGTGTCGCCGTCGCCGTCGCGTGGCAACGTGGCGGCCGTCGCCTGACACGCGCCGTGTCCGAGCCGGATGCAACGCCGCCGCATCGTCGATCGATGCGGCGATACGCGCGCATTTCGGCGTGTTATACCTGAGCGCTGTGCGCGACGCCGGCCATCGCGAGCCGGCGGCCGTGCCCGCCGCCGGCCCCAGGCATCGGCCCGCCGGTCTTCCGGCCCGCGCCCCCATTCCGGACCCGTTCATGTCCCATCCCGCTTCCCCGTCGCGGCCGCTCGCTTTTCGCGTGAACGGCATGCCGCACACGTTCGACGCAGCCGCGCCCGACGCGCCGCTTCTGCTGATCCTGCGCAACGACTGCGCGCTCAACGGCCCGAAGTACGGCTGCGGATTCGGGCAGTGCGGCGCGTGCACGGTGCTGGTCGACGGGCAGGCCACACGCGCGTGCGTCGTGCCGGCCGCCGCCGCGCACGGGCGCGACGTGACGACGCTCGAAGGGCTCGGCGCGCGCGAGGCGCCGCATCCGATCCAGCGCGCCTTCATCGACGAGCAGGCCGCACAGTGCGGCTATTGCCTCAACGGGATGATCATGAGCACGAAAGCGCTGCTCGACCGCAATCCGTCGCCGGACGATGCAGCGATCCGCGACGCACTGCGCTTCAATCTTTGCCGCTGCGGCACGCACCTGGAGATCATCCGCGCGGTGCATCGGGCCGCGCGCTATCTGCGGGACGACGGCGATGAAGCATGACCCGAGCGTGCTCGCGCAGCCCGAAACCGATGCAGGCGATGTGCGATGCGATGAAGTGGCGGCCGGTTCGGCGCGGCGTGCGGACGACGCGGCGCGCATGCATCGCGCGCGTTACGAGTGGCCGATCGGCGATGCGCGCGCGCAGGCGTCGTTCGATGTCGAAACACGGACCGCCGCCGACGGCAGGATGACGACGTGGCGCTATCGCGCGCAGGCCGGCACGGTGGCGGACGCGCGGCGGACGACGGCGGAGGGCGGGGCGTCGACGCCATCGTCGCCGTTCGTCTATCGACATGCGCAGACGTTGATCGAGATGGCCGACACCCACCACACGATTCCCGGCCACGCGCACGCATTCGCGCGCGAATCGTTCGTCGACGAGCTGGCCGGTGCGCTGAAGCGCGATCCGGTCGCATTGCGTCTGCAGCATCTCGATGCGTCGCGCGATGCAGGGCCGCGCGAGATTATCCGGATGGTCAGCGAACGCGCCGCATGGGGCGAACCGGCGACGGCGCGCATGCCTGACCGCTTGAGCGGACGCGGTTTTGCGTTCGACGGTGCGGGTGCGCCCGATGCATTGTCCGCGGACGAAAACCCGCAAACCGATGCGGGCGGTGACAAGGCTCCCCACTGGTCCGCGTGGGTCGTCGATCTCGACGTCGATCGCGCGACGGGCGACGTCGCGGTGCGCCGCGTCGTCGCCGGGCAGGGCGCGGGCGAACCCGGGCAGGCGTCGATGGCGGGCTTGCCCGCATGGCAGATCGAGGCGGCGATTTCGCGCGTGATGGGCGCGCGGCTGTCCGCACGGCCGGCGCATGACGAGACCGGCGGCGATGTCGCGCCGGATGCGATCGCGCATGAACTCGTTGCGTTCGACGATGCCGCGCCGGGCGCGGATCGCATCCGTTCGCTGTCGGCATACGATGCACAACGGATCGAGCAGGCCGCTGCGCCGGCCGCGGCTGCGATCGCGAACGCGCTGCATGACGCGACGGGCGTGCGTTTTCGCGCGCCGCCGTTCGATGCCGCGCGCATTCGCGAGGCGCTGGCCCGGCCGGTGCCGGTCGATTCAGGTGAGAGCCATTCCGGCACGCCGCGTCGTGCGTCATCGCGCTGGCGCCGCTGGCTGGCCGGTGGCGGCGCGGGCGGGGTGGTCGGCGGGCTGATCGGGCTCGCGTGCGCGATCCTGCCGGGCCCGGCGCCGATTGCGCCGATTGCGACGGGCGGTGCGGAGGGCGCGATGTGGAGCGCGGCGACGCTCGAACGCGGCCGCCTGATTGCGCTCGCCGGCGATTGCGCGGTCTGTCATACCGCGCCCGGCGGGGCGCCCAACGCGGGTGGTCTCGCGCTCGACACGCCGTTCGGCATGATCTACACGACCAACATCACGCCCGATCCGGAAACCGGCATCGGCGCATGGTCGTATCCGGCGTTCGCGCGTGCGATGCGCGAAGGCATCGGCCGCGACGGATCGCATCTGTATCCGGCGTTTCCGTACACCGCATTCGCGAAGCTGAGCGAGCCCGACCTGCTCGCGCTCTATGCCTATCTGATGTCGCAGCCGCCGGTGACGCATGCACCGCCGGAAACGAAGCTGCCGTTCCCGCTCGACCAGCGGCGCCTCGTCGCCGGATGGAACTGGCTGTTTCACGATGCGCGGCCGTTAGCACCGGACCCGGCGCGCTCCGCGACGTGGAATCGCGGCAAGTATCTGGTCGACGGCGCCGGGCACTGCGGCGCGTGCCACACGCCGCGCAACGCGCTCGGTGCGGAACAGGGCGGGCGCGCGTACCTGGCCGGCGGCGAGGCCGAGGGATGGGTCGCGCCGCCGCTCATCGCGTCGCCGGCGTCGCCGGTGCCGTGGACCGAAGGCGCGCTGTTCGACTACCTCCGCACCGGTTTCTCCGCCCAGCACGGCGTCGCGGCCGGGCCGATGGCGCCGGTCGTCACGGGGCTCGCGGCGCTGCCCGAATCGGACGTTCGGGCGATCGCGCATTACCTGACGTCGCTGTCACCGCCCGTCGATGCGGCCATGGCGGCCGACGCGGCGACCCGCCGTGCGCACGGTGCGGAAGCCGTCGCGACGCTCGGCCTCGAGAGCGGCCGGCGTGCGTTCGATGCCGCGTGCGCGGTGTGTCACGCGGAATCGGGCGGGGTCGGGCATTTCGGCGTGCGTCCGCTGATGGGGCTCAACACGAGCGTCAGCCAGGCGGCGCCCGACAACCTGCTGCGTGTGCTGCACGACGGGATCGACCATCCGGCCACCGACGCGCTCGGCTACATGCCGGGCTTCCGCGACGCGTTCGACGACCGGCAGATGGCCGAGCTCGCCGCATATATCCGCGCGCGCTACGCGCCCGGTCAACCGGCGTGGCAAAACCTGGAGGAGGCCTCGGCGAGAATCCGGCAGGCGCGCTTGCACTAACCGGCGTACGTGAAGAAGGCGCACGGCGGCCGGGAAAAGCGACTCACGGGGCAACGCCAGGCGCGACGCGGCCCGTAAATCTTGCCTGGATCACCCATCGTTTAACCATTCGAAACAATGTGTTCACCGAAAAGGGCATGATCTCCGGCAATCGGGCAGGCATACTGTCGCCTATGTTGCTCAATGCCGTCGAATCGACGTGCGCTTGCCTCCCATGTCCATCCCTGTACCTTTTCGATCCCTGCGAGGGTTGACCATCGCGGCCGCTGCATGCTTGCTCGCCGCGTGTTCGACCGCTTCCGACGTGACCACGACGTCGAACCCGAACGTCTTCACCGTGACGACGCGCACGCTCGGCGTGTCGACGACGTGGGCCGACGCCCATGAAAAAGCTGTCAACGAAGCGACCAACTATTGCACGCAGCGCGGCATGCGCGCGAGCCTGAAGCAGGAGTCCGTGACCGGCGGCCGCCGCGTCGACGCGCGCTCGGAACTCGCGTTCGAGTGCCATCCGACCTTCGAGACGGCGTCGAACCCGCGCGGATAAGCGCCGCGTCGCCCGTGCGGCCGCGGCCTGCGCGCCCGCGTTGCTCCGGAAGTGAATCGACCCGCGATGCCGTTGATGGGCATCGCGGGTCGGCGCACGTCCGTCGGCCGCGTTACGCGGGGTGCGCTTCGTACAGCTTCACGCAAGCGGAGAAGTCGAGCGTGCCGAGCCCCTGCTGGCTCATCGACTGATAAAGCTGCTGCGCGAGCGCGCCCATCCACACCGGCTGCCGTGCGCTGCGCGCGGCTTCGGTCGCGAGCCCGAGATCCTTCAGCATCAGGTTTGCGGCGAAACCGCCCGAGTAGCCGCGCGCGGCGGGCGCCGCGTCGTTCACGCCCGGGTACGGGTTATATGCGTCCGAGCTCCAGCAGCGGCCGGTCGACGTGTTGATGATGCCGGCCAGCACGGCCGGATCGATGCCGAGCGCGGCGCCGAGTGCCATCGATTCCGACACGCCCATCATCGAGATCCCGAGCAGCAGGTTGTTGCAGATCTTCGCGATCTGCCCGGTGCCGGTGCCGCCGCAGTGCACGACGTTCTTCCCCATGTCGAGCAGTACCGGGCGGATGCGCTCGAACAGCGCGCCTTCCGCGCCGACCATGAAGGTCAGCGTGCCTGCCTGAGCGCCGCCGGTGCCGCCCGACACTGGCGCATCGGCGAGCGGGAAGTCGCGTTGCGCGGCGGCGTCGGCCACTGCGCGCACGGTGCCCGGATCGATCGTGCTGCAGTCGACGAACGTTGCGCCGGCGCGCGCGCCGGCCAGGACGCCGTCGTCGCCGAGATAAACCGCGCGCACGTGCTGCGCGGCCGGCAGCATCGTGATCACCAGCGACGCGCGGGCGGCCGCGTCACGCGGCGACGCGGCCGCCGTCGCGCCCGCGCGCGTCGCGGCGTCGACTGCGTTCGCGTCGAGGTCGAACACCGTCAGGGCGTGTCCGGCCTTGAGCAGGTTGGCGGCCATGGGGCCGCCCATGTTGCCGAGTCCGATGAATGCAATTTCCATGTACAGGCTCCAGTGTCGACCGGACTTGGCGCTTTAGCGCCTAGTCCGGTCCCATGCTTCGCGGTCGACCGGACTTGACGCTTCAGCGCCTAGTCCGGTCCCATGCTTCGCGATCAACCGAACTTGACGCTTCAGCGCTTGGTCCGGTCCCATGCTTCGCGATCAACCGAACTTGACGCTTTGGCGCTTGGCCCGGTCCCATGCTTCGCGGTCGACCGGACTTGGTGCTTCAGCGCTTGGTCCGGTCCCATGCTTCGCGATCAACCGAACTTGACGCTTTGGCGCTTGGCCCGGTCCCATGCTTCACGATCAACCGAACTAGACGCTTAAGCGCTTCGCCCGGTCCCATGCTTCGCAATCAGCGCAGCGCGATCGTCGTGTTCACGCCGCCGGCCGTCGCGTCGTCGTCGAACCAGCGCGCGGTGACCGTCTTCGTCTGCGTATAGAACTGCACGACCTGCTTGCCGTACGGGCCGAGATCGCCGAGCTTCGAGCCGCGCGAGCCGGTGAAGCTGAAGTAGGGGACCGGCACCGGGATCGGGATGTTGATGCCGACCTGGCCGACGTCGATCTCGCTCTGGAACTTGCGCGCGGCCGCGCCGCTCTGCGTGAAGAGGCCGACGCCGTTGCCCATCGGGTTGCGGTTCACGAGCGCGATCGCTTCGTCGAGCGTGTCGACTTCCATCACGACCACCACTGGCCCGAAGATTTCTTCCGTGTAGATCGACATGTCGGTCGTCACGCCCGAGAAGATCGTCGGGCCGACGAAGTTGCCTTGCTCGTAGCCCGGCACCTTCACGTCGCGGCCGTCGAGCAGCAGCGTCGCGCCTTCCTTCACGCCCGCGTCGATCAGCGACAGGACGCGCGCCTTCGCCGCCTTCGACACGACCGGGCCGACGTCCGTGCCGGCTTCGGCGCCGGCGTTGACCTTCAGCGCCTTCGCCTTCTCGACCAGATCGGGCAGCCAGTCGCGCGCGCGGCCGACCAGCACGACGACCGACGTCGCCATGCAGCGCTGACCGGCCGCGCCGAAGCCCGCGCCGACCAGCGCGTTGATCGACTGCTCGCGATGCGCATCCGGCAACACGACCGCGTGGTTCTTCGCGCCCATCATCGACTGCACGCGCTTGCCGTGCTGGCTGCCGAGGTTGTACACGTGCGTGCCGACGCGCGTCGAGCCGACGAACGAGATCGCCTTGATGTCCGGGTGCGTGCAGAGGCGATCGACCACTGTCTTGCCGCCGTGCACGACGTTCAGTACACCTTGCGGCACGCCGGCTTCGATCGCGAGCTCGACGAGCTGCATCGTCGACAGCGGATCCTGTTCGGACGGCTTCAGCACGAACGTGTTGCCGCACACGATCGCCATCGGGAACATCCACAGCGGGATCATGCCGGGGAAGTTGAACGGCGTGATGCCCGCGCACACGCCGATCGGCTGGCGCAGCGTGTAGGTGTCGACGCCGCCCGCGACGTTCTCCGCGAATTCGCCTTGCTGCAGCGTGCCGATCGAGCATGCGTGCTCGACCACTTCGAGGCCGCGGAAGATGTCGCCCTGCGCATCGGGCAGCGTCTTGCCCTGCTCGGCCGTCAGCGTGTGCGCGATCCGTTCGAGATTGCGGCGCACCAGATCCTGGAACTTCAGCATGATGCGCAGCCGCGCGCCGATCGGCGTCGTCTTCCAGGTCTGGAAAGCGCGCTGCGCGGACGCGATCGCGGCATCGACCTCGTCGAGCGTCGCGTACGGCACGCGGCCGATCACTTCCTGCGTCGCGGGGTTGACGATGTCGCCCCATTCGGCGCTTTGCGAATCGACGAACGCGCCGTCGATCAGCAGCTTGGCGGTGGGCAGGGCGAGGGTGGTCTGGGGAACTGCGGCGTTCATGGAACTCTCCGGGAAACGATGGTGCGACGAAAAAGGGGTGGCTTGCGTCCGTCGCGCGTGTAGCCACGGCGGACGGCAAGTCGTATGGAAAACCGGGTAAAGACGGGCCGGCGTATGTCGATGCGTCAAGGACGTGCCGGCCGCATCAGTGCGGTACACACGAGCGCGAACACACCGAAGCCGACGAGGTACGCGATCACGTAGTGCGGCTGGCCGCCGCCGGCCTTGAGCAGCGACGTCGCGATCATCGGCGCGAAGCCGCCGCCGATCACGCCGGCGAGCTGCACCGACAGCGAGATGCCGCTGTAGCGGATCTCCGCGGGGAACTGCTGCGCGAACAGCAGCGACTCCGGTGCATAAAGAATCGGGAACACGACGCCGAGGCCGAGCACGATCGCCCACCATGCGTACGACGTCTGCTGCGTGCCGAGCATCATGAAGAACGGTGCCGCGAACGCGCACATCAGCACGAGGCCGATCGCGAACATCCGGCGCTGGCCGATGCGGTCGCTGAGATGTCCGCACAGCGGCATCGTGACGAGCGACAGCCCCGCGCCGGCCGTGATCGCGTGCAGCATTTCGGCCTTCGGCAGATGCAACTGCTGCGTTGCATAGGCGAGCGCGAACGTGACGACCATGTAGAACCACGTGTTCTCGGCGGCACGCGCGCCGACGATCGTCAGCACCTCGCGCGGATGGCGACGCAGCGCGGCCGTCACCGGCGACTTCTCGGCCTTGCCCTGGCGCTGCATCTTCTCGAAGTCCGGCGACTCGGGCACCTTCGCGCGGATGAACCAGCCGAGGCCGACGAGCGCGATGCTCGCGAGGAACGGCACGCGCCAGCCCCACGACAGCATGTCGGCTTCCGGCAGCGCGGCCACCGCGGCCATCGCGACCGACGAGAGGATCAGCCCGAGCCCGACGCCCGTTTGCGGCAGGCTGCCGAACAGCCCCTTGCGACCCTTCGGCGCGTGTTCGACGGCCATCAGCACCGCGCCGCCCCATTCGCCGCCGACCGCCATCCCCTGCAGGAAGCGCATCGCGATCAGCAAGGCGGCGGCCCAGTAGCCGATGCGGTCGTACGACGGGATCAGCCCGATGATCATGCTCGGCACGCCCATCAGCAGCAGCGTGATCATCAGCATCGACTTGCGGCCGATGCGGTCGCCGAAGTGGCCGAATACGATGCCGCCCATCGGCCGCCCGATGAAGCCGACCGCGAACGTGCCGAACGCGGCGAGCGTGCCGACGACGGGGTCCAGCGACGGGAAGAAGATGCGGTTGAACACCAGCGCGGCGGCGGTGCCGTAGAGGAAGAAGTCGTACCACTCGATCGTGGTGCCGGCCATGCTGGCCCAGCCGGCCAGCAGGTAGTGCCTCGCGGTGCGGGCGGGGGCCGGCGTCGCGACGGCTGCATGCTCATCGAGGGTGGATCGTGTCTGCATGGTGTCTCCGTATTTTTTGCCCGCGGCTCATGGTCCGCAGGTCACGGTCGAGTATAGTTATGCGCAGATCCACAATGTACCGACAAGAAAACCGGTTGGATGTGCATTTATGCATATCGACGGCCGGCCCGGAGATTCCTGCCCTTTTTCCCGCAGATGCGACACGCCACCGAGCCGGTTTCCGGCAACCTGAACTGGGACGACCTGCGCTTCTTCCTCGAAGTCGCCCGCACGCAGCGCGCGAGCGGGGCGGCGAAGCGTCTCGGCGTCGACTACACGACCGTCGCGCGGCGCATTCGCGCGCTCGAGGCCGCGATGGGCACGCTGCTGTTCGACAAGTCACGCTCCGGCGGTTTCACGCTGACGGCCGAGGGGCAGCGGCTCGTCGCGTATGCGGATGCGATGGAGACGACCGTGCAGTCCGCGTGCGACCAGGTCGCGAATACCGGCGAGGCGTTGTCGGGCCACGTGCGGATCGGGTCGACCGAAGGGTTCGGCTGCTTTTTCCTTGCGCCGCAGCTTGCGCGGTTTCGCGTCGAGCACCCGCACGTGACGGTCGATCTGCTGCCGGTCCCGCATTTCGTCAACCTGCCGAAGCGCGAGGCCGACCTGGCGATCACGCTCGAGCGGCCCGAACGCGGGCCTTACGTGGTCACGAAGCTGTGCGACTACCAGTTGCGGCTCTATGCGACGCGCGACTATCTGGCGAACCACGCGCCGATTACCTGCACCGACGATCTCGCGCACCATGCGTTCATCAGCTACGTCGACGATCTCGCGTTCAGCAGCGAGCTGCTGTACCTGGAGCGCGCCGTGCCCGGCGCGACCGCCGGATTGCGCACGACGAGCGTGATCGCGCAGGTGTTCGCGGCGTTGCAGGGCGGCGCGCTCGCGATCCTGCCGTGCTTCATGGCGGCCACGCAGCCGGCGCTGGTGCCGGTGCTGCCGGACGACGTGGTGGTCACGCGGTGCTTCTGGCTGACGTGTCGCGAGGACCTGCGCAAGCTGCGGCGCGTGACGGCGCTGTGGGATTACCTGCGCGCGGCGGCGGACGCGAATCGGGCATTGCTGATGGGAGAGTCGGAGCAATTGCGATTCATCGGGGATTGAGCGCGGCGGTGCGTCACGGGCGATCCGTTCCGTGTCGAGCAGCTACGACGACGAACGTACCCGGGCCGCGGTGACGCTTGCACGCTCACGTCGCGAACGCCATCCGGGCACGTGGCCGTGCGTCAACCCGGACAACCGAGCCGGTCCGCGAGTTCGTGCAGGTCCTTGACGTCGAAATCCCACGCGCCGTCGGCTTTCAGATCCGTCGTCTGGTTCGGCCCGTGTTCAGTCGGCCGCAGCACGAACGCGGTCGCGAGCCCCAGTTGCCGCGCGGCGGCCAGATCGCCGTTGTGCGCGGCGACCAGGCACAGCTCGGCCGGCGCGACGCCGAGAATCTCGACCGCTTCGGTATAGACCTTCGGCGACGGCTTGTATGCGTGCGCGACTTCGGCGCCGAGAATCGCGTCCCACGGCAGCCCGCCGTGTTTCGCGACGTCGACCATCAGCCGGATGTTGCCGTTCGACAGCGGCGCGATCATGTAGCGCTGTTTCAGCCGCTGCAGCGCGGCGACGGAATCGGGCCATGGATCGAGCCGGTGCCACGCGAGGTTGAGCGCGTCGATCTCCGCGTCGGGCACGCCGTCGATCCCGTAGCGGTCGAGCGTGCGCACGAGGTTCTCGCGATGCAGTACGTCGAGCCGCACGTAGCGCCTGCGCCCGCTGCGGATTTCCTCCATCGACGGCGAATATTCGCGGCGCCATGTATCGGCGAATTCGAACGGATCGCGATCCGGCGCATGGCGCGCCAGGAACGTGGCAGCTTCGCGCGCGACGCCGTTTCTCCAGTCGACGATCGTTCCGAACACGTCGAAAACGAGCGCCTTGATGTCGGCAGGGTTCGTCATGGGATTCCGTGCAGGTCGGTCGGGGGAGGCGATGCGCGGCGGGGTGGCAACGCGCGACGCCGGTTCGAACGACATTGAAGCACGTATCCGCGAACGCGGCTGGCCGTGTCGTCGCGAGTGAAGCGCGCGGTGCGGCATCGAAGGTGCCTGGGAGGGCGGGCACGGCGTCAGACGCGGATCTCGGGGCCGCGCTGGAGACGGCTTCCCCATCAGCGAGCTACCCGCCCGGGCCGACCGGCTCGGGCGGGTCAAGTTACGCAACGCGCGCTTGCGGCCGCGACGCGTATCGGGTCCGCGCCGGAATCAGCTCTTGTCGTACGCGAACTGGATGCCCGCGGTGCCGCCGGTTTCGATGAACAGTTTCATGAACGCGGGAACGGTTTCACTGCGCGCCCAGTCGCGCTGCAGCTCGCAGAACAGCTGCGCGACGCTGATCATCTGGCCGCCGGCCTGCTCGATGCGACGCAGCGCGGCTTCGTGCGCGGCGACCGACGTGCCGCCGACCGCGTCGACGACCACATAGACTTCATAGCCGGCCTTCAGCGCGTCGAGTGCCGGGAAGGTCAGGCATGCCTCGGTCCACAGCGCGGTCATGATCAGTTTCTTGCGGCCGGTGGCCTCGACGGCCTTGCGGAACTCGACGTCTTCCCACGAGTTGATGCTGGTGCGGTCGTAGGTCGGATAGCCTTCGAGCGCGGCGCGCAACTGCGGGATCGGCGGCTTGTTCAGGCCGGTCTTCACGTTGACGGTCGAGTGGACGATCGGCAGGTTGTACGCGACCGCGGCCTTCGATGCGCCGACGATGTTGTTGATCAGCAGCTGGCGATCCATCGACGCGATGGAGTTCACCTGGACCGGCTGGTAATCGATGACGATGAACGCCGCGTTCTGCGGGGTGAGCAGGTGGTCGTTCGCGGGATCGCGAATCGGTTCGCTTGCCATGGTTGCCTCCAGAGACAGAGCAGGAAGTGGGAGAAATCCGGACGGTCCGGGGGAGTGCCGCCGTGGCGTCGGGATCGTCGTCGCGGCGGTACGCCCGTGCCGTCGCAGACGTCCGATGCGGTTGCACGGCGGGCGAATGCTGCCGGCTTGGCCATCGAATAAAGATGCTATTCGCGCAACAAACGGGTTTCCAGCCCCTTAAAATGCCGTCAGTGTTCTATGAGTGGAACAATCATGGATGACCTGAACGACCTCTACTATTTCGTGAAGGTGGTCGAGCACGGCGGATTCACGCAGGCGGGGCGTGTGCTGAATGTCCCGAAGTCGACGCTGAGCCGGCGCATCGCCGCGCTGGAAGCGCAATACGACGTGCGGCTGCTGCAGCGGACGACACGTCATTTCACGGTCACGGAAACCGGCCGCGAATTCTACGAGCGCTGCCTCGCGGTGCTGGTTGAAGCCGACGCGGCGCGCGAGGTGATCGAGCGCCGGCACGCGGAGCCGCGCGGGATCGTCCGGGTGAGCTGCCCGACCGCGCTGCTCGAATATCGCGTGAGCGAGCTCATCGCGCGCTTCATGGCGATCCATCCGGCGGTGCACGTGCATCTCGAAGCGACGAACCGCCGCGTCGACCTGTTGAGCGAACGCTTCGACCTGGCGCTGCGCGTGCGTTTCCCGCCGCTGGAGGACAGCGACCTCGTGATGCGGATCCTCGGCGACAGCCCGCAGCGGCTGGTGGCCGCGCCGCAGTGGCTGAACGGGCGCGCCGTGCCGTCCGAACCGGCCGAGCTGGCCGGCGAACCGAGCCTCGATTGGGGGCCGCCGCGGCATCATGTGTGGCAACTGATCGGGCCGAACGGCGAGCAGGCGCAACTGCGCCATCACCCGCGCTACATCTCCGACGACATGCACGCGTTGCGCGACGCGGCGATGCACGGCGTCGGCATCGTGCAGCTGCCGTGCATGGTCGTCGAGGACGCCCTGCGCGACGGCACGCTGATCGACGTGCTGCCGGGGTGGGCGCCGAAGGGCGGCGTGATTCACGCGGTGTTTCCGTCCCGGCGCGGGCTCTTGCCGCGCGTGCGGTTGCTGATCGACTTCCTCGCCGAACATATCCGCAAGGACTGACGGCGGCGCAATCATCGGACGAATCGGGTTCCGGCGGCAGGCCAGCCGCGACCGCGCGTTAGCCCTGATGCGCAGGGACGCGCAGGGCTGCACGGATTGGTGTTAAATGTATTTTGGTGCGCATCAGGGGCGCGCCGGAATGGGGACGCACCGGGGTCGCTAAGCCCGGCGCGGAAAACGGCACGAAGCATCGCTCACGAATCGGGCGCATCAGACCCGGTTGAACTGACGGCAGGATTCAGCTTGAATACCGAACCGCAAAGTTCTCGCTACAGCCTCGGCCTCGCGGCGGAAGTGCTCGCATCCGAGCAGAGCGTGCTGAGGCTGATCACGCGCAACACACCGCTGCCGGAACTGCTCGTCGAAGTATGCCGGCGCGCCGAGGCACTGCTCGGCGACGGCGCCTCGTGCACGATCCTGCTGCTCGACACGGACGGCGTGCACGTGCACGTCGGCGCCGCGCCGTCGCTTCCCGCGCAGTACAGCGCGGCGATCGACGGCGCATCGATCGGGCCCGCCGCGGGCTCGTGCGGCACGGCGATGTACGAGCGGCGGATGATCGCCGTCGAAGACATCGAAACCGATCCGCTGTGGGCCGACTATCGTTCGCTCGCGTTGCCGCTCGGCCTGCGTGCGTGCTGGTCGGTGCCGTTTCTGGACGACTCGGGCACCGTGCTCGGCGCGTTCGCCGTCTATCACCGCACGCCGCGGCGGCCCACCGACGCGGAAACCGACCTGTTGCGCGATATCGGCAACAGCGTCGGCCTCGCGGTGCATCAGGACTCGATCGCGCGGCAGCTCGTGCGCAGCGAGGAACATCACCGCCTGGTCGTCAACAGCCTGAACGAAGGGATTCTCGTCGTGTCGCCCGACGGCGTGGTGGTCGCGAGCAATCCGAGCGCGAACCGGATGATGCGCGTGAAGGGCGACCTCGTCGGCCGCCGCCTGTCGACGGTGATCCTGTACAAGCTGTACGAGGACGGCACGCCGGTCGCGCCCGACGACTGGCCGAGCCGGCGCGCGTTCACCACGGCCATGCCGCAGCTCGACTACACGGTCGGCTTCGGGCTCGCCGACGGCGACGTCATCTGGGTGCGCGGCAACGCGGTGCCGATCGTGAAGCCGGGCGAGACGCAGCCCGAATCGGTGCTCGTGTCGTTTCACGACATCGGCCCCGTGCGCGAAGCGCAGCAGCAACTGCGCTACCTGGCGACGCGCGACGCGCTGACGGGCCTTTACAACCGGCGCTGGCTCTCCGACCGGATGCGCGAGCTGTTCGGCGCGCGCGATGCGGCGGCCGGGTCCGCGCGTGTCGCGATCCTGTTCATCGATCTCGTCGGCTTCAAGAAGGTCAACGACACGGCCGGGCACGACGCCGGCGACACGCTGCTGCGCAGCGTCGCGGCGCGCCTCGCGGCCTGCGGGGGCGGGCGCCATTCGCTCACGCGCGTCGGCGGCGACGAGTTCGTGATCCTCGTCGACGATTGCGACGATCCCGACGCGCTCGCGGTGCTCGCGCGCGAGGTGATCGACACGATCGCGAAGCCGTTCGAGATCGCGAACAACGAGTATTGGCTCGGCGTGTCGATCGGGATCAGCGTCGCGCCGCGCGACGGCGACGATGCGGCCACGCTGATGCGCAACGCCGATTCCGCGATGTACGACGCGAAGCAGCGCGGCCGCAACCACTTCACGTTCTTCACCGCGCAGTTGAACCTGCGCCTGCAGCGCCGCTTCGCGATCGAGCAGTCGCTGCGGCGCGCGATCGCCTCGGATGCGCTGCGGCTGGTCTACCAGCCGGTCGTCGACGCGCGCAGCGGCCGCACGGTCGGTGCCGAAGCGCTGCTGCGCTGGACGAGCCCGGAGCTCGGGCCGATGTCGCCTGCGGAATTCATCCCGGTCGCGGAAGATAGCGGGCTCATCGTCGCGATCGGCCAGTGGGTGCTCGAAACGGCCTGCCGGCAGGCCGCCGAATGGCGCCGCACGATCGCACCCGACCTGATGCTGGCGGTCAACCTGTCGCCGCGGCAGTTCCACGATGGGCTCGTCGAGTCGGTCGACCGCTGCCTCGAACAGACGCGGCTCGATCCGGGCGCGCTCGAACTGGAGATTACCGAAGGACTGCTGATGAACGACACGGACACGGTGCTGCCGATGCTCGAGGCGCTCACGGACATGAACGTGCGGATCTCGGTCGACGACTTCGGCACCGGTTATTCGTCGCTTGCGTACCTGAAGCGTTTTCCGCTGCACAACCTGAAGGTCGACCGTTCGTTCGTGTCGGGCGTGCCCGATCATCGCGACTCCGTCGCGATCACGCAGGCCGTCGTCGCGATGGCGCATTCGCTCGGGATGAAGGTCACGGCCGAAGGCGTCGAGACCGAGGCGCAGTCGTGGTTCCTGCAGCAGATCGGCTGCGACATGCAGCAGGGTTACCTGTTCGGCAGGCCGCTCGATCCGGCCGACTACGCACGCCGGCTCGTCGCCGTCTAGGGGTTCACGCGAAACCGCCGCCGTCCGGTGGGGCAGCGGGAGCCGGCGGTGCGGGCGGCGCATCGACCTCGACGCGATTCTTGCCGTCGTGCTTCGCGCGGTACAGCGCGCGATCGGCCGCCTCGATCAGCGACGTCGTCGGCAGGCTGGCGACCGGCACGATGCTCGCGCCGCCGATGCTGATCGTCACGTGGCGACCCGTCGACGAATGCGCGTGCTCGAGCCGCAGCGACTCGACCGCGAGGCGGATCTTCTCGCCGAGCAGCCGCGCGGCGCCCGGCGACGTGGCCGGCATCACGACCGCGAACTCCTCGCCGCCGAAACGCGCGGCGAGATCGCCGGACTGCCCGAGACAGCGTTCGATGGTGGCCGCGACCTGTTTGAGCACGCCGTCGCCCGACACGTGGCCGTACGTGTCGTTGTACAGCTTGAAGTTGTCGACGTCGATCATCAGCAGCGACAGCTCGCTGCGCTCGCGCGTGCCGCGCCGCCATTCGGCGGCCAGATATTCGTCGAGATAGCGGCGGTTCGACAGCCCGGTGAGGCCGTCCGAATGCGTGAGGCGCCGCAGCTCGAGATTGGCCTCCAGCAGTTGCTGCTGCGATTGCCGCAGCGCGCGATAGGCCTCGTCTCGCTGAAGCAGGTTCATGTACGAGCGCGAGTGATAGCGGATCCGCGCGATCAGCTCGATGCGGTCCGGCAGTTTCACGAGGTAGTCGTTCGCGCCGGCCGCGAACGCGGCGCTCTTGATCACCGGCTCTTCCTGCGTCGACAGCACGATGATCGGCACGTCGCGCGTCGCCGGATTCGCGCGGTACGCCTTCACGAGGCTCAGCCCGTCGGTGCCGGGCATCACGAGATCCTGCAGGATCACGGTCGGCCGCGTCTCGATTGCGGTCGCCAGTGCGTCGTCCGAGCGCGGGCAGTAGTGGAAGTCGATGCCGTCCTCGTCGACGAGCGCGCGCCGGACGGCTTCCGCGACGATCGTCTGGTCGTCGACCAGCAGGACCATCGCGGGGGCGTCGGCATGCGGCGCGGGTGTCGCGTGCGCGGCGTCGAACGCCGCATGCAGGCCGCCGGGCGCGCGGGTGAAGTCGCTAGTCATGATTGATGCAGGGTTGCGCCAGGGCAGCGATGGGTGTGACGGGGTTTCATCGGGATCAGATCCGCGCGAGTGCCACCAGCTCGCCCGCGATGCGCTCGAGCGGCAGGATCGCGCGCGCGGCGCCGAGCGTCGCGGCCGCCTTCGGCATGCCGTAGACGGCGCTGGTCGCCTCGTCCTGCGCGATCGTGTGACAGCCCTTCATTCGCAGTGCCTTCAGGCCGATCGCGCCGTCGCGTCCCATGCCGGTGAGCAGCACGCCGATCACGCGGCCCGGCCAGCGCTCGGTCAGGCTGTTGAAGAACACGTCGACCGACGGCCGGTACGGCGTGGCGGCCGGTTCGCGCGTGTATTCGAGCGTGCCGGTGCGCGTGATGCGCAGGTGATCGTCGGTCGCCGCGAGCAGCGCGACGCCCGGCTGAGGGCGGTCGCCTTCGTGCGCGACGCGCACGGTCAGCGGCGTCTGGCCGTCGAGCCATTGCGCCATTCCTTCGGCGAACGCGCGGTCGACGTGCTGGACGATCACGATCGGCGCGCTGAAGTCGGCCGGCAGGCTGCCGAGGATCGACGCGAGCGCGCCGGGGCCGCCGGCGGATGCGCCGATCGCGATCAGCGGGCCGCCGCTCGCGCGCGAGGCCGTGCCGGCCGCGCGGACACCGCCGGGCGCCTCGAGCAGCCGGCCGATCTGGTCGATCTTCGCGAGCAGCAGCTGCGCGGTGTCGCCGCCCGTGGCTTCGCCGAGGCGCGGCGTGTCGACCGCATCGAGCGCGCCGGCGCCCATCGCTTCGAACACGCGCCACGCGTTCGCGCCGATGCAGCTCGTCACGATCAGGATCGCGCACGGGCGGCTGGAACGCATGATCCGCCGCGTCGCCTCGACGCCGTCGAACTTCGGCATGATCAGGTCCATCAGCACGACGTCCGGCGGTTGCGCGGCGCACAGTTCGACGGCCTGCGCGCCGTCGGTCGCGACCCACAGCACGCGATGCTCGGGCCGGCGCGCGAGCGCACGGCGCATCGCCTCGACGGCAAGCGGGAGGTCGTTGACGATGCCGATGTTCACAAGCGGGATACTCCGGTCGGTTCGTAGTGTTGGATGTGGGCCGGGTTCATGAAAGGCAGCGCCGGTCGGCGCCGCCGAACGGCATCGGCGGGCGGACGGCACGGAATTCTTTTGGACTGGCGACGCCCCGAATGCTGTCATGCGGCGCGAGCGGCGGCAATCGAAAAAATTGCGCATTGCGTCGGTTCCGACCCTTTCCTCGATGGCCAGGTGGCATTTCTTGCCGCCCGGGAGGCCGGACGGCGATGTGCCGGATGATGCGACGGCGCGGCAATTCGTCGCCGACGCGTTCGTGACGGCGGGAAGGGCGGCGCCCGGCACGGGCGCACGCGCAGGCACCGGCGAGCCGGCCGCGAGCAGGCCGGCGCACCGCGCCCGGTGCGCGTTCAGTCATTCAATGGCTGCGGGCGTACCCCTGGATCAGCGCGCGCATCATCCCTTCGACCGTTGCGTCGAGCAGGTCGGCTTCCTGCTCCGATTCCTCGACGAGCGCGGCATAGGCGGTCGCGAGCGTCACGCGATCGACTTCATGGCGTTGTTCCATCAGCGTCACCATCCCGTCCTTCGCCAGATGAGCGGAGAACGCGCGGCTGCCGATGGTCTGGAATACGTCAATCATGGCGGCTCTCCCGAACGTTGCGATGCCTTCCAGTGTAGTCGGCGCACCGACGCTCCGCCATGCGCGGCGGGGCGCGGGCCATCCCCGGCACGCCGGCCGGAATCGTGCGTGCCGCGCGCGCGTTGCCGCCGCCCGCCACCCGCCACCCGCCACCCGCCACCCGCCGCGAATCGTCCCGCCGAAACACCCCGGACACACGGGCGACGCAACGTGGCGTTGATTTCAACGTTTACCCGAAGCCTCAAATTGTCGACTTTTTATCGATAAAGTCTCGTGTTAGATTTTTCCGCCTGAAGCCGGTCGAAACCGGGCGGGCGGCGCGCCTTCACGGCGCCGCGCATCCATCACAAGGAGGGGCAATGCTGGTGCTGATTGGGGTGCCGATCGTCGTGATCGGTTTCGCGCTGCGCTTCAACGCGCTGCTGGTGGTCACGATCGCGGGGCTTGCGACAGGGCTGGCGGGCGGGCTGAATCTCGTCGACATCGTCAGCGCGTTCGGCAAGGCGTTCACCGACAACCGCTACATGGGGCTGATCTGGCTCACGCTGCCGGTGATCGCGCTGCTCGAGCGCAACGGGCTCAAGGAGCAGGCGAAGCGGATGATCTCGCGCGTGCAGGCGGCCACCACGGGCCGCGTGCTGATGCTGTACTTCGTGCTGCGCCAGGCGACGGCCGCACTCGGCCTCACGTCGCTCGGCGGCCATGCGCAGATGGTGCGGCCGCTGATCGCGCCGATGGCCGAGGCCGCCGCCGTCAACCGGCGCGGCGAGCTGCCGGAGTCGGTGCGCCAGCAGATCCGCGCACACGCGTCGGCCGCCGACAACGTCGCCGTGTTCTTCGGCGAGGACATCTTCATCGCGATCCAGTCGATCCTGCTGATCAAGGGCTTTCTCGAGCAGAACGGGATCTCCATCGAGCCGCTGCACCTGTCGGTGTGGGCGATTCCGACCGCGATCGCCGCGCTGCTGATCCACTGCGCGCGCCTCGCGCTGCTCGACCGCCGGCTGGCGCGCGGCTGCGGCCTGCTGGCGCAGGAGGGCGCGCGATGATCGGCCTCGAATCGCTGTACACGCTCGCGGGGCTGATGTTCGCCGCATTTGCATGCTTCAACCTGACCGATCGCACGAACCCGCGCCGCGTCGTCAATTTCGCGTTCTGGGCGATCTACGCGCTCACGTTCCTGTTCGGTGCGCTGCTGCCGCATTTCGTGATGGGCTGCCTCGCGATCGCGCTCGCGGTCATTGCCGGCTCGGGCAAGCTCGGGCGCGGCAAGTCCGACGAAGCCGGGGAGGCCGCGGCCCTGCGACGCGAGACGCTCGCACAGCGTTTCGGCAACAAGCTGTTCCTGCCCGCGCTGCTGATTCCGGTCGTCACGCTGATCGGCACCTTCGCGCTGAAGCACGTGCCGTTCGTCGACCAGAAGAGCGTGACGCTGATCTCGCTCGTGCTCGGCACGCTCGTCGCGTTCGCCGTCGCGCTCGCGATGCTGCGCGATTCGCCGGTGCATGCGGTGAAGGAGGCTCGCCACACGATGGACGCGGTCGGCTGGGCCGCGATCCTGCCGCAGATGCTCGCGGCGCTCGGCGCGCTGTTCGCGGTCGCGGGCGTCGGCGGCGTGGTGTCGGGGCTCGTGAAGGAGTGGGTGCCGATCGATTCGCCGTTCGCGGTGGTCGCGGCCTACACGGTCGGCATGGCGCTGTTCACGATGATCATGGGCAACGGCTTCGCTGCGTTCCCGGTGATGACGGCCGGCATCGGCCTGCCGCTGATCGTCCACCAGTTTCACGGCAACCCGGCGATCGTCGGCGCGATCGGGATGCTGAGCGGCTTCTGCGGGACGCTGATGACGCCGATGGCCGCGAACTTCAACATCGTGCCGGCGGCGCTGCTCGAGCTGAAGGACAAGAACGGCGTGATCAAGGCGCAATGGCCGACGGCCGTGCTGCTGCTGGCCGTGAACACGCTGCTGATGTACGCGTTCGCTTTCCGCTTCTGAGTCCGCTTGTGACTCCGCTGGTGACTCCGCTTCTGACCCGATGGACGAGATGCTCATGACCGACCGACTCACACCCGAACTCGCCTCGACATTCGCGTCGCTCGCACTCGCGCACCTGACCCGCGAATACCCGAACAAGCTCACGCATTCGCTCGAAGGGCCGCACGACGTGCAGGCGCCGCGCGCGCTGCACCCGATCTTCTACGGCAGCTACGACTGGCACTCGTGCGTGCACGGCTACTGGCTCGTGCTGCGCGTGCTCGAACGCTATCGGGCCTTGCCCGAGGCCGAGCGAATCATCGCGATCGTCGATGCGCACTTCACCGATGCGAACGTCGCCGGCGAGCGCGCGTATCTCGCGCTGCCGCACAACGCCGGCTTCGAGCGGCCGTACGGCTGGGCGTGGCTGCTCGCGCTCGCCGCGCAGCTCGAGCGGCTCGCGCTGAAGGGCGCGCTGCCGCAGGCCGCGCGCTGGGCAAAGACGATGGCGCCGCTCACCGACCTGTTCGTGGCGCGCTTCGAAACCTTCCTGCCGAAAGCGACCTATCCGCTGCGCGTCGGCACGCACTTCAACACCGCGTTCGCGCTGGCGCTCGCACTCGACTTCGCGCGCGACACGCAGCGCGACGGGCTTGCGGCGCTGATCGTCGATACCGCGAAGCGCTGGCACCTGAACGACGTCGCCTGCCAGGCGTGGGAGCCGTCGGGCGACGAATTCCTGTCGCCGGCGCTGATGGAAGCCGAGCTGATGCGGCGCGTGTTGCCGGCCGCCGAATTCGACGGCTGGTTCGCGCGTTTCCTGCCCGATCTTGCGCGCGGCGAGCCGGCGACGCTGTTCGAGCCGGCAACGGTCAGCGATCGCAGCGACGGCAAGATCGCGCACCTCGACGGGCTGAACCTGAGCCGCGCGTGGTGCCAGCGTTCGCTCGCCGGCGCGCTGCCGGAAGGCGATGCGCGACGCGCGAAGCTGCTCGATGCGGCCGACCGGCATCTCGCGAGCGCGCTCGCGCACGTGGCCGGCGACTACATGGGCGAGCACTGGCTCGCGACGTTCGCGGTGCTCGCGCTGGAGGCGTAGCGCGCGAAACCCCGCCGGCGGCAAGGTCTTCGGCGCGCGGCTATACTCGCCGCTCGGGCCGTATCGCGCGGCATGCGTTGCGCGATGCGGCCATCCGTTTCGTTGCCGCCTCGCCATGGACAAGCTCATTTCCTATATCGCCGCGATCCACGGGCTCGCGGGCCCGGTGTCGATCGTGTCGCATGCAACGTCGCACGAGCGCTGGACCGACGACGATGTCGAGGTCACGCGCGACGAAACCGAATACCGCTTCGACAACGGCGCGATCGTGCGCCGCTCGGTCGAGCAGGACCGCGCGCCGTCCGATCTGCTGTGCGCCGAATGCTGGATCGACTACGACGTGCTCCGCCATCCCGATGCGCAACCGATCGGCCCGACGCGGATGACGTTCGACAACGCATGCCGTGAAACCTTCTGGCTGCGTTATCACCTTGCGTGACCGCGTGACCGCGTGACCGCGTGACCGCGTGACCGCGTGACCGCGTGACCGCGTGACCGCGTGACCGCGCGAGTCGGGCATGTGGATCACGTAGCCGCGCGTTTCGAGCGACTCGATCAGGCGCAGCAGCGTCGCCTTTGGAATGCGCAGCCGCGCGGCGAGCTGCGACAGCGTGTACGGCTGGCCGGCCGACGCGAGCGCTTCGACCACCGCGAGGGCGCGCAGGACGCGCGCGTGGTCGTACGGCAATCCGTCCGATCAGTCGGTGGACATGGGCACGGTGATCGACGAGGCAGCGGCAAAGTTCTGCGAGCAGCAGGTGAACGACGCGATCGCGCGCGGTGCGCGGCTGCTGGTCGGCAACGTGCGCGACGGTGCGCTGTATTCGCCGACGGTGATCGATCGCGTGACACCCGACATGCCGCTCGTGAAGTACGAGACGTTCGGCCCGGTGTCGCCGATCATGCGCTTCCGTGACATCGACGAAGCAATCCGGATGTCGAACAGCACCGACTATGCGCTGTCGTCGTCGGTCTGCACGAACCGCTTCGACAACATCACGCGTTTCATCACCGAGCTGGAAGTGGGCAGCGTGAACGTGCGGGAGGTGCCGGGCTACCGGCTCGAACTGACTCCGTTCGGCGGCGTGAAGGATTCGGGGCTTGGCTACAAGGAAGGCGTGCAGGAGGCGATGAAGAGCTTCACGAACGTCAAGACGTATTCGCTGCCGTGGTGAGCGAGGCGGGGAGGGGCGTACCACGCCCTCCCGCCGTCAATGGCGTTACTGATAGAAGTTGAGCGTGACCATCGCCGAACGGCCCGGCGCCCACGTCGCGTAGATCGGATAGGCGCTCGCGTAATACTTCTTGTCGAACAGGTTCTGCACGTTGAGCTGCACGTCCATCGTCTTGTTCACGCGCCACGTCGCGGCCGCGTCGAAGCGCGCGTAGCCGGGCGTCCATTTCTTCGTCGTCGCGGATACCGACGCGTAGGTCTGGCTCATCACCGTCGCACCGGCGCCGAGCGTGAGCTTCGGCATCACGTCGTAGCTCGTCCATAGCGTGAAGTTGTGCTTCGGCACCATCACCATCGGCAGGCCCGATGCGCCCGGGCTGCCGGGGCCCGCGTCGGTCGTGATCGCGTTCAGGTACGAGTAGCCGCCGAACACGTGCCACTTCCGTGTCAGGTTGCCCGCGAAGCCGAATTCGAAACCGCGCACGCGTTGCTTGCCCGCGTTGACCGTGTGACCAAGGCCGTCGCTGACGCGCGCGTTGGTCTTCTCGGTCTGGAACAGGGCCGACGTCAGCGACAGCTGGTCCTGCAGCACGTCCCACTTCGCGCCGATCTCGATGTTGCGCGAGCGCTCGGGTGCGAGGTCCTGGTTCGTCGCGGTGATCTGGTCGGTGCCGCCGCCGAGGCCGCCGTTCGACCCCGGCGGGTTCGACGACGTGCCGTACGACGCATACAGGCTCACGTTGGTCACCGGCTTGAACACGAGGCCGAACTGGTAGCTGAACAGGTTCGACGTGTTCGACAGGTCGGCCACGCCGGCCTGCTTGCCGGTCGTGTCGTAGCGGTCGAAGCGCAGCCCGGTGTTGAACTGCCAGCGCTCGGACAGCTTCACGGTATCGAAGATGTACGCGGATACCGTGTCGGTGCGCGTGTTCGTCGTCGGGCCGGGGAAGCTCTTGTCGCCGTTCAGGACGATGCTGCCGGTCCACGGCATGTTCGGGTTCCAGCCGCCTGCGAGCGGCGTGCAGTTGCCGGCCACCGAGCAGGGGCCGCCCGAGCGGATGTTGTGGCCGGCCGAATCCGACACGAGGTAGCCCTCGTAGCGCGCCTGTTCGTGGCTGAACTCGATGCCGGCCGTCATCGTGTGCTTCATGCCGAACAGGCTGGCGCTGCCGGTCACTTCGGTCTGGTTCGAGAAGCCGTTGAGCGCGTACTTGCCGCTCTTCGCCTGCAGCGCGAGCATGTTCGGGTTCGACGCGAGGATCTGCGGATTCGTCGCGACGTAGTCGAGCGTCGAGCGCCCGAACATCGTCGTGTTCTTCAGCTTCCAGTCGTCGTTGATCTTGTGCTCGACGCGCACTTCGGCGGTGTCGGTCTGCCCGTAGCGGTAGTCGCGCGTGTTCAGCCCGAAGAACTGCCCGCGATCGGTCGGCACCGGCGTGCCGCCCGTCGAACGGAACGGCACGCTGAAATCCGGCATGTCGTACGAGTTCATGTGGTAGTAGCTGACCGTGACCGTGGTCGGCGTGTTCAGCCCGAACACGATCGACGGCGCGACACCCCAGCGCTTGTTGTACACGTCGTTGCGGCCGGCCTGGTTCGCGTCGTGACCCATCACGTTCAGGCGCACGGCCGTCGTGTCGTTGATCTTGCGGTTCGCGTCGACCGTCGCGCGCTTGTAGCCGTCGGTGCCGAAGCCGATGCTGCTGTTGATGAAGTCGTCGTTCTTCGGCGTCTTCGTGACGATGTCGATGCTGCCGCCGACCGAGCCGCGGCCCGCATAGACCGAATCGGGGCCCTTGATCACGCTGATCTGCTCGACCGCGAAGGTCTCGCGGTTCTGCAGCCCCGAGTCGCGCATCCCGTCGACGAAGATCGAGTTGCGCGATTCGAAGCCGCGGATCACCGGGCGATCGGCCGACGGGTTCGCGGCGGCGTCGCCGCCGAGGAACGTGATGCCCGGCACCGAACGCAGCGCATCCGCGAACGACGTGACGTTCTTTTCCTTGATCAGCTGTTCGGGGATCACCGTGACCGAGCGCGGCGTGTCGAGCAGCGGCGCGGTGAACTTGTACGACGGCGAGCGCTTCACCTGCAAGTCCGACAGCGCGGACGACTGGACCGCGATCGTCGGCAGCGTCGCCGACGTATCGGCGGCGGCCGGCTGGGCGGCAGGGGAGGCGGGTGCGGGAGCCGTTTCGGCGGAAGCGAGCAGCGGCGTCAGGAAAACGGAGCAGGTCAGTGCTGACACGAGGGCACGGGGCCTCGTCTTGAACTGGGCAGGCATGGCGAGAGGCAGCGGAAGTATCGGTGATCGGATGCGTCGTCGCGATGCCGGCGGGCAGGCCCGGGACATCGGAAAACGTCAATGTAAATGAAAATGATTCGCGTTAGCGATCGCAATTCTACGAATTATTACGAGATATGTAAACAATCGAATGGTCGTTGTACTGAACCGGTCTGGCTTGCGTGGCGGGCGCGATGGCTTTGCGTGCTGCGCAATACCGCTTTCCACGGGGCGTCCGTCTCGACCCGGCGGCGGAATCGATACACTGCCGTACCGGTTGCACGGGCCCCGGCAATCAGGCCCCGACGAAGGAGACAGGACAGATGGACACTCAACGCGCAGCGGTCGTGACGTACCGCGGCAATGCGATCGAGAACACGCACGTCGCCGATGTGGCGGTGGTGGATGCAGGCGGCAGGCTGCTGTTCCGGCTCGGCGATCCGTTCCGGATGACGCTCGCGCGCTCGGCAGCGAAGCCGGCCCAGGCGCTGTCCGTGATCGAGACGGGCGCGCCCGAGCGGTTCGGCTTCGACGAAGCGGACATCGCGCTGATGTGCGCATCGCACAGCAGCGAGGAGCGGCACATCGCGCGCACGCGGGCGATGCTGGCGAAGGTCGACGCGCAGGAGTCGGATTTGCGGTGCGGCGGCCATGCGCCGTTGTCGGACGCGGTGTACCGGTCATGGATCAAGCGCGACTACACGCCGACCGGCGTGTGCAGCAACTGCTCGGGCAAGCACGTCGGGATGCTGGCCGGCGCGCGGGCGATCGGCGCCGCGATTGCCGACTACCATCTGCCGGCGCATCCGATGCAGATGCGTGTAAAGCAGGTGGTCGCCGATGCGTGCGGCCTGCCTGACGACGAGGTCGACTGGGCGATCGACGGCTGCAACCTGCCGACGCCGGCATTCCCGCTCGACCGCCTCGCGCGTCTTTATGCATCGCTGGCGGACGGTGCGGATAAGGTTGAAGCCGGCGGCGCGGCGATGACCGATCGCGTGCGCGCGCTGGCGCGCATTCATCATGCGATGACGGCCCATCCCGAGCTGGTCGCCGGAGAAGGGCGCTACTGCACGGTGCTGATGGAGGCCTTCGAAGGGCAGGTCGTCGGCAAGCTCGGCGCGGATGCGTGCTACGGGATCGGCGTACGCGCATCGGCGCGCACGCGGGAACTCGGCGCCGACGGCGCGCTCGGCATCTCGGTGAAGATCGAGGACGGCAACATCGACGTGCTGTACATGATGGTCAGCGAACTGCTCGAACGGCTGCGGATCGGCACGGACGCGCAGCGCGCGCGGCTCGCCGCCTTCCACCGGCCGCGGATGCTGAACACGCAGGGCGTCGAGATCGGCCACGCGACATTCCCGTTCGAACTGCAGCCGGCCTGACGGGGGCGGTCGTGCCGATGCCGCGTGCCTGACGTGCATGCGGCATCGGTGCAGGCTTGCCGGCCAGCGCGACGGCAGCCGCTACGCGCCCGCGTCGCGAATCTTCGTCAGCTCGACCGCCGACAGCTCGCCGATGTGCGCGAGATGCTCCGCGAGGAAGTCCCTCAGCACGCGCAGCTTTGCCGAGCTGCGCCGGTTCGCCAGATACGCGATGTAGATGTAGTCGCCCGTGAGCTTGTTCTGCAGCCGGTAGCGCGGCAGCACGGCTTCGAGCCGGCCGCTCGCGAGCAGGTCGCGCACCAGCCAGATCTCGAATTCGGCGATGCCGAGGCCCGCGCAGGTCGCGTCCAGCAGCAGTTCCGAATGATCGGTGACGAGGTTGCCGGCCGGCAGCACGCTGTGCCGTGCATCGCCGCGCACGAGCTCCCAGCGCGGATCGCCCTCGGGGTGCACGTAGCGCAGGCAGTTGTGATGCTGCAGGTCGTCCGGCGTCGCGGGGCGCCCGCTGCGATCGAGGTAGCCGGGCGTCGCGCACAGGATGCTGTCGTTGCGCGACAGCCGGTGCACGACCAGGTTGTCCAGGTAGTTCTCGCCTTCGTGAATGTCGAGGTCGAAGCCGCCGGCGACGAGGTCGTTGTGGTTGTCGGTGAGCCGCACGTCGAGCTGGATCGTCGGGTAGCGCGCGAGAAACGGTGCGATCAGCGGCGCGAGATGACGGCGACCGAACGCGACCGGTGCGGTGAGCTTCAGCGGGCCGCTCGGCTGTGAATTGAGCTCCGCGACGACGCGCAACGTGTCGTCGAGATCGGCGATCAGCGTGACCGCGCGTTCCAGGTAGATGTGGCCGGCCTCGGTCAGCGTCACGCTGTGCGTCGAGCGATGCAATAGCGCGACGCCGAGGGCGTCCTCGATCGCCGTGATCTTGCGCGCGACCGTCGACGTCGACACGTGCATCTCCTTCGCGACCGCGGAAAAGCTTCCCATTTCGACGACCCGCACGAACGCGCGCATCGCGCCGAGGTGATCGATGCCGGTGTCTCTCGTCATTGTTTTCATTCGTCTCTCGCTGTTGCGTCACACGCAAAACCGCTTTCGATAATACAGAAGCGAGGTTCTTTATGCAAAGGCATAGAATGCGATCCCGTCGCACGGGGAAGCGGTGAACGCAGCCGGTTTCCTGCGACGGCAGAGACAATTCAGGAGGGGCACCATGACGGAAAACGGCTTCCGCGTCGAAGCAGATCTTTTAGGGAAACGAAGCATTCCGGATTCGGCGTACTACGGCGTCCATACGCTGCGCGCGAAGGAGAACTTCAATATTTCGGGGCGCACGATCGCGTCGCTGCCGTACCTCGTCATGGCGCTCGCGGCGGTGAAGCAAGCCGCTGCCGATGCGAACTGCGAGCTCGGGCTGCTGCCGGACGCGTATCGTGACGCGATCGCCGCCGCCTGTGTCGAGATCCGCGAAGGCCGGCTGCACGATCAGTTCGTGGTCGACATCATCCAGGGTGGGGCCGGCACGTCGACCAACATGAACGCCAACGAGGTGATCTGCAACCGCGCGCTCGAAATCATGGGGCATGCACGCGGGCAGTACGAATACCTGCATCCCAACGAGCACGTCAATCTCGCTCAGAGCACGAACGACGTCTATCCGACCGCGATCCGGATCGCGACCTGCTTCGCGGTCGAGCATCTGCTCGACGCGATGGCGCACCTGCGCGACGCGTTCGCGGAGAAGGCCGACGCGTTCTCGGGCCTCCTGAAGCTCGGCCGCACGCAATTGCAGGATGCCGTGCCGATGACGCTCGGCCAGGAATTCTCGACCTACGCGGTGATGGTGACGGAAGACATCGCGCGCCTGCAGGAAGCCGGCTGGCTGATGCGCGAGATCAATCTCGGCGCGACTGCAATCGGCACCGGTATCACCGCGCATCCGCAGTATGCGGAGAAGGCGCTGGCCGCGTTGCGGCGCATCACCGGCCTGGACCTGAGCACCGCCCCGAACCTGATCGAGGCGACGCAGGACTGCGGCGCGTTCGTGCAGATCTCCGGCGTGCTGAAGCGGATCGCGGTCAAGCTGTCGAAGATCTGCAACGACCTGCGGCTGCTGTCGAGCGGCCCGCGCGCGGGGTTCGGCGAAATCAACCTGCCGCCGGTGCAGGCCGGCTCGTCGATCATGCCGGGCAAGGTGAACCCGGTGATTCCGGAGGTCGTGAACCAGGTCGCGTTCGAGGTGTTTGGCAACGACCTGACGGTGACTTTCGCGGCCGAGGCCGGACAGCTCCAGCTCAACGCGTTCGAGCCGGTGATCGCGAGCGCACTGTTCAGCAGCTTCAGCCACCTGACGGCCGCGTGCACGACGCTCGCGGACCGCTGCGTGAGCGGCATCACCGCGAACCCCGAACGGCTGCGCGAAACGATGGAGCGCTCGGTCGCGCTCGCGACCGCGCTGAACCCGTACATCGGCTACAAGCGCGCGACTGCCGTGGCCGCCGAAGCACACGAGAGCGGCAAGTCGATCCGCGAGGTCGTGCTGGATCACCAGCTGATGACCGCCGCACAACTGGACGAAGCGTTGCAGCCCGAAGCGCTGATCCGCCCGCGCACGTACTGATTCCGGCCGTGCGGCGCCGGCGCAAGCCGCCGGCGGGCCGCGCGCGGCCGTTCCCGCAGCGTCCTGCCGACGGGCGCGACACGTCAACACACATCAAGAAACGGAGACATACCATGAAGCAAGCCAGCGAGCGCCCGGTCGACCCGGCCGGCGGCGCCGATCCCCGTCATGCCGACCGCGATGCGATGTTCGCGTCCCACGAGTCCGGCTACGAGCAGAAGTTGAAGCCGCGACACGTGCAGATGATCGCGATGGGCGGTGCGATCGGCACCGGCCTCTTTCTCGGCGCGGGCGGCCGCCTGCAGAGCGCGGGGCCCGCGCTCGCGGTCGTGTATCTCGTGTGCGGCGTGTTCGCGTTCCTGATCATGCGCGCGCTCGGCGAGCTCGTGATGCACCGGCCGACCAGCGGCTCGTTCGTGTCGTACGCGCGGGAGTTCATGGGCGAGCGCGCGTCGTTCGTCGCGGGCTGGATGTACTACCTGAACTGGGCGACCACCGGCATCGTCGACATCACCGCGGTCGCGATCTACATGAAGTACTGGGCCGTGTTCACCGACGTGCCGCAATGGGTGTTCGCGCTCGGCGCGCTGGGGATCGTGTCGGTGATGAACATGATCGGCGTGAAGGTGTTCGGCGAGATGGAGTTCTGGTTCTCGATCGTCAAGGTCGGGACGCTCGCGCTGTTCCTCGCGATCGGCGCCGTGTTTCTCGCGAGCGGTCATCCGGTCGCCGGGCAGATGCCGGGCCTGCACCTGATCGCGGACCACGGCGGGATCTTTCCGCATGGCATCTTGCCGGCCGTGCTGATCGTGCAGGGCGTCGTGTTCGCGTATGCGAGCATCGAGCTCGTCGGCGTCGCGGCGGGCGAGACCGCCGATGCGCGCAAGGTGCTGCCGAAGGCGATCAACAGCGTGATGTGGCGCATCGCGCTGTTCTACGTCGGCTCGGTCGTGCTGCTGACGATGCTGCTGCCGTGGACCGCCTACAGCGCGCACGAAAGCCCGTTCGTCACGTTCTTCAGCAAGCTCGGCGTGCCTTACGTCGGCACGGTGATGAACGTCGTGGTGTTGACCGCCGCGCTGTCGAGCCTGAACTCCGGCCTCTATTCGACCGGGCGCGTGCTGCGTTCGCTGGCAATGGGCGGCTCGGCGCCGCGCTTCGTGTCGCGGATGAACGCGCGCGGCGTGCCGTACGGCGGGATCCTCGTCACGGTCGCGGTCAACGCGATCGGCGTGCCGCTGAACTACATCGTGCCGGCGCAGGCGTTCGAGATAGTGCTGAACATGGCGTCGCTCGGGATCATCACGACCTGGGGCTTCATCGTGATGTGCCAGATCCTGTTCCGCCGCGCGGTCAATCGCGGCGAGCTGAGCCCCGTGTCGTTCCGGATGCCCGGCGCGCCGTTCACGTCGTGGCTCACGCTCGGGTTCCTGGTCAGCGTGCTGGTGCTGATGGCGTTCGATTACCCGGGCGGCACGTGGACCGTCGGGATGATCCCGCTCGTCGTGCTCGCGCTCGTGGTCGGCTGGAAGCTGGCGAAGCGCGGGGCCGCGCGGGAAGCGGCGGCTGCCAATGCCGCCGGCGCGCCGCTCGGCGTTGATCCGGCGAGCAACGTCTGACGATACGCACGGGCGGGTCGACCGCCCGTGCGCTCAGTTCAATCCGGTGCGTGCGCCGACCCAGCGGCCGAAGTCGCCGGCCATCTCCGCCGTGAGTTCGTGGCCGGCGTCGTAGAGGCGCGTGTCGTGCGCGACGCCGAGCGCCGTCAGCTTCGCGTCGGCGGTTTCGGCCCACGCGACCGGCAGCTTGTCGTCGAAGCGGCCGTGCATCACCAGCGCGTGGAGCGCGCTCAACGCATCGCGCGATGCGATCAGCGGATCGATCTCCGGCAGGATGCGGCCGCACAGCACCGCGAACGCCGCAACGTCGGCCGGCGACGTGAGCGCGACGCTCGCGCTCATGATGCCGCCCTGGCTGAAGCCGGCGATCACGGTGGGCAGTGCGGCGTGTTCGTTGTCGGTGCTCCGGGCGCGCAACGCGCGCAGCAGCGCGATCAGCTGGACACGGCTCGCATCCGCGCGGGCCGCATCGATTTCCGGGCCGTTCGGGCCGAAGCGCACAGGAAACCACGCGTGCTGGCCGGGGCCGAACGTCAGCGGGCCACGCACGAACGCGATTTCGATGCGCGGGTCGATCGTGCCGGACAGGTTCAGCAGGTTGGTTTCGTTCCCGCCGACGCCATGCAGCAGCAACAGGCGGCCCGCCGGGCGGCCGGCGGCCGGGCGCAGCAGATACTGGAGGCCGGATTCGGAGTCGGTGGTCAGCGGCAGGACGTCGGTCATTGCAAGGGTCCGGTGGGGAAGTGATCCGATAGTCTAGAACGCGCGGCCGGAGAGGTGAATCGCCGGATGGCGATTGATTGTTTCCTGGCTGGAATGAATCGGCTGCCATTCACCCATGTCGACGCGGCGCGCGAATCCGGTCGCGCTGTAGAAGGTGCATAACCGATTCGATTCGCAGATAATGCGCAAACGTTTTACCGGTATTCAACCGGATTGAATTACGGATCGCAAATAAAAGAATGAATATCCGGATTCGATTTATCGAGGCCGCCAGGCAGGCCCGTCGGGCCGTCAAGGCCAGAGGTTAACGGCCGATTAGAGAAAAACTTTAGGATTTTCTCGTCGCAATTGACCATTGCGATTTCCTCAACGACCGATTGATTTTCAGTCATCGGACGGTCATACACCATCCCCGATAATTCGGCGCTCACATTCTTTCAATAGACAAAAGGGCGATCGAAGCCGGATCGCTGCGGGGAGCTGTACTCATGACCATTCGTCATCGCATTACGCTGCTAGTCGTCCTGACGTTTTTCGCGCTGTCCGCGATCGGCGTGTACGCCGTGTACCAGACACGCAAGAGCGCGTCCGAGGTGCGTCAGGTGACCCAGGGAATCGTGCCGAGCGCGCTCGCGTCGGCGGATCTCGTCGCCGACGTGAAGAACATCCAGATCGCGACGATGACGCTGGTGTATGCGCCCGACGCGAACACCGCCGCGCAGGCGGGCGACGAGCTGAAGGCGAAGCAGGCCGCGCTGCGCGCGGCGCTCGACGCGCAGGCGCAATCGGCGGTCGGGCAGGCGCAGCAAGGGCTCGTCGAGCAGGCCAAGGACAGCGCGGCGAACTACTTCGCGGCGATCGGCGACACCGTGAAGATGAAAGCCGACGGCAAGCCCGAGATGGCGCAGGCGTACCTGTTCGCGAACGTCGCGCAGTATCGCGACGAGCTCGAAAGCATCGTCGACACGCTTCGCGTCGAGAAGAACCGCCAGAAGGACGACGCGATCCGCGCGCTGAACGGCATGCTGTCGACGACGGCGACCGCGATCGCGGGCGTCGCGGGCACGGTGGTCGTGCTGCTGACCGCGCTCGGCTTCGTGCTGTATCGCCAGATCACGCGCCCGCTGATCGGGATGCAGACGGCGATGAGCGAGATCGCGACGAGCCAGGACTTCACGCGCCGCGTGCCGGTGGGCCGGATGGACGAGATTGGTCATTCGATCGTCGCGTTCAACGGGATGATCGAGAAGATCCAGGAGAACGCCGCGCAACTGAAGCAGAAGACGGCCGACATCCAGGCGATGCTGCAGAACATGCAGCAAGGGATCCTGACCGTCGTCGAAGGCGGCGTCGTGCATGCGGAGTATTCGGCTTACCTCGAGACCATCTTCGAGACGAGCGACATCGCCGGCCGCGACCTGATGGCGCTCGTGTTCGACGATTCGAGCATCGGCTCGGACGCGCGTTCGCAGGTCGACGCGGCCGTGCATGCGTGCCTCGGCGAGGACAGCATGAACTTCGCGTTCAACGAGCACCTGCTCGTCAACGAAGTCGCGAAGCGGATGCCGGACGGCCGCGAGAAATGGCTCGACCTGAGCTGGTCGGCGATCACCGACGAGACCGACACGGTCGTGCGGCTGATGCTGTGCGTGCGCGACGTGACCGAGATCCGCGAGCTGACCGCGCAGGCCGGCGAGCAGCAGCGCCGGCTCGAGATGATCGGTGAGATCCTGTCGATCAGCCAGGACAAGTTCCACGACTTCGTGCACAGCGCGAAGGGTTTCCTCAGCGAGAACGAGCGGATGATCCGCCAGCACGAACGCGCGGATCACTCGATCGTCGCCGCGCTGTTCCGCAACATGCACACGATCAAGGGCAATGCGCGCACGTACAGCCTGCAGCACCTGACCAACATCGTGCATGAGGCGGAGCAGGCGTACGAATCGCTGCGCCACGCGGACGGCGGCCCCGAGTGGAACCGCGATGCGCTGATGGACGATCTGGCCCGCGTGCGCGAGGCGGTCGAGCACTACGCGACGATCAACGCGGTCACGCTCGGCCGCCAGGGCGAAGCGGCGCAGCACGGCGGTGCCGACTACCTGATGGTCGAGCGCGCGCACATCAGCGAGAGCCTGCGCATGCTCGACGGCGCCGATCCGGCGAACGCAAGCGACTGGCGCGCGGCGCGCGATTCGGTGCGCCGCCTGCTGAGCCAGTTCGGCACGCAGGGCATCGGCGATGCGCTGGGCGGCGTGATCGAATCGCTGCCGTCGCTCGCGGCCGAACTCGGCAAGCCGGCGCCCGTCGTGCATATCGACAGCAACGGCCACCGCGTGCGCAGTGAGATCGGCGCGACGCTGAAGAACGTGTTCATGCATCTGCTGCGCAACGCGATCGACCACGGGATCGAAACGTCGGAAGAGCGGCGCGCCGCCGGCAAGGCGCCGGCCGGCAAGATCGACATCGCGGTCGATGTCGAGAATGACACGTTGCGTTTCGTGCTCGGCGACGACGGCCGCGGCCTCGCGCTCGACCGGATTCGCGGGATCGCGCGCGAGCGCGGCTGGATCGACGCCGGCGCCGAAGCCGCGCTGACCGATGAGGCGGTGGCGGAGCTGATCTTCCGTCCGGGGTTCTCGACCGCGCGTGCGGTGACCGAAGTGTCGGGGCGCGGCGTCGGGATGGACGCGGTGCGCAACTTCCTGAAGCGCGACGGCGGCGACATTGCGCTGCGCTTCACCGACGATCGCACGGGCTCGCCGTATCGCGCGTTCGAGACGATCGTGTCGCTGCCGGCGCGTTTTGCGGCGGACGGTGGTGCGGTGCAGGACGTGGGGCAGCCGGCCCGCGCCGGCATCGCGAACGTCGACGCAACGGAGTGATCGTGCAAGCGTGGATGATTCCGGTCGGCGCCGCGCTGGCGGGCGGCCTGGCCGCCGCGGCGATCGCCGCGATCGTGGGCCGCATTGCGCGCGCGCGGCTCGTTGCGGCGATGACGCGCGAAGCGGACGCATTGCGCGATGCGCTCGGCGCAGCCGACGCGCGTGCCGTTGAAGCACTTGCGGCGCATGCCGAGGCGGCCGACGCATGGGCACGCCGCGAGGCGGAGCTCGAGCAAACGCTGGTGCGCGAGGCGGCCGGCGCCGGCGAGCAGCGCGACGCGCTGCAGGCGCTCGCGGCCGAGCGCGCCGCGCTGTCGCAGCATGCGACGAAGCTCGCCGACGAAGCCGCGCGACTGCGCGGGCTGGCCGGCACGTTCGAGCGCTGGCACGAGCAGATGATCTCGCTGACCACGCAGAACCAGGACATGCGGGCGAAGAACCAGGAGCTGTCGTCGATCGTCGCGCACGTGTCGATCGTGTCGCTGAACGCGTCGATCGAGGCCGCGCGCGCTGGCGCGGCAGGGCGCGGCTTTTCGATCGTGGCGAGCGAGGTGCGCGGGCTCGCCGCGCGTTCGCAGCAACTGTCGAACAGCTATCGCGACAGCCTGAATCGCAACGATCTCGTCACGGCCGCGACGTTCCAGGACATCCAGGCCGGCGGCAAGATGATCACGGCCGCGCTCGCGACGCTCGAGACGCTGGCCGGGCAGTTGCACGCGCGGCTGGAAGGAGCGACGGCGTGATCAGTGCGCAGGCCCGGGCCGGCTTCGAGCGGATCTTCTTCGACGCGGCGCGCACGCGGCTCGCGTCCGGCGGTGCGTGCGAGATCCGGCCGGCCGCCGGCGATGCGCACGACGCGTCGCACGATCCGTCACGCGCGAGGTCGCGGGCGACGCCGAAGCTCGCCGAACACGTCGTCGTACTGACGATCTCGGCGCTGCACTTCCGGCTGCTGCTCGCGCTGCGCTTTCGCGACGACGATCCGACGCGCCGCCATTTCGCCGCGGCAGCGTCGGGCGCGAGCACGCAGCGGCCGCTGCCCGAAGCGTTCATGGAAGTCGCGAACCTGTGCTGCGGCGCGATCAACCAGGCGCTGACCGCACCGTTCCCCGATCTCGGGATGTCGACGCCTTACCTGCTGAGCGGCGCGAGCGTCGATTACCTGCCGGCGCTGAACCCCGATCACGTGGCCGCATACGACGTGACGCTCGACGGCGACGTGAGGATCGGCGCGACGCTGTGCGTGTGCGCGAACGCGCCGGTCGATTTCCACGTGCCGGAAACGGCAAGCGTGGACACGGGCGGCGAGCTCGAATTGTTTTGACCGATTCAGAGGATTTCGCGAGATGACCGTAGACCAACCCGTCAGCAAGGTGCTCGTGCTCGACGACAGCCGCGCGCATGCGGCGACGATCAAGCGCTTCTGCGACGAGCACAACCTGGTCGGCCTGACCGTGCGGCGCAACCGGCTGCTCAAGGTGCTGCGCTCGAACATCGATCTCGGCGCGATCCTGCTCGCCGAGGACTACGGCGGCTCGCCGGCCGAGAGCGCGATCATCGCGACGCAGATCGATGCGCTGCGGCCCGAGCTGCCGATCATCCTGCGCCGCATGTCGGATGCAGCGGACGCGTCGCGCGACGGGCTGCCCGATGCGCTCGCGCGCGTTGCGTGCGCGGCCTACGTCGCCGACGACCTGACACCGCTCAAGCGCGCGATCGACGAATACCTGTTCGGACGCGACTACCCGAATGCGCTCGTGCGCGGCATCGCGGAGATCACGGAGGCGCGGCTCGACAGCCTGTTCCCGGGCATGACGATCGAGTGCGACCGGCCGTGCATCGTGCGCGACCAGATCATCTTCGGCGAGGTGTTCAGCCTGATCGCGCTGGAAAGCGCGTGGTGCCGCGGCTACATGCTGCTGCAGACGAGCGAGCAGCCGCTGCTCGACATGATCGGCGGCACTCGCGACGACGGCCGGGCACCCGATTTCCGCGACGTGAACAGCGTGCTCGGCGAGTTGACCAATCTCGTGTGGGGCGCGTTCAAGAACCGCTATCTCGGCGACGCGGAGGCGCTTGCGCGCCATCCGGTGCAGGTGCCGCTCGTCGTCAATCACAAGCAGAAGTTCATTTCGTTCGGCGGCGACTGTCCGCAACTCTGCTTCAAGTACCGGATGACCGATCCCGCCTCGGGGCGGTCGGTGCGGCTCGACCAGCGCTTCGTGTTCAGCCTGAGCTGGTCGCCGGAGGATTTCCGCGAATTGGTGCAGGACGTCGGGCCGATGGTCGAATCGGGCGAACTCGAACTGTTTTGAATATCGACTGTTGAAGTCGGCAACAACGAAAGGGAAAGATAATGGCAAAGATTCTGGTGGTCGACGATTCGGGCACGGTGCGCGACGAAGTCGCGGGTTTCCTGCGCAATCACGGGCTCGACGTCGCGACGGCGGTGGACGGCAAGGACGGGCTTGCGAAGCTCAAGGCGACGCCCGGCGTGCGCCTCGTGATCAGCGACGTGAACATGCCGAACATGGACGGCCTGACGATGGTCGAGAAGATCCGCGGCGAACTGGCGAACGCGTCGGTCAACATCGTGATGCTGACGACCGAAAGCAGTCCGGCGATGAAGGAGCGGGGCAAAGCCGCCGGCGTGAAGGGCTGGATCGTGAAGCCGTTCAAGGGCGACGCGGTGCTCGACGCGCTGAAGAAGCTCGCGGGCTGAGCGCGCACGCGGGCGATGCGTCGCCGTCGAACGGCAATCAACGCGCAGCCGGCGCGGCCTTCGCTTCGCGGTGAGGCGGCGTGCAAGCCGGCTTCGCCGGCCGGCCGGTCGGCTCCGCTGGACGCCGCGCGCAATGTGGAGGACGATTCGTCATCATGTCGATCGCGAATCCGGGCGTGTGCCGCCCGTGCTACCGGTTCGCGCTCGATCGAACCCCGTCGAGCGGAGCATCATGGAATCCCGTCACGAAACACCCGAGCCGATCCTGTTGCGCGACGTGCGCGACGGCGTCGTCACGCTGCGGCTGAACCGGCCGCAACAGTTCAACGCGTTGTCGGAGGCGATGCTGGCGAGCCTGCAGGACGCGTTCGATTCGCTGGCTGCCGATCCTCACGTGCGTTGCGTCGTGCTCGCCGCGGCGGGCAAGGCGTTCTGCGCGGGCCACGACCTGCGGCAGATGCGCGCCAGGCCCGAACTCGATTACTACCGCGCGCTGTTCGCGCAATGCAGCCGCGTGATGCTCGCGATGCGCGCACTGCCGGTGCCGGTGATCGCACGCGTGCACGGCATCGCGACGGCTGCCGGCTGCCAGCTCGTCGCCGCGTGCGATCTCGCCGTCGCAGCCGACACCGCGCGCTTCGCGGTATCCGGAATCAACGTGGGGCTGTTCTGTTCGACGCCTGCCGTCGCATTGAGCCGCAACGTGTCGGCGAAGCGCGCGTTCGACATGCTCGTCACCGGGCGTTTCGTCGATGCGGCGACGGCTGCTGCCTGGGGGCTCGTCAACGAGGCCGTGCCCGAGGACGCGCTCGACGCGGCCGTCGCGCGCAAGGTCGCGGAGATCGTCAAGAAGAGCCCGGCGGCCGTGCGTTACGGCAAGCAGATGTTCTACCGGCAGCGCGAACTGCCGCTCGACGACGCGTACGCGTTTGCGGGCGACGTGATGGCGCGCAACATGATGGAAGAGGATGCCGGCGAGGGGATCGACGCGTTCCTGGAGAAGCGCGAGCCGGTGTGGCGTTCGTAGGCGCACGCCCCGGATGTGCATGTCGAGCGGCGCGCAAGAGCCGTAGCCAACGCGTTTTTTCCGGCTCGGGTTTCCGGTCCGCCGGAACGCAAACGGGCCGCCCGAGGCGGCCCGCAAGTGAAGCGGCATGCGCGGCGGCGCGCTAGTGCGCCGCGGCATCGGCGTCGATCAACGCCCGTAGCTGCCCGTGTGTAGCACCGGCTGCACCGCCGACGCGCCGGGCGGCACGGTCACGACCGGCACACGGAGCGCGAGTGCGCACATCAGCTCGTAGCCGATCGTGCCGCTGGCTTCCGCGACGTCGTCGACCTTCACCTGATCGCCCCACAGCTCGACGCTCGAGCCGATGCCCGCGTTCGGGCACGGCGTCAGGTCGACGGTCAGCATGTCCATCGACACGCGGCCGACGACGCGCGTCATCACGCCGTCCACCGCGATCGGTGTGCCGGTCGGCGCGTGGCGCGGATAGCCGTCCGCGTAGCCGCATGCGACGACGCCGATCCGTATCGGCTGGTCTGCCTTGAAGCGACGGCCGTAACCGACCGTTTCCTCCGGCGCGATCGTCTGCACACCGATGATCTTGCTCGTCAGCGTCATCGCGGCCATCAGCGGCGTGTCGGCGATGTGCCGCGCCGCGCCGGTCGGCGACGCGCCGTACAGGATCGTGCCGGGCCGCACCCAGTCGCGATGCGCACGCGGATGCCACAGCACGGCCGCCGAATTCGATGTCGAGCGCTCGCCCGGAATCCCTGCCGTGGCCGCATCGAACTGCTCGAGCTGCCAGTCGACTTCGCCTTCGTCGGCGTTCGCGAAATGCATCATCAGCGTGATCTTGCCGATCGACGGCGCGGCCGCCGCGCGTTCCCACGCGGCGCGGAATGCGTCGGGCCGGTAGCCGAGGCGGTTCATCCCGGAGTTCATCTTCAGCTGGATGTCGATTGGCTGCCGCGGCTTCGCGGCAATCAGCAGGTCGAGCTGCGCGTCGCAGTGCACGGCCACCGTCAGCCGGTGGCGATCGGCCAGTTCGACGTCGGCCGGCTCGAAGATCCCTTCGAGCAGCAGCACTGGCTTGTCCCAGCCGAGCTCCCGCACGCGCACGGCTTCGTCGAGATCGAGCAGCGCGATGCCGTCGGCAGCCGCGAGGCCCGGATAGATCCGCTCGATCCCGTGACCGTATGCGTTGGCCTTGACCACGGCCCACACGCGCGATTGCGCGGCGGTGCGGCGGATGAAGTCGAGGTTGTGGCGGACGGCGTCGGGACGGATATGGGCGACGATGGGACGGGGCATGGGCGGGCTCGGGTCGAAAGTCGTTCGGCGCGCGCGGCGGCGCGGCGCGGGTAAGCAGGCTGGCGCGGCAACACGCCGAGCCAGTGTTGAGCGCTATCTTATTGGTGTTCGACCAGTTTTAATTAACGTTTTTATCGGCGATTTGGTGGAAATTGTTGCGCCGGATCCTTGCCGCCACAGCGTTCGGCAGGCTGCCTTGCCGAGACTCCCGTCTAGAAAACCGGTGCGCGAACAGCTCGACGCAATGCTAAGCTCTGCGCGACCCTGTCATTGATCAATGTAATCATAAAGGAGGAGACTTTGATGACGACGTCCCAGATTTGCCTGTTCATCGTGGCGCTGTTGCCGTTCCCGATGACGTTCCTGGCCAAGGCCCGCAAAGGCTACGACAACCACGCGCCGCGCGAGTACCTGGCGAGGCTCGAAGGCTGGCGCGCGCGGGCGCAGGCCGCGCACCAGAATGCCTGGGAAGCGCTGGCGCTGTTTACGGCCGCATTGGTCGTCGCATGGCACAACGGCGCGAATGCGCATCACGTCGACCAGCTCGCGATGGGGTTCGTCGCGATTCGCGTCGTCTATGCGCTGATGTACCTGCTGAACTGGGCGTCGCTGCGCTCGCTCGTGTGGTTCGCGGGGATGGCCTGCGTCGTCGCGCTGTTCTTTGCCGCGCCGTGACGAGAGGATGAACGGGGGCGCCCGCGCGGGCCTGGCGCGCGGGCTCGCTACGCACCGCCCGCGCCGCGCGCGTGACTGTAGTTGGATGCGGGCGCAACGATCTTCTCGAGCTGGAGCGGCGGGTTGGCCGTCGCGGCGCCTGCGCGCGCTCGAGAAGGAGCCGGTGTCGCTCGCGGTGCACGCCGTTCGTTGAGCCTCGCCGGCGGTGGCCGGCATCACGATCGCCGCGGTGTCGGTGCGCATGGGGCCTTCCGGTCGCGCCGAATGACCGGGCGTGCGCCCGTCCGATCATGCGGCGGCGCACACCATCGTTGTCGTCGCGCGCGAGCCGGCACGGCGACACGTCCACGCGCCGCGGTGACGGCCGCCCCACACGTTCCCCGCTTCCACGCCATTGCCCCCTCGCCGCGCGGCGCAATCCCGCAGCACATTCCCGCCGCAGCTGCCGCACGCCCGTCCGCGCACGCCTTTCCTCCGATCGATCCCGTCCGTCCGGCTCGGGTTTCTCTCAATGCATTTTTCTGTTGAGTATTTTTTTGTTGTCGTAGTATCCGTGTTGACAACACTTGTTGCACTACGGTTTAATTCAACATCGCATGTTGCGGTGCGGCTTGATGTCGTCGTTCCCCGGCCAGCCGGCCGGTCACATCGCTCAACCATGCGGAGAAAAGTCATGAGTCGCCGTTCCTTCCTGAAAGCCGTCGCGGTGGTTGCCGCGCTCGGCGCCAGCATCGCGCACGCGGATACCAAGACGCTCGTCGTCGGGACCGATACGTCGTTCATGCCGTTCGAGTTCAAGCAGGGCGACAAGTACGTCGGCTTCGATCTCGACTTGTGGGCGGAGATCGCAAAGGACCAAGGCTGGAAATACACGATCCAGCCGATGGATTTCGCCGGCCTGATCCCGGCGCTGCAGACCCAGAACATCGACGTCGCGCTGTCGGGGATGACCATCAAGGAAGAGCGGAAGAAGGCGATCGACTTCTCCGCGCCGTACTACGACAGCGGCCTGGCAGCGATGGTGCAGACCGACAACACGACGATCAAGTCGATCGACGACCTGAACGGCAAGGTGATCGCCGCGAAGACGGGCACCGCGACGATCGACTGGATCAAGGCGCACCTGAAGCCGAAGGAGATCCGCCAGTTCCCGAACATCGACCAGGCGTACCTCGCGCTCGAGGCCGGCCGCGTCGACGCGGCGATGCACGACACGCCGAACGTGCTGTTCTTCGTGAACAACGAGGGCAAGGGCAAGGTGAAGGTCGCGGGCCAGCCGGTCAGCGGCGACAAGTACGGGATCGGTTTCCCGAAGGGTAGCGCGCTCGTGCCGAAGGTCAACGCGTCGCTCGTGAAGATCCGGGCCGACGGCCGCTACGCGCAGATCTACAAGAAGTGGTTCGGCGCCGAGCCGCCGAAGATGTGAGCGTGACGGCACAGCATGGCGCGGCCGGGTGGCCGCGCCGGTCTTGAATCGGACGGGGAGCGACACGTGAATTTCGATTGGTCTGCGATCTGGGCGGCGTTGCCGGACCTGATGGACGGGGTCCGGTTGACGGTGTTCATCGCATTTTTCGGGCTGGTGGGCGGATTCGTCGTCGGGATGATCGCGGGCATGTTCCGCGCATACGGACCGAAGGCGATGAACGTGCTCGCACAGGTTTATATTGAACTGATCCGCGGCACGCCGATCGTCGTGCAGGTGATGTTCCTGTACTTCGCGTTGCCGCTGCTCGCGCATATCCGGATCGACGGCCTGACGGCCGCGATCATCGCGATCACGGTGAATTCGGGCGCGTATCTCGCGGAAGTGGTGCGCGGCGCGCTGCTGTCGATCCCGAAGGGGCTGACGGAAGCGGGGCTCGCGATGGGCCTGTCGATGCCGCGCGTGCTGCTGAAGGTGGTCGGGCCGCTTGCGTTCCGGCGCCTGATTCCGCCGCTCGGCAACCAGTGCATCGTGAGCCTCAAGGACACGTCGCTGTTCATCGTCATCGGCGTCGGCGAATTGACGCGCAAGGGGCAGGAAATCATTGCCGGCAATTTCCAGGCGGTCGAGATCTGGACCGCGGTGGCTGTCATCTACCTGCTGCTGACCGGCGCGATGACGCTGACGCTTCGGCTCGTCGAAAAGAGGATGCGGATCTTATGAGCATGATCGAATTCCAGAACGTGTCGAAGAGCTTCGGCCATGTGCCGGTGCTGAAGCATATCGACCTGAAGATCGATGCGGGCGAGGTGGTCGTCGTGATCGGTCCGTCGGGCTCGGGCAAGTCGACGATGCTGCGCTGTATCAACGCGCTCGAGAAAATCACCGGCGGCGAGCTCCTGGTCGACGGCCAGAGCGTGCGCGGCAACGCGACGACGATCCGCAACATCCGGCTCGAAGCGGGCATGGTGTTCCAGCAGTTCAACCTGTTTCCACAGATGACCGCGCTCGAGAACGTGATGTTCGGGCCGATCCAGGTGCGCGGTGCATCGCGTGCCGATGCGCGCGACCAGGCGATGGCGCTGCTCGACAAGGTCGGCCTCGAATCGCGCGCGAATCATTACCCGTCGGAGCTGTCGGGCGGCCAGCAGCAGCGCGTCGCGATCGCACGCGCGCTCGCGATCCGGCCGCGGCTGATGCTGTTCGACGAGCCGACGTCGGCGCTCGATCCGGAATTGCGCCACGAAGTGCTGAAAGTGATGCAGGATCTCGCGACCGAAGGGATGACGATGATCGTCGTCACGCACGAGATCGGCTTCGCGAAGCGAGTCGGCACGCGGTTGCTGTTCATGGATCAGGGCGGCATCGCCGAGGACGGCCATCCGGTCGACCTGATCGACCGGCCGCCGACGCCGCGCCTGAAGGAATTCCTGAAACACGTGTCCTGAACGAAACCGAACCATCCGACATGCCGCTTTCCCTGTCTCCCGTCATCGCCGGCGCGCCGTTCGACATCGGCGTGCGCCTCGGCGAGCTTGCCCGCCCCGTGTTCGATGCGTACATGCAGCAGAGCAGCGCATGGCAGGCCGTGCGCCGCTGGCGCAGCCATCCGTTCGTGGCCGCGCTGCGGCAGGCCGCGCTGGCCGCGTACCCGGAACTCGTCGCGGAGCTGGACGGGATCGCGGCAGGCGTCGGCTGGCCGGCCGAGGACATCTTTCTGTGGAACTGCCGCGGCGAACTGATCCATCACGCGCCGGACGGCTGCACGACGCTCGCCGGACGCGACGCGCACGGCACGCGCTGGATCGCGCACAACGAGGACGGCGATCCATACCTGCGCGAGCGCTGTCTGCTGGTCGACGTGCAGCCGCAGGGCAAGCCGGGCTTCATCAGTTTCTATTACCCGGGCTCGCTGCCCGGGCATACGTTCGCCGCGAACCGCGCCGGCATCGCGCAGGCGATCAACAACCTGCGGATCCGCACGCCGGCGCCCGGCGTGCCGCGGATGATCCTCGCGCGCGCCGTGCTCGACGCGACGTCGCTCGATGCGGCCGCCGACGTGCTGCGCACGCATGCGCGCGCAAGCGGCTTTCACCACACGCTCGGCGCAACTGGCGATACGCGGCTCCTGAGCATCGAGGCGAGCGTCGCGCGCTGTTCGGTCGTCGAAGTCGCGCGTCTTGCTGGTCACGCGAATCATCTCGTGCATCCGGGGTGCGAGGACGAAGCGCAGATCGTCACGCAATCGTCCGGTGATCGTCAGCGGCGGGTCGATGCGCTGACGCCGGGCATCGACGCGATCGACGAAGCCGCGCTGCTGCGCGTGCTCGGCGACCGCGCACCGGAAGGGCTACCGATCTATCGCGACGATCCGGCCGACCCCGACGATGAAAACACGCTGGCGACCGCCGTGTTCGCGATTCGCGACACCGCGATCGACTTCGCCATTCACCAGCACGGCACGCAGCGCTTCGCGACGCGCATCGTGCCGCCCGCGCTCGCGCGCAGCGCGTCCTGATTCATGAGGCAACGCATGACGACCGTTTTTCATCGCGCTCCACGCGCCACCTTGCCCGTCGCCGTCGCAGGCGACGGCATCGAGATCATCGATTCGACCGGCAAACGCTACATCGACGCGTGCGGCGGCGCGGCCGTATCGTGTCTCGGCCACAGCAACCAGCGCGTGATCGATGCGATCAAGCGGCAGGTGCAGCAACTGCCGTACGCGCATACGTCGTTCTTCACGACCGACGTGGCGGAAGAGTTGGCCGACCGGCTCGTCGAGGCCGCGCCGGCCGGTCTCGAACACGTGTATTTCGTGTCGGGCGGATCCGAGGCGATCGAAGCCGCATTGAAGCTGGCGCGCCAGTATTTCGTCGAGAAGGGCGAGCCGCAGCGTCGCCATTTCATCGCGCGTCGCCAGAGCTATCACGGCAACACGCTCGGCGCGCTCGCGATCGGCGGCAACGCATGGCGGCGCGAGCCGTTCCTGCCGCTGCTGATCGAAGCCCATCACGTGAGCCCGTGCTACGCGTATCGCGACCAGCAGGCGGGCGAAACCGACGAAGCCTATGCGCAGCGCCTGGCTGACGAGCTGGAGCAGAAGATCGTCGAACTCGGTGCGGAAAACGTCGCGGCATTCGTCGCGGAAACGGTGGTCGGCGCGACGGCCGGCGCGGTGCCGCCGGTGCGTACCTACCTGAAGAAGATTCGCGCGGTGTGCGACAAGTACGGCGTGCTGTTGATCCTCGACGAAATCATGTCGGGGATGGGGCGCACCGGATACCTGTTCGCGTGCGACGAAGATGGCGTCGCGCCCGACCTGCTGACGATCGCGAAAGGGCTCGGCGCAGGGTACCAGCCGATCGGCGCGACGCTGGTGAGCGATCGTATCTACCGGACGATCGTCGACGGATCGGGTTTCTTCCAGCACGGCCACACGTATCTCGGTCATGCAACGGCCTGCGCGGCCGCGCTCGAGGTGCAGCGCGTGATCGCCGAGGAGAAGCTGCTCGACAACGTGAAGGTGCGCGGCGAGCAACTGCGTGCGTCGCTGCGCGAGCATTACGGTGCGCATCCGCATGTCGGCGACGTGCGCGGCCGCGGGCTGTTCGTCGGCGTCGAGCTCGTGCGCGATCGCGACAGCAAGGCGACGTTCGATCCCGCGCTGAAGCTGCATGCGGCGGTCAAGCGCGAGGCGATGCAGCGCGGCCTGATGGTGTATCCGATGGGCGGTACGATCGACGGCGTGCACGGCGATCACATCCTGATCGCACCGCCGTTCGTCTGCACCGCGCAGCAGATCGACACGATCGTCGAACGGCTGTCCGGCGCGATCGATGCCGCGCTCGCATCGGCCGGCGCGTGAACCACGACCTCACCCAATCCTCACCATGACCGACAGACTGCCTCCCTTCGATCCCGCATCGGCCACCGACGAGCAGAAGGCGGTGCTCGCCGACATTCTCAGCGGCCCGCGCGGCAACCTGAACGGGCCGTTCCTCGGCTGGATCGCGAGTCCCGAACTCGCGCAGCACGCGCAGCGGCTCGGTGCGTTCTGCCGCTATCGCACGGGTTTGCCGTTGCGCCTGTCGGAGCTCGCGATTCTCGTGACGGCCGCGCGCTGGCGCTCGCAGGCCGAGTGGCACATCCACCATCCGATCGCGCTCGATGCCGGTGTGCCGGCCGCCACGGCCGACGCGATTCGCCGTGGCGTAGAGCCGGCGTTCGAATCGGACGACGATGCGCTGATCCATGCGTTCGCGACCGAGCTGTATGACACGCGGCGCGTAAGCGACGCGACGTTCGCGCGCGCGCAGGCGCGTTTCGGCCACGAGACCGTCGTGAACCTCGTCGCGCTGCTCGGCTATTACGCGCTCGTGGCGATGACGCTCAACACGTTCGGTATGCGCGCGGACGGCCAAACTGATCTACCGTTTCCGGAATAATCGCCGCTTGCGCGTGCGTCGGCGGCCTGCCGCGCGCGCGTTCCGATTGCGTCGAAAAGCCGGTCTGTACGGGATTTTTGGCGTGTTGGCACAGGCTGAGCGGCATCCTCGCGACGTCTTGCCGACGCACGTCGCACCGCCTGCACTTCAGCGCAGGAAGTTTCCCCCGTGCCGTCCGATGAAAAATCGCCGCGCGCAACGCATCAACGACGCGGGCGACCGCACGGGCGGGCTCAATCGTGCATTCAAGTGCCCGTGTGTGCGATTCGCGATGTCGAACCGTCTGACGATAGGGCAGCGCGGTGTTGCGAGGCCTCACCGCTCTGGGGTCGACATCAATGAAACCAATTGTATTCGTGCGGGATCAGCCGCGATCGCACGCGTATGATGGCTTGTTCACGTCGATAAGATCGGTGAGCAAGCATGACTAGTACCCGTAAGACATTGATGATCGCCGGCGGCCTGCTGGTTGCCGCGGCTGGCACAGGCTACGTGATGCTCCTGCGTGCGGACCACCGCGCGATCGCGGAGGCCGGCATCGGCGACTCCGCGACCCCTGCCGCCGCCGTCACGGCGGCGAACGACGGCCACACCGCGCAAGGCGCGATCGCGCCGCCTGCGGCGGTCGCCGTCCCTTCCGCGCATATGGACGAGGCCGTCCCGCAACCAGCGGCCGTACGGCCGCCATCCGCGGCCTCTGCGCGCACGAGCGCGGCGCCGGCATCCGCTGCCGTCGCGCCGGTCGTCGCCGCGCCGGCGCCACCGGCGAAGACGAGTGCGCCGCCGCCGACCGTCCACGTCGTGACCGTCGAGCCGGAGGATGCGACCCCGCCGAAAGCCCAGCCCGCTCAGCCGGCGAAGGCACCGGTACAAGCGGCGCAACCCGTGCAATCGACACCGCCGGTCCAGGCGACGCAGGCGGCTCGGCCGAGTCAGCAGGCGGAGCAGCCGACGCAGCGCGCGGCGCGCAAGCGCGACGGGCTCGAGCGGCACGCGGCCGCGACACCCGCGATGAAATCCGAAACGCCTGAAACCGCCGCACTCGTGCGGGAATCGGCAAAGCTCGATCCGTCGTTGCCGCCGCCGCAATACGTGGCGACGCCGAGCGCCGATCGACAGCACGCGTCGACGGGCGCGAATCCGGTTGCCGCCGCGATGACCGATCAACTGGTCAGGCAGTCGAGCAGCTTGAAGTCGACTACACCGGCGAGTGCCGGGCCCGGCGGGGCTCAGTGAGAACGGAGCGGCCGCGCTCGCGCAGCGCCGCTCGACGCCGGATGAAAAAGGGCCCCGCACGCCGACCAGGGCATGCGGGGCCAAGAGAGACGAACCTGTGCGGTGCGTCGCGCGTTACGCGGCGATCGCCTCTTCGGCCTGCGGCGCGTCGGCGGTAGCCGGCGTCGCGTCTTGCCGGATCAGGTGATCGAACGCGCCGAGCGATGCCTTCGCGCCTTCGCCCACCGCGATCACGATCTGCTTGAACGGCACCGTCGTCACGTCGCCGGCGGCAAACACGCCCGGCACCGACGTCGCACCGCGCGCATCGACGACGATCTCGCCATGCTTCGACAGTTCGATCGTGCCTTTCAGCCATTCGGTGTTGGGCACGAGGCCGATCTGCACGAACACGCCTTCGAGATCGACGCGCTTCGTTTCACCCGAACGCAGATCCTTGTAGACGAGCCCGTTCAGCTTGCTGCCGTCGCCGGTCAGCTCGGTCGTCTGTGCCTGCGTGACGATCGTCACGTTCGGCAGGCTGCGCAGCTTGCGCTGCAGCACTTCGTCCGCGCGCAGTTGCGCGCCGTATTCGATCAGCGTGACTTCCTTCACGATGCCGGCCAGATCGATCGCGGCCTCGACGCCCGAGTTGCCGCCGCCGACCACCGCGACGCGCTTGCCCTTGAACAACGGGCCGTCGCAGTGGGGGCAGTATGCGACGCCACGGTTGCGGTATTCGCGCTCGCCCGGCACGTTGATTTCGCGCCAGCGCGCGCCGGTCGCGAGAATGATCGTCTTCGCCTTCAGCACCGCGCCGTTCGCGAGGCGGATCTGGTGCACGTCGCCCGGGATCAGCGCGTCGGCGCGTTGCACGTCCATGATGTCGACGTCGTACTGCTTCACGTGCTGTTCGAGCGCCGTGGCGAACTTCGGTCCCTCTGTTTCCTGCACCGACACGAAGTTCTCGATCGCCATCGTGTCGAGCACCTGGCCGCCGAAGCGCTCGGCGACGACGCCCGTCGCGATGCCCTTGCGCGCCGAGTAGATCGCGGCGGCCGCACCGGCCGGGCCGCCACCGACGATCAGCGTGTCGAACACCGGCTTGTTCTCGAGCGACTTCGCGGCGCGGGCGCTCGCGCCCGTATCGAGCTTCGCGAGGATTTCCTTCACGCTGCTGCGGCCCTGGCCGAACGATTCGCCATTCAGGAACATCGTCGGCACGGCCATGATCTGGCGCGCTTCGACCTCGTTCTGGAACAATGCGCCGTCGATCGCGACGTGGCGAATGCGCGGGTTGATCAGCGACATCACGTTCAGCGCCTGCACGACTTCCGGGCAGTTCTGGCACGACAGCGAGAAATACGTCTCGAACGCGTAGTCGCCGTCGAGCGCGCGGATCTGTTCGATCACGTCGTCGTCGAGCTTGAGCTGATGGCCGCCCGTCTGCAGCAGCGCGAGCACGAGCGACGTGAATTCATGGCCCATCGGGATGCCGGCGAAGCGGATGCCGGCCGGCTTGCCGGGTTCGCCGATCGAGAACGACGGCTTGCGCTCGGCATCGTCGCGGCGTTCGGTTACGGTCACGCGCGACGTCAGCGACGCAATCTCGTTCAGCAGCGCAAGCAGTTCCTGCGATTTCGCGCTGTCATCCAGCGACGCGACGAGTTCGATCGGGCGCGTGATCTTTTCGAGGTACGCCTTCAGTTGGTTCTTGAGACTGGCGTCGAGCATGGCGTTTCGGATTCCGTATTGATGATTCTGGTCGGGCACGTCGTGCCGGAGGAGGGCGCGGGCCGCACGAAACGGCCCGCATTCGCGTGACGCGCGCGCCTCGTGCGAGGCGCGCGGCGCGATCGTCAGATCTTGCCGATCAGGTCGAGCGACGGGGTCAGCGTCTCCGCACCCGGCGTCCACTTGGCCGGGCACACTTCACCCGGGTGTGCCGCGATGTATTGCGCGGCCTGCACCTTGCGCAGCAGTTCGCCTGCGTCGCGGCCGATGCCGTTGTCGTGGATTTCGCACAGCTTGATCTCGCCTTCCGGGTTGATCACGAACGTGCCGCGCAGCGCCATCCCTTCTTCCTCGATCAGCACGTCGAAGTTGCGCGACAGCGTGAGCGTCGGGTCGCCGATCATCGGGTACTTGATCTTGCCGATCGTCTCCGACGTGTCATGCCATGCCTTGTGCGTGAAGTGCGTATCGGTCGACACGCCGTAGATTTCGACACCCAGCTTCTGGAATTCCGCGTAGCGGTCGGCGAGGTCGCCCAGCTCGGTCGGGCAGACGAACGTGAAGTCGGCCGGGTAGAACACGACGACGGACCACTTGCCCTTGAAGTTCTCTTCGGACACGGGCACGAAATCGCCGTTGTGGTATGCGGTTGCCTTGAACGGTTTGATTTGGGTGTTGATGATCGGCATCTTGCGAGTTCCTTTGCTTGGGTGTTGATGAAGTGTTGCCAGTATCCGGGTTCACCCCTGGCTTGTGAAATTGCTTGTATTAATCCGCGGCATCGGGAATTTCTATCTGCTTCCGGCCCCGTCGCGGCGGGCCGTCCGGTCGGCCCGTGCCATCCGGGCCGGGCCTTCCGGCGGATTTCGGCCAGCCGGCGCTTCTGACACATTGGGCGTGCGGGAGGGCGCGGCGCCGGGCGACGGCGACGCACCCCGCGCAAGGGCCCGGCGCCCGTTCGGCACGAACGGTTGCGCGGTCGTCAGACACTCTCCGTCCCACTGCCGCCATGAATCTCTTTTCCGGACGCGCGATCCGTGCACTGCCTGCATGGTTCCGCGAGATCGTTCCCGAGGGGCGCTGCCTGCATCGGCTCTTGCGCGGTGCGGCCTGCGCACTCGTGACCGTGTCGTGCGCCGCGCCGGCGCTCGCCCTCGATGCCTCCACGCCGGCCGCGACGGCGACGCCGGCCACCACGTCGACCGGGCTCGTGCAGATGCCCGACGGCCGGCTGCTCGCGCCCGAGTTCGCCCGCATCGTCACGCGCGGCACGCTCGTCGTCGCGGTGCTAGGCGTCGATCAGCCGCCGTTCTTCATGTCGCGCAACGGCGCATTGGCGGGCGTCGACATCGATCTCGCCGACGAACTCGCGAAAAAGCTCGGCGTGTCCGTGCAGTTCGACCGCGATGCGCGCACCTTCGACGACGTCGTTCAGCTGATCGCGACCGGGCAGGCCGACGTCGCGATCAGCAAGCTGTCGCGCACGTTGCCGCGTGCGCAGGTGGTCCGCTTCAGCACGCCGTACATCAGCCTGCGGCGCGCGCTGCTGATCAATCGCGTCAGCTTCGCGGAACTCGCGAAAGGGCGCCCGCTGCCGGAAGTCGTGCGCGATTACCGCGGCACGATCGGCGTCGTCGCCGGGTCGGCCTACGCGGAATACGTGCGCACCGACTTCCCGGCTGCGCGGGTGCGTACCTACCCGAGCTGGCCGGCGACGCTCGACGCACTGAACGCCGGCGCGGTCACGGCCGTGTATCGCGACGAACTCGCGATCAAGCTCGTGATGCAGGAAGACCCGACCGCGCCGATCCGCTTGCGCGTCGCGACCTTCGACGACCTCACCGACGCGCTTGCCGTCGGCGTGCCGGTGTCCACGCCGACGCTGCTCGCGTTCGTCAATCAGTTCCTGGCCGAGCGCAGCAGGCGGCTCGACGTGAAATCCTTGCTCGACGCGATGGGCCGCTGACATGAACATGGACGAGAACATCAGGATCATGCCCCGCATCGCGCGGCTGCATGCGCTCGCGATCCATCCGCTGACGGTGTTCGGCAGCCTCGCGCTCGGGATCATGGCGGGCGTGCTGTGGCCGGCCGCCGCGCCGAAGTTCGACTACGTGGGCCAGGTGTACGTCGGCCTGCTGAAGATGACGGCGCTGCCATTCATGACGGCCGCCGTGATCTTCAGCTTGCAGCGACTGCTGCGCGATGGCAGTGCGTCGGATCTCGTGATGCGCGTGATCGCGATCTTCGGCTGCGCGTCGGTGTTCGTCGTGGCGGTCGGCGCGGTCGTTCTGGTCGCGATGCGGCCGGGCGAGCATCTGTCGAACGCGACGCTGAAGGCGTTCGGCGCGCTGGTCGGCAGCGACGGTGCGGCGAGCGACACCGTGATGACGCTGTACGGCACCGATCCCGCGGAGAAGTCGTCGGGCCTTGCCGACATGCTGATCGCGCTGGTGCCCGGCAACTTCTTCGCGGCGCTCGCGAGCGGCGACACACTGAAGGCGCTGGTGTTCTCGCTGTTCTTCGGCTTCGCTTCGGGACGCGTGCCGGCGAGCATCTCGGCGGCGCTGAGCCAGACGCTGGAGACCGTCTATTTCACGTGCCAGAAGATCATGCACTGGCTCGCGTATCCGACGCCGATCGTGCTGTTCTGCGGCGGCGCCGCACAGATCGGCACGTCGGGATTCGGGCCGCTCGAGGCGATGGTCCGCTTCGTCGCCGCGTTCGCCGTCGTCGCGCTCGTGCTGATCGCGGCCTCGATCGTCGTGATCTGGAAGCGCTCGGGCGCGACGCTGGCCGAGACACTCGCCGGGTTGCGCACGCCGTTCGCGATGGCGCTCGCCACGCGCAGCAGCGTGGCGTGCATGCCGAGCATGATCGAATGCCTGGCCGACGGATTCGGCTTTGCCCGCGCGCGCGTCGAGTTGGTCGTTCCACTTGCCGTGTCGCTGCTGCGCGTCGGGCCGATGGTTTATTACGCGAGCGCGACGATGTTCGTCGCACAACTCTACGAACGGTCGCTCGGCCCCGGCGAGCTTTGCGTCGTGCTGGTCGCGTCGGTGCTCGCCGGATTCGCGTCGACGGGCACGTCGGGCGTCGTGACGGTGTCGCTCGCCGGCATGGTGTGCGCGGCGCTGCACCTGCCGTTCGAGGCCGCGTTGGTGTTGTTCGCGGCGATCGATCCGTTCTGCGAAATATTTCGGACGCTGTTGCTGGTGATCGGCAACTCGGCCGTCGTATCCGCGATCTGCGCGCGGCCGCCGCGCGCGTGAAGGAGGCGTCATGGCACTCGTCGGCGTACTGGGCGGAATGGGGCCGCTGGCCACGGTCGACTTCATGCATCGCGTGATTTGCCTGACACGCGCGCGCTGCGACCAGGAGCACCTGCCGATGATCGTCGCGAACCTGACGCGAACGCCCGATCGCTCGCGCGCGATCATCGACGGCGGGACCGATCCGCTGCCGGCGCTGCTCGACGGCATCGCGCTGCTGAACCGCTGCGGCGTCGACGTGATCGCGATTCCGTGCAATTCGGCGCATCACTGGTATGCGCCGCTGCGCGAACACAGCGCGGCGCCGATTCTGCATATCGTCGATGCGTCGGTGGCCGCGTTGCCGGCAGGCGTGCGGCGCGTCGCTGTGCTCGCCACGGGCGGCACGCTGGTGTCGGGCTTCTACCAGACGGCGCTGCGTGCGCGCGGGTTCGAGCCGGTGATGCCGGGCGTGGCCGCGCAGCGCGATATCGCCGCGTGCATCGCGGCGGTCAAGGCGGGGAAGATCGCTGCGTCGGTGCGATGCCTGTCGCGCGCGCTCGAGGCACTGGCAAGACGGGACGTGGGCGTGGCGGTGATGGGCTGCACGGAAATTCCGATCGCGGCGCGCGCGTTGCCAGATGCACCGTTCGCGCTGGTCGACAGCACGCAGGAGCTGGCGCGCGCGACGGTCGCCCATGCGGTCGAGCGCGGATGGGGGCGGGCGGTGTGACGCAACGGCGGGCGGCGGTACGCGCGACGCACCGCGCCCGCCAGATCCGTCAGGGTGCGCGCACGTCGGGTTCGATGACGGGGATGGCCCACATGTCGCGCGATACGCGCAGCAGGCGGTTCACTTGCGTGGATGCCCGGACGATCGCATCGGACAAGCGGATGCGGCGCGCCTTGTGAATCGTGCGAAGGCCCGCCTGCGAGCGGCCCGCGCGCTTATGCAGCCATCCGCCTGAGCCATTCGGCCAGCCGTCTCGCGCCGTCCGGCATGTCCGCATCCTCGCGCGTGCACAGGTAGTAGTCGCGGCCGTCGTCGAGCGCGTGGTCGAACAGCTTCACGAGTTCGCCGTTCGCCAGTTCGCGCTGGACCAGCGGCGCGCGCAGCAGCGCCGCGCCGAGATCCGCGCGCGCCGCGCTCAGCGTCAGTTGGCCGTCCTCGAACATCGGTCCCACCGCGTGCGACACGTGCCGCACGCCGGCGCCCTGCAGCCAGTTGACCCAGGCGCTGCGATCCTCGTCGTGCACGAGCGGCGCCCGCGCGAGATCGGCCGGTGTGCGGAACGGCCCGTGGCGCTTCAGGAACGACGGGCTGCACATTGGCACCATCGCGCCCGGCAGCAGCCGCTCGCAGCGGTAGCCGGGCCAGTCGCCGGTGCCGAAGCGGATCGACAGGTCGGACGCGTCGCTTCGATAGTTACGGTGATGCGCATACAGCACGGTCACGTCGACATCGGTGTTGTCGGCGAGGAACGCGTGCAGCCGCGGAATGAACCAGCCGATACCGAGCAGCGGAATCAGGCTGATCGTGATCTGCCGCAGCGACGACCGGTCGCGCACGAAGCGCGTCGCGCTGCGCAGCACCGAGAACGCGGCGCTGATCGAGCGGTAGTAGTCGCGCCCCTCATCGGTGAGCGCGAGCAGCCTGCCTTCGCGCACCGTCAGCGGCGTCTGGATGAACGCTTCGAGCAGCTGCAGCTGGTGGCTCACCGCGGACGGCGTGATGTCGAGCTCGTGCGCCGCCGCGGTGACCGAGCCGAGACGCGCGAATGCCTCGAACGCGCGGACGGCGCGTAGCGGTGGATCGTGAGGCAATTGTTCGATATTTTTCATGTGTCGAATTTTATCGAAAAATCAGGGTGAACCACAACACGAAAATATCCCGTATTTACAGGGGATTACGTTATTGTGTCGGGAATGGCATAAGCATCCAACAATTGAGTATTTGGGGTGCTGATGATGAATATTTAATATTTTTCATGTTTTGAGCCAAATCACCGATCCCCACACATGAAAATCGCATTTCTCCCCGCCGGCCTCGCATTCTCCGCGGCCGCGCTGATCGCCGCCGCTCCCGCCTACGCGCAGTCCGCGCCGCAGACGATCCTGATCGGTCTCGCCGCGCCGCTCACCGGCCCGTCCGCGCGGATCGGCAAGGACTTGCAGAACGGCGCGCAGCTTGCGATCGACGACGCGAACGCGAAGCATCCGAGCATCGGCGGCAAGCCGGTCGTCTACAAGCTCGTCGCGGCGGACGATCAATCCGATCCGCGCACGGCCGTCGCGGTCGCGCAGCAGCTCGTCGACCAGCACGTGATCGGCGTCGTCGGTCACTGGAACACGGGCTGCAGCGTGCCGGCGTCGCGCATCTACCGCGATGCGGGCATTCCGCAGATCGCGCCGGCGTCCACCGGCCACCCGTACACGCAGCAGGGCTACGCGACGGCCTTCCGGATCATGGGTCACGACGATGCGGGCGGCAACTTCACCGGCGCCTATGCGGTGAAGACGCTGAAGGCGAAGCGCATCGCGGTGATCGACGATCGCACGTCGTTCGGCGCGGGGCTCGCCGATCAGTTCATCAAGGGCGTGCAGGCGAACGGCGTCACGATCGTCGATCGCCAGTACGTGAACGACAAGACGACCGACTTCAGCGGCGTGTTGACCGCGATCAAGGGCAAGCGCGCGGATCTCGTGTTCTTCGGCGGGCTCGACGCGCAGGCCGCGCCGATCGCGCGCCGGATGCGCCAGCTCGGCGTGAACGCGCCGCTGCTCGGCGCGGGCGGCTTCGTGAGCCAGACCTTCCTGTCGCTCGCGGGCAAGGACGGTGACGGCGTGACGGCACTCGAACCGGGCTTGCCGCTCGACCGGATGCCGGGCGGCAAGGCGTTCGACACGCAGTACCGCGCACGCTTTCACGCGCCGATCGAGCTGCACGCCCCGTTCGCGTACGACGCGGCTGCCACGCTGATCGCGGCCGCGCAGAAGGCCGGCACGACGCAGACGGCGAAGCTGGTCGCGGCCGTGCACGCGATCGACCGGCCCGGCGTGACCGGCCGGGTCGCGTTCGACGCCGAAGGCAATCTGAAGGACCCTGCATTCACGATCTACCAGGTGCGCGGCGGCAAGTGGACCGTCGTCGACGTGCTCGGCGGCGCGCACCCCGCAACGAAATGACGACGGAGACGAATCCCATGACCAACACGACACATGCATCCACGGCGGCACCCGAGGACACGCGGCTCGGCATCCTCGCGCGGCGCCGCATCGAAGCGGAAATCATCAAGCCGATCTACGAGATCATGAAGCGCGAATTCGGCACCGAGCGCGCGCAGGCCGTGATCGCGGAAGCCGTGCGCGGCGCGGCCGTCGACGCGGGCCGCACGTTCGCCGCGCAGGAGCCCGACGGCACGAGTGTGCGATCGTTCGTCGCGCTGCAGGTGCTGTGGGAGAAGGACGACGCGCTCGAGGTCGAGGTGCATCGCGCGGACGATGCGCACTACGACTACGACGTGCATCGCTGCAGCTACGCGGAGATGTACCACGCGATGGGGCTCGGCGAGATCGGTCACCTGCTGAGCTGCGCGCGCGACAGCTATTTCATCCAGGGCTATGCGCCGGACATCGCACTCACGCGCACGAGCACGATCATGCAGGGCGGCAAGCGCTGCGATTTCCGTTATGCACTGCAGGCGGCGCCGCGCGACGATGCCCCGGAGGCCGGCAATGCGTGACGATCTCGCGGACGCGCCGCGCGTCGACGGCGCGCGGCTGTGGGCGTCGCTCGAACGGATGGCGCAGATCGGCGCGACGCCGAAGGGCGGCGTCTGCCGTCTCGCGCTGACCGACCTCGATCGCGAGTCGCGCGACCTGTTCGTGCAGTGGGCGCAAGACGCCGGCTGCACGGTGCGCGTGGACCGGATGGGCAACGTGTTCGCGCGCCGCGCGGGCCGCAATCCCGACGCCGCGCCGGTCATGACCGGATCGCACGCCGATTCGCAGCCGACCGGCGGCCGCTACGACGGCATCTACGGCGTGCTCGGCGGCCTCGAGGTCGTGCGCGCGCTGAACGATGCGGGCATCGAGACCGAGCGCCCGATCGACGTCGTGATCTGGACCAACGAGGAAGGTTCGCGTTTTGCGCCGGCGATGATATCGGCCGGCGTGTTCGCGGGCGTCTATCCGCTCGAATACGGGCTGTCGCGCACCGACGGCGCAGGCAGGACGATCGGCGAGGAACTCGCGCGAATCGGCTACGCGGGTGCCGAGCCCGTCGGCGGCTATCCGGTGCATGCGGCGTACGAGCTGCATATCGAACAGGGCGCGATTCTCGAACGGGCCGGCAAGACGATCGGCGTCGTGACGGCCGGGCAGGGGCAGCGCTGGTACGAGGTGACGCTGACGGGCATCGACGCGCACGCGGGCACGACGCCGATGGAATTCCGGCGCGACACGCTGGTGGGTGCCGCGCGGATGATCGAATTCGTCGATGCGCTCGGTCGTCGCCATGCGCCGCACGCGCGCGCGACGGTCGGGATGATCGAGGCGCGGCCGAATTCGCGCAACACGGTGCCGGGCGGCTGCTTCTTTACGGTCGAGTTTCGTCATCCTGACGATATGGTGCTCGACGAGCTCGATATGGCGCTGCGTGCGGAACTGGCGCGCGTCGCGGCCGAAGCCGGCCTCGGTGCGCGGATCGAGCAGATCTTCACGTACCCGCCGGTGCCGTTCGCGCCGCGCTGCATCGACGCGGTGCGCGATGCGGCCCAGGCGCTCGGGCTGCCGCACATGGACATCGTGTCCGGCGCGGGTCACGACGCGTGCTACATCGCACGCGTCGCGCCGACCGGCATGATCTTCGTGCCGTGCGTCGACGGCCTGAGCCATAACGAGGCCGAGGCGATCACGCCGGAATGGTCGGCGGCGGGCGCCGACGTGCTGCTGCGCGCGGTGTTGCGGAGCGCGCAGGAACCGGGCGCGTGATGCGCGCGTGACGGGCGCGGCTTACTTGCCCGCCTTGCGCCGCGCCATATACGCGAGATACGCGACGATCTGGTCGAGCTCCCGGTCGCTCAGCTGATCGGGCGGGAACGCCGGCATCACGCGGCCCGGCCAGTCGCGCACCGATGCCGGGTTGCGGATGTAGCGGCGCAGCGCGGCGGGCTGGAAGTAGTCGACCGGATTCATCGGCGCGTTCAGGTCGGGGCCGGCATGGCTGCTGCCCGCGCCGTCGAGGCGATGGCACGCGAGGCATTGCGTGACGAACAGGCGCTGGCCCGCACGGGCCGGATCGTTCGCCGGCAGCGCCGGATCGACGGCGAGCGACGGCCAGCGCGCGAGCGGCGACGATTCGATCGTGATGCGCACGATCTGATATGGCCACTGCTCGCCGCGCACCGACGATGCGTCCGGCCCGAGCCAAACCAGGTAGAACGGCCCGGCGCTGACCTGCTTGCCGGGCAGCTTCGGCCACGGATGCGCCGGATCCTCGATCGCGAGCCACGCGACGGCGCCGGCCGGCGCACGGCGGCGCGCGAGATCCAGCGGTAGCTGCGCGGCGAAACCGTCGGCTGCGCGCGTTTCGAGCACGCCGTTTGCGGGAAGCGGCGTGTCGCCGAGCAGGGCGGCGAACGGCACCGCGCGGAACGTCATCGGCCGGCCGTACGCAATGTCGTGCGGCACGTGGATGTCCGTTGCGTCGACGCGCGCGAGCAGCGCCTGGCGCGTCAACACTCGAGGCGTGCCGTCGGTCTCGAGTTCGAGCGCGTCCTGCGCGGACGCGCGCGTCGCGATCAGGCACACCGTCATCAGCAACAGCGAAAACCACCGGCGCTTCAGCATTCGTTCTCCGTTGGGGCGTACCGGCGGCGGCAGGGGCGAGCACGCGGCCGATGGATGGAATCGAGCGACAGTCTATCCGGTACGCGCGACGCTGGCGACTTCGACGCGGGATCGGCGCAGTGGCAGGGATCGCGCCGGCCGGTGGCAGCGTGCGGGGCTATCGAGTTGCCCGACGCGTGCGGGATCGCGTTGCGCGACTCGGCCGGCGGCTCAATCCCACGGGGCGTCCGTGTCGGTCGGGAGCCGTTCGCGTCGCCGTCAATGCGTCGAACACTGCGCGTCGGCCTTCGGCAAAGGCGTTTCCCGTGCCGTGTCGAAATCGGCCTCGCGCGTCCCGGACGGCGTCAGCGACACGAAATGCATCGTCCCGCCGCGTGCCGTGAACCCGGCGATGCCGGTCGAGCCCCACGGAATCGGCGAGCGCTGCGCGCCGCTCACCGACATGCCGGTTGGCGAAAGCGTCAGCGTCAGCAGCCGTCCGTCGCGGGTCGGCACGTACGCATGCGTGCCGTCGACGCCGATCCCGGATTCCCGCACCGACGCCGGCAGGCAGTCGAGCGTCGCGAGGCGGCGGCCGTCCGGGTCGATCAGCGTCGCGACGCCGCGATTGTCCGCCGTCGTCGTGACGACGACGAAGCGGTCGATCGCCGGCACGTAGGTGGACGAATACACGTAGTACTGGATCGCGTCGCTCAGCGGCCCGAGCTTGTCGAGCTTCGCCGTGACCGGATCGAACATCGCGTATTCGAGCGTCGCATCCGTGCTGCCCTCGATGTATTTCTGCCAGACGAGCAGCGCGCGGTGCGGCGAGCCGGCGACCACGGGCCACCATTCTCGATGGTGCGGCGCGACCGGCACGTGATTCAGCACGCGTCCGTCGGCATCGTAGGTTTTCACGTAGACGCCGTTGCCGGTGCCGAGGTTGTCGACGCCGCCGCCATCGATCCAGTCGGCGGAATAGAACACGACGAAGCGTTCGCCCACCGAGGCGACATGCCCGGAGTGACCGCCCGCCTCGACGTCGTTCGGGTAGGGCTTGATCGGCTTGAGGTCGCGCCGATAGACGCCATAGCGCTGGCTGACCTCCTGCGGCGCATTCCAGCCGTCCTCGAACGTGACGAAGATGTCGCCGCGCGGATTCTGCGCGATCGACACGGGCTCCTGCGCTTCCGGACGGCTGATGAATGGATGGACGCGCAGCAGACGCGGCTTGCCCGGCAGCCATTCGCCGACGTACACGTCGTGCGGCCAGTTGCCGTTGCGCAGCGCGCCGCGCGGCACGATGCCGGAGCTGCTGAAGAACACCCAGCGCCGGCCGTCGCCTGCGTCGGCCACGCCGATTCCGTGCATGAAGCGCCGCGGGTCGCCGCTGTCCTGCGGCGATGCGGGCGCCTGCACGGTGACGGTGTGCACGGCCGGCGTGCCGGCATACGCGCATGTCGGTGCTGCGACGACACAACACGCACCGCAGAGTACGGTCGCGACACGCCACGCGGCGGCGCGCCCGCCCGCATGCGAGCGCACGGTGGCGACCTGCGTCGTGACCGGCCGTTGCATCATTCGACGGTGACCGATTTCGCGAGGTTGCGCGGCTTGTCGACGTCGGCGCCGCGCGCGCACCCGACGTGATACGCGAGCAGCTGCAACGGGATCACGTTGACGATCGGCGACAGCGCGTCGCCCGATTCGCGCACGCGGATCAGGTGCGTGTCGCGGTCGGCGTCGATCTCGAGATGATGGCCCGCGAGCACGTACAGCCGTCCGCCGCGTGCGCGCACCTCGGCCATGTTGGACTTCAGTTTCTGGAAAAGGCGGTCGTCCGGCGCGATCGTGACGACCGGCATCGCGCTCGTGACGAGTGCGAGTGGGCCATGCTTCAGTTCGCCGGCCGGATAGCCTTCCGCATGGATGTACGACACTTCCTTGAGCTTCAGTGCACCTTCCAGCGCGATCGGATAGTGAATGCCGCGCCCGAGGAACAGCGCGTTCTCGGTGCGCGCGAACTTCGCGGCCCAGCCCATGATCTGCGTTTCCAAGGCGAGTGCGTGACCGATGCGCGCTGGCAGTTCGTGCAGTTTCTTCAGGTGCATCGCGACATGCGCCGCATCGAGCCGGCCGCGTTGCTGCGCGAGCGTCAGCGTCAGCACGAACAGCGCGACGAGCTGCGTCGTGAACGCCTTGGTCGATGCGACGCCGAGCTCGATGCCGGCGCGTGTCAGGAAGCTGAGTGGCGCGCCGCGCGCGATCGAGCTGGTCGCCACGTTGCAGATCGCCATCGACAGATCCTGGCCCATCGCGCGCGCGCGCTCGATCGCGCCGATGGTGTCGGCGGTTTCGCCGGACTGCGAAATACCGACGACCAGCGTGCGCGGATCGGGCACGGTGTCGCGGTAGCGGTATTCGCTCGCGATCTCGACCTGCGCCGGAATGCCCGCGATGCCCTCGAGCCAGTATTTCGCCGTCAGGCCCGCGTAGTAGCTGGTGCCGCAGCCGAGTAGCAGCACGCTCCGGGTCTTCGACAGCAGCGCACGCGCGCTGTCGCTGCCGCCGAACAGCGCGGGCGAGATCGCGTCGATGCCATCGATCGTGGCGGCGATCGCCTTCGGCTGTTCGAAGATCTCCTTCTGCATGAAGTGCTGATACGGGCCGAGCGCGGCGTCGTTATCGCGCGCCTTGACCAGGCACAGCGGACGCTGTACCGCGCTCCCGATCGCGTCGACCACGTCGATGCGGTCCGGCGTGATCAGCGCGACGTCGCCGTCTTCCAGGTAGACGAAGCGGTCGGTCAGGTCGCCGAGCGCCGCGCAGTCCGACGCGAGGTAGTTCTGTTCGGCGCCGATGCCGATCACGAGCGGCGAGCCGGCGCGCGCGGCGACGAGGCGCTGGGGCTCGCGCGCGCTCAGCACCGCGATCGCATACGCGCCGTGCAGCCGCTTGACGGCATGCCTGACCGAATCGAACAGGTCGTCGCGATAGAGGCTGTGGATCAGGTGCGCGATCACCTCGGTGTCGGTCTCGCCGCGAAACGTGTAGCCGCGCTCCTTCAGTTCGGCGCGCAACGCATCGTGGTTTTCGATGATCCCGTTGTGTACGACCGCGATCGTGTCGCCCGACATGATCGGATGCGCGTTCATTTCCGACGGCGCGCCGTGCGTCGCCCAGCGCGTGTGCGCGATGCACGTCTGCGCTTCGAGGCCCAGCGTCAGCACGCGGTCCTGCAGGTCCGCCACGCGCCGCAGCGTGCGTTCGCTGCGCAGGCGGCCTTCGTCCTGCACGGCGATGCCGCACGAATCGTAGCCGCGATACTCGAGTCGGCTCAGTGCATTGACCAGTTGCGGCACCTGATTGTGCAGGCCGCTTGCTCCGACGATTCCGCACATGATTCACCTCGTCTAAAGGAAGTTGCCGGCCGACGCGGGACACGCGACGGCGCGAATTCGGGAGCGGTGTCGCGTCGTGCGGCATGCATCGCGTCCGGCGCGTCTCCGCTGACTTATTCGCGGGGCTGCGGCCCCGCGTGGGCTACCCATTCGATGCCGGAGATCGAGCCGTTCGCGTCGTGCGACGCGACGAGAATGCGTGTCGTGCGCCGCGCGCCGCGCCGGCGGGCGCCCGCGAGCGCGGTCGGCGGCACCGAGCGCATCTTCACGCTGGCCGAGCGCCGCAGCATCTTCGATGCGCGCAACCGGTACGCGAGCGGATGCACGACGCGTCCCGCGATCAGCCACGTGACGATCGTGCCGGCGATCAGCGCGATGCTCGTCACGTAGAACACGATCTGCTCGATCGGCATCTCGGCCTGGTTGAACGGCAGCAGGTAGCGGTACGTGTAGATGCAGATCGACGCCCACACCCCCCCCGACCAGCGCGGGCCGCACGAGGCGGAACCACGCGACGAGCACGGGCCCGACGACGCCGCCGTGTTCGGCGATCAGTTCGCTCGGGGCGCGCAGGGAAAGGTCAATAATCGGTGCGTTCTTCATGTTGAATGCCTCGGTCGGGACTGACCCAAACGGCGCGCTTGCCGCGGCCCCGCAATACGACGGCGGGCAGGGCGACGACGGTGGTGACCATGCTGATCAGCCAGAACGCGACGGGGTACCAGACGGTGTCAAGGAAATACATCAGGAGTTTTTCGTCGTAGCGACGATCGATCATGCTGCCGATGATCAGCTGCAGGATGCAGGTCGCGACCAGCAGCATCCCGTGCCAGTGCGGCACCACCGACACATGCCAGTCCTTCGGAAGCGGGTAGACGACGTCGACCAGCGCGAGCAGCAGGATGAACGACATCGAATAGGCCCACGCGATGCCGATCAGATACTCGACGAACAGCGGCCACATCATCATCTGCGTCGGCCGCGCGAGCGTGCCTGCGTACTTGAGCAGCACCTGGATGCCGCCCTTCGCCCAGCGCAGCCGCTGCCGGTAGAGCCCCTTCAGCGTCTCGGGCATCAGGATCCAGCTGAGCGCGTGCGGCTCGTACACGACGCGCCAGTCGCGGCACTGCAGTTTCCAGCTGATGTCGATGTCCTCGGTCAGCATGTCCGAGCTCCAGTAGCCGACATCGGCGAGCGCGGTCTTGCGGAACATCGTGATCACGCCCGACACCGTGAAGATGCGGCCGTACACCTGCTGCGTGCGCTTGATCAGCCCGACGATCGACGAGAATTCGCCGACCTGCATGCGCCCCAGCAGCGACGTGCGCGTGCGGATGCGCGGGTTGCCGGTGACCGCGCCGACGCCCGGATCCGTCAGGAAATGCTCGAGCATCCAGCCGATCGCGTCATGCGCGAGCAGCGCGTCGCCGTCGATGCAGAGCAGGTATTCCGCATTCGATACCGCCGCCGCGGTGGTGAGCCCGACAGCCTTGCCTTCGTTGCACGCGTGATGGATCACGAGCAGCCGCGGGATCTCGACGGCCAGCTCGTTGAGGATCTCGCCCGTGCGGTCCTTGCTGCCGTCGTTGACTGCGATGATGTCGTAGTTCGGGTAGTCCATCGCGTTCAGGTGGCGGATCACGCTGCGCGCGTTCGCCGCCTCGTTGAAGCACGGCACGACGATCGAGATCTTCGGGATGCCGCTCGCCGCGATCGTGCGCGTCGACAGCTCGCGGCCTTCCTCGAGCAGGAAGTAGTGAACGACGCCGCCGATCATCCACAGGTACGACATGAAGAACGGGTAGTAGAAGACGAAATCCTGCAGGCGCTGAATGATGTTGTGGGTGGTCATGGCGTTTTGGTTCCCTGCGCATGCTGCATCTGCATCAACGCGTTGATCGAGGTCGGATCGAGGCGCGACTTCAGCGACATCACGTCGCGCATCGCGTCGAGCTCCGGCTGGCCGTTCAGGAAGTTGTCCGGGTAGTAGCCGAAATTCACCGCGCCCTCGCTGCGCAGCCGCCGCATCTGTGCGAGCAGCGTGCGGGCCGGCACGTCCTTGTGCGCGTGCCAGTCGTACGACTGCAGCTCGAACACGGTGCGCTGCAGGCCGCGCTGCTTCGCACGGACGGCACGCACGAGCTGGTCCAGCCAGCCCTCGGGATCCTTCGCCTGCTCCATGTACGGCATCGCCATCAGCGCGACGTAGTCGTAGTTGGCGAGGAAATCGTCGTAGTTCTGCGCGTACCACGCTTCCGACTCGGGCTTGAGCACCGGCATCGCGAAGATGTTGCGCGCGCTCAGCACGTCGCCCACGTTCTGGTGCGCCAGCACGATCTGTTCGAGCTGGTGTGTCAGGTCGATCAGATAACGCGACTTCTGGCGCGTCCAGCGTTTCATCAGGTCGGGGTTCTCGCGGATCTTGCCGACGTCGGCCGGCAGCCCCCATTGCGAATAGGTCTGCAGCGCATGCCGGCCCGCATCCTCGTAGTCGTCGAGCACGGCGTCGTCGCTGAACAGGATGCCGCTGAACGACGCGTGCTTGCTGAGATCCTCGTAGATCTGCTGGATCATCAGCCGCGCCTCCGGATCGAACGGGCTCAGCCGGAACACGCGCGTGCCGTTCTCGCGGGCCGGCGCGCCGCCGTATGCGCTGACGGCCTCGAGCCCCTGATGCTTGCCCGGCGGCGGCCGGAACGCGAGCACCGGCATCCACGCGTACACCTGAACGTTGGAGCGCGTGTTCAGCTGCCACGCGGCGCGCGAGAACAGGTCGGCGCGCATCGGCAGGTGCCGATTCGGGAAATACACCGCTTCGGCCACGCCCGTGCCTTTCGGGTCGGCACAGGCCTGCAGGTACACCGATTTCGGCTGCATCCGGTAGATGCGCTCGACCAGCTTGCCGAGATTCGCCTCCTGCCGCGCGGGATCGGGATCGTAGACCTGGTCGAGATCGACCTGCACGATGCGCTCGGGCACGTCGACGTCGCCGCGGTTGGACGCCGGCTCGCGCATCGAGCGCTCGAACCCGCCGATGTCGACGTCGTACATCATCAGGATCCGCCTCAGCCGGTCCAGTGGCACGTCCGGCGTATTCGGGCCGGCATCGAGGCTGAACTGGATGTCCATGCCGAGCGACGTCGATATCTTGCGCACGGGCTGGTTTTCCGCGCCGTATGGCCACACCATCGAGCGTGCAACGATGCCGGTGCGTTCGCGGATCTGCCGCACGCATGTCTGCAGGTCGTCGTGCACGCGTGCTTCGAATTCGGCGTCGGTTTCATAGCGCTTCTCGTTCTGCAGGTAGAGGTGGGACGTGGTCGCCGGCAACTCGTTGCCTTGCGGATTCGCGACCGCGCCGTGATGGAGGTTGTGGGTGTGGCAGCCGAGCTCGACGAGGTGCGACTGGCCGACCTTCTGCACCTCGTCCCACGACATGAAGTAGTCGCGCGGCACCTGGATCTTGTCGCTGATGCGGATCGGTGCATCCAGCGGCGCATCGATCCACGCCGTGACGATGCCCATCACGGCCGGATACTTGAAGCGTTCGAGCAGCGGCAGCACTTTCGTGTAGTGGCTGCGGTAGCCGTCGTCGAACGTGAGGAGCACCGCGCGCGGCGGCAGCGGCTTGCCGCCGTGCCGCGATTCCTCGATCTGCCTGACCGTGATGGTGTGGTAGTTGTTGGTCTGCAGCCATGAAAAGATCGCGGTCAGCGTGCCGGTGTCGACCGCGAACGGGTCGACCATCGCCGACGCGGAGGAAAACGACGCCATCAGGTTGTCGCGCACGTCATGCATGCAGATCACGCGAAACGTCTTGCCGTCGGCCGGGTCGGACGGCGGCAGCAGGTCGATCATCCGGGCGTTCGACACGCCCGGGAACAGCGAACAGGCGGCGAACGTGCCGAGGCATCCGCACATGAAGGTCCGTCTGGTTTGCATTCGCGATCTCCTTGCTAGAACGGCAGGTTGACCGACATGAAGCCGGTTTCGGAGCGCTCGCGCTGGCCGTCGTATGCGTGGCTGCTGACCTCGACGCCATAGCTCAGCGTGATGTCGTGCTTGAACGTCCACGCGTGCTCGAGGCGCGCGCTCCACAGCGGGCTGGTGCCGAAGCCGCGCTCGTTGTACACGCCGCCCGACACCGATACGCGCTGCTGCAGCGCCATGTCGCCCTTCTTCCACAGCATCAGCTGGTGCATGACGGTCGCCGCGGCCGCATAGTCGCGGCCCGGGCTGAAGTAGGGCGCGTCGTGGCGCGTGTTGCTGTCGGTGCCGAGGTCCAGCGATACGTTGACGAGCTGGTTGGCGGTGGTATACACGCGCTGCGTGGCGGTCGCCGAGATCTCCTGGTGCAGGTTCGAATCGCTGTAGCGGCTCACGCCGTAGCTGAGCTTGACCTCGCGACGGTCGTTCTGCCTGTACACGACCGAGACGTTCGCGGAGCGGCCCCAGATGTGCGCGGCATACGCCTTCCACGGCAGCGAGTTGTCGTTGGTGTCGAGCCCGGCGCTGACCGTCCAGTAGTCGTTCAGCGCGTACGCGATCGACCCGCGGCCGCCGGTTCGGCCGTCCGAGCCGAACGAGCGCGTGACTTCGCCCTGCACGGTGAGCGGCCCGTGCCGGTAGTCGCCGCCGACACCCGTGCGCGTGCGGCTGACGTTGCCGGAGTCGGTCTGCGCGTAGCCGAAGAACGTGTGCGAGAAGACGCGCCAGTTGTCGCCGAACGGTTGCGAGTACACATAGCTGTCCGACGTGAAGCTGTTGTCGGCCAGCGCGCTGTTGCCGTGCTCGTAACTCAGGTCGGTCGTGAACACGGGGCTGCGGTATGCCTTGTAGTCGCGCTTGAAACCGCGCACGGCGCCGCTGTCCGGAAATACGTCGTCCAGCGTCTGGTCGACGTACTTCGCGGTCGCGTAGTCGTCCGCCGTGAGCGCCGCGCGGCCGAGGCCCGCCAGCATTTCGACGCTGTCCGGGTGGTCGGTCAGTGAAGCGCGATACATCGCGATCGCCTGGCGCGGATGCGCCTGGCCCGACACCGCGTCGGCATGCGCGGCACGGACCTCCGCGTTGAACGGCACCTGCTGCTCGAGCTGCTCGAGCGCGGCGATCCCTTCGTCGACGCGGCCCGTGTAAATCAGGTATTGCGCGCGCAGCCGGTAGTAGCGCAGAAAGTCGCTTTCTTCCGGACCGTAGTTGCGCACCTCCTTGGCCGGCGGCAGCGACTTGCCGATGTCGTCGAGCACCTGCTGCGCGTCCGCCGCGCGTCCCTGGTCGACGTACGACCAGAACAGCCCTTCGCGCAGTTCGATCGGACGCGTGCGTGCGCCGTACTGGAAGCCGCGGGTCGCGCGGTCGGTCGGCGCCGCGGTTGCCTGCTTCAGCGCGCGCTGGTACACGGCGTTCGCCTTGGCCGGTTCGCTCAGGTAGAGGTAGGCGTCGCCGACGGCCGCCAGCGCGTCGATCGAGATCTCCGCGTCGGGCGGAATCGTCTCGAACGTCGCGACGGCCGTCTTCATGTCGCCGCGCGCTGCAAGGGCGACGGTGCGGTCGCCCGCGAGCGCCGTCCTGACCGGCGAATAATCGGGCGTGGCCGGCATCCGCTTGTCGAGGTCGTCCGCCGCGCGCAGCGCGCTGTCGAGGCCGTCGAAGCGGTCGGAACTCGTCATCGAGCGGGATTTGTCACGTCCGCCGCGCACCTGCTGGCGAATCGCCAGTTCTTCCAGTTGTGCGACGTCGACGGCGGAGAACGCATCGGGCCGTGCCTTCGCTTCTTCGAGCGCCTTGATCGCGCCGCCGCCCGCCGCGAGGCCGAACACGTCGTTGCGCACGGTCGCGACGTCGGCGGTACGCAGGTTCGGCGCCTGCGCATTCGGCGTTTCGACGTCGGGGCCTTGCGATCGTTGCGTCGGTTCGCCGGGCAGCTGGACGCCGGGCGTCTGTGAATTCGGCGCCTGGGACGACGGGGGCGGCGAGCCCGGTGTCTGGGTAACGGGCGCAGGCGAGCCCGGCATCGGGGTGCCGGAGGCCTGCGCGGTTTGCGTCGGCGCATTCGGCGGCGCGGTGGTTGCGGCCTGCGCAGGTTGCGGCGGCTCCGGCGAGTGCGCGACCGGGACGGATGAACTGGACGCAGGAGTGCCGGACGTTGCCGCCGTAGTTTGCACGGGTGTTTCGGGCGGCTGCGGGTTCGCGGCCTGAGCGATCCCGATCGGCGCGTCCGATGCATGCGCGACGGGTGCCGGCGTGTTTGACGGCGTGGTGTCGGATGCCTGGGTCGACTGCATCGGGGCACTCGGCATCGGTTCGGCCGGTGGCGGCCTGCTCGACGGCGTGGTATCGGTCGCCTGGGCGATCTGGATCGGCACGCTCGACGGCTGCGCGCCCGGCGCCGGTTCGCTCGGCTGCGCGACGTCCGGGTCCACGACGACCGTGGTCGGCATCGTCTGCGGTTGCGCATCCGACGCCTGCGCGATCTGCATCGACGCATCCGATGCCTGCGCGATGGGCGTCGGCGCTTGCGGGGGCAGGGCGCTCCGACCCTGGGCGACCTGCAGCGACGCCGCCGTCGGTTGCATGTCGGGCGACAGCGCATCCGGCGCGCCGCGGGCGCCGGCGATTTCGCTCGCGCCGCCCGGTTCCGCGTCGCCTTCGGCGGCAAGGCAGGAGCCGGACGCAACGAGCAGCAACAGCAACGGCGCGTGCAGGAGGATCCGCCGGTTGGTCGGAGCGGCGATGGTGCATTGTTGTCTACGATTGTTGGCCACGATGTCTCCTCACTCTGAAACGATCACATCGGTTGCACGCCCGGCGACGCCCGGTTTACAGGCGATTGCGGATCGCTTGTCCGAGCAGCGCGCGCGATTCGCTGTTCGTCGGGTCGATGGCGAGCGCGCGGCTCGCGTTCTGCTCCACGCAATTCCATTCGTCGACCCGTGCGCACCAGCGCGCCCGAGCCAGTGCGCGTGCGCCTTCCAGTTCGTCGTGCGTGATGCTGGTGGCCTCCATGTGCGCCGAATCGGCGATATACGATTGCGGCTGCCGTCGCGGCGTGCGGTCGGTGTGTTTTTCAGTGCGCGCCAGCGTCTGCGAACGCGACGTCCGGTGCGTGTCGCCGGGGCGGGCCGCGCGGCCGCTGGCCGCGAGCGTCGTGGACGGCACGTGCGCGGGGTGCGGGTGTTTCGCGGCGGCGCGGGCGATCGTTCGTGGCGGCACGGCCGGTGCTGCCGCGGCCGACACGGCAGGCGTTGCCGACGCATACCGCGTACCCGGCACGGCAGGTGTAACCGGCTCGGCCTGCGCGGTGGTCGACGCCGTGTCGGAGGCGTTGGCCGTGGCGGTCGCGATGGCCTCGCGATACTTTCCGACGGCGGTGCCGATCATGCCGGCGATGTCGTGCGTCATGGTTGCATGGCCGACTCCCGCGTCGCGCTGGACGTACGCAAAGCCACCGAAGATCGCGGCAAACGCAATGATGCTGAGCGCCGCATTCTTTCCGGGGCCCCAGGCAGGTTTCGGCTGACGGTTGGGCGAGCCGTCCGGTCGTTCTGCACGAGTCATTCAATCCTCCTCGATTCGACGGATTGCAATGCACGAAGCGAGCACGTGCCAGCGCCACGCGGATTCGACTGACGTTCACCACCGCAACTGCGTGGTGAGTGCGCCCGTTTCGACGACCGCGAACTGGGTGGCGCCCTGATAAGTCCCTTCGACCCGATAACTGGCATCGGGCACGCTGAACAGGCAGCGTGGCCCCGTTGCCTTGAATTCGACGAGCACGCGTCCATGCCGTCGCAGCCGCACCTGCACGTTCGACAGCGGTTGCCCGCTGGCGCCCGATACGAACGAAACACCGAGGTTGTAAGGACGGCCGTCGGGGGGAAGCGGCGCCGTACCGTCGATTCGCGCGTCGCCGCAGATATACGAAATCACGTATCGGCCGGAGCCGGGGTCGGACGCGGGTGCCGGGGCCTGGGTCTGTGCCACGGCATTGATGCAGAGTGCGGATACGGCGATGCCGAAGAGCGGGCGAGCATGCTGTTCAAACGAGGAAGACATTGCAACCTCCATCCGAAATCGCTGACAACGCATTTATTCCGATTTGAAATTGGCGACGTTCTTTTCGCGACATGGTATTGATACACGATGGATTTTGAACAAACAACCGCGTGTGGCCCGAATGGGACATGCTTTAAATGTCCTATTTAAATAGGATTTGTTATAATTCGACAAAATGAATTGAGACTGAACAAAGTCGATATTGCCGGACATGAAATTTGCTCACCGGTCGCAATGACCATTTCGCAAATTTAAGACGTAAGTGGTATCGAAGTTTGTGCCGAAAAATAACGACTGATAAAAGGAAGACTTGCCTCTGCCATCGAGGCATCACGATGAATCATGGAACGTACGGTCAGGTAAATCGAAAGGGCTGGTATGACGTTTTTGGCGAGAATGTCGTTACATGAAAATCGAAACTTTTGATGTGATGTGTAACGGCGTATTTCCGTCATACGAGTCGGCAATTTACTCGGATTCGCAAACGTTTGGCAGTATTGCGGAATTGATCGAGCGTACGGAACGTATATTGAAGACGAATCGGGATAATAAAATGGTTCGCGATGGCGAAAATGGAATACGGGAGCGCCGCGCGGATTGCATCCGCGCGGCG
>NZ_QTQA01000022.1:0-126661 GCF_003853825.1 Burkholderia sp. Bp9012 | reverse complement strand
AGTTCGCCCTGCGTCTTGTTGAAGCCGCGGCAGACGTGATCCACGCGCAGGATTTCCTCACCGAGGCGCGGCGGCTGAAGCGGCTGGGACGTCTGGACGGGGGCGTTGATTACGGTCGAATTTTGCATCGCGCTTACTCTCAATCGAGACGGAGCCGGGATTCAGCATAGGCATACATCGGACGCCACAGCAGGCGGTTGAACAGGGTAACGAACAGGGACATCACCGCGATGCCCAGGATGATCTTCGGGAAGTCGCCGGCGGCGGTCGTCTGTGCGATATACGAGCCGAGGCCGTGCGCGACGACCTTCGTGTCGCCCCACTGCACGAACTCCGACACGATGCTCGCGTTCCACGCGCCGCCCGACGCGGTGATCGCGCCGGTCACGTAATACGGGAAGATGCCGGGCAGGATCGCCTGGCGCCACCACTGCCAGCCGCGGATGCGGAAATTCTTCGTCGCTTCCTTGTAGTCGTTCGGATAGGACATCGCGCCCGCGATCACGTTGAACAGGATGTACCACTGCGTGCCGAGCACGATCAGCGGCGACAGCCAGATGTCCGCGTTCAGATGGAAGTGGACGATCACGATCACGAACACCGGAAACAGCAGGTTCGCCGGGAACGCGGCAAGGAATTGCGCGAGCGGCTGGATCTTCTCGGCCAGCGCGGGGCGCAGCCCGATCAGCACGCCGAGCGGCACCCAGATCACGGACGCGATCGCGATCAGCACGATCACGCGCAGCAGCGTGATCAGCCCGAGCATCAGCACGTGGCCGACCTCGCTCATCGTCACGCCGGTCGCGACGAAGCTGACGACGCGCCACGCGACGTACGCGGTCAGCACGATCACGAATGCGCCCCACACGATGTCGCCGATGCGCGACGGGCGATGGCTCGCTGCGCCACGCGCGCCGATACCGCCGAACGACGGCACGCGCAGCGGAATCCGCGCGGCCTGCGACAGCAGCCAGCCGGCCGGCACGAGCAGCTGATGAATCAGGTGCGTGCGGCGCATCATGTCGAGCAGCCAGGATTGCGGTGCGTCGCCCGACGCGGTGTTCTCCATCCGGAACTTGTCGGCCCATGCGACGAGCGGGCGGAACAGGAACTGGTCATAGGCCAGGATCACGACCGACATCGCAACGATTACCCAGCCGACCGCGCCGATGTTCTTGTCCGAGATGGCTTGCGCGAGATATGCGCCGATCCCGGGCAGCGTGATGGTCTGGTTGCCGACGGTGATCGCCTCCGACGCGACGACGAAGAACCAGCCGCCCGACATCGACATCATCATGTTCCAGATCAGCCCCGGCATCGAGAACGGCACCTCGAGCTTCCAGAAGCGCTGCCACGACGTCAGGTGGAAGCCGCGCGACACTTCGCTCAGGTCGCGCGGCACCGTGCGCAGCGACTGATAGAAGCTGAACGTCATGTTCCACGCCTGGCTCGTGAAGATCGCGAAGATCGCCGCGAGCTCGGCCCCGAGCACGCGGCCCGGGAACAGCGCGAGGAAGAACGTGACCGTAAACGAGATATAGCCGAGCACCGGCACCGACTGCAGGATGTCGAGGATCGGGATCAGCACCATGCCGGCGCGGCGGCTTTTCGCGGCGAGCGTGCCGTAGACCAGCGTGAACGCGAGCGACGCGATCATCGCGGCGAGCATCCGCAGCGTGGTGCGCAACGCGTATTCGGGCAGGTTCGACGGATCGAGCGAGATCTTCTGCGTCTGCAGGGTCGCGATCGGCGCCATCGTCTCGTGAAAGCCGACGATCGCCATCGCGAGTATGCCGATCATCAGCGGAAACGCGACCGCATCCCAGCGGTTGGGAAGCACGCGCCACGCGGACGCGTTGGCGGTGCGATTCGGATTGAAGAAGCGGATATCCATCGGTAGCGTCTTGGTCGAATTGAAAATCGATGGGACCGGCCGCGTGCCGCGCGGCCGGGTATGGCATCGGCCGGCGCGGCTCAGAACAGCTTGTGGAGCGCCAAGTACAGTGCCGCCGACTGCGCGACGAAGAGCAGCACGGTCGGCAGGACCGAACTTTCCTTGACCAGACCGGGATCCGCGCTCGGGTGAGCGCCGACGTGGACGATGCCGCAGGCAACGATCGGAAAGAGCGACGCGAGACTGATGGTGCGCGTGCTCCGACCGCCCGCACCGCTGGTTTCCGTTGCCGCGGGATTCGGCATGAGGGGCTCCGGATAGATGATTCGGTGTCGCAGGCTATCGGGCGAACATGACGCAAACGTGACGTGTCACTTACAGGACATTGACGGGCCATCCATCAGCGCTCCGTCAGCGATCCGCAAGCATCGAACGGCCGCGTCAGGCCTCGCAAAGAAGCGGGAATAAATCCGTCGCCGCATCGGTATGGAATGCGAAGGCGCCGGCTAATTCCAGGACGATCCGGCCGTCCGGTTCCGTCATACGAATGCGAGGCTTACATGTCTTCATCGACTCCCACCCGCCCGTCGCGCCGCAAGGCCCTGCAATGCATGGCGTTCGGCGGCCTCGGCACGCTGTTTACGCTGTCGGGCGGCATCCTGACACCGTTCGATCTCGCGCTCGCGCAAAGCGGCGCCGCACTCCCCGCGAATGCGGGCCGGCCGCTGTTCGTGCAGATCAGCGACACGCACATCGGCTTCAACAAGGACGCGAATCCCGACGTCGCGGCCACGCTGCGGCAGACGATCGATCTGGTGAACGGGATGCCCGCCGCGCCCGCGCTCGCGATCCATACCGGCGACATCACGCACCTGTCCAAGGCGGAAGAATTCGACCACGCGTCGCAACTGCTGTCCGCACTGCGCGTGCCCGAGTTGCACACGGTGCCCGGCGAACACGACGTGACCGACGGCTCGGGCGCCGAATATTTCAGCCGGTTCGGCAAGGCTTCCGACAACCGTGGCTACTACAGCTTCGATCACGCGGGCGTGCACTTCGTCGCACTCGTCAACGTGATGCATTTCAAGCCCAACGGGCTCGGCAGCTTCGGCGATGAACAGCTCGCGTGGCTCGCGCAGGATCTGAAGGGACAATCATCGAGCACGCCGATCGTCGTGTTCTCGCACATGCCAATGTGGACCATCTACGAGCCGTGGGGCTGGGGCACCGGCGACGCGCCGCAGACGATGGCGCTGCTGCGCCGCTTCGGCTCGGTCACCGTGTTGAACGGGCACATCCACCAGATCGTGTCGAAGGTCGAGGGCAACGTGACGTTCCACACCGCGCGCTCCACCGCGTTCCCGCAACCGACCGCCGGCAACGGCCCGGGCCCGGTGCCGCTCACGGTGCCGCGCGACCGGCTGCCCGCGATGCTCGGCGTGACGACCGTCGACTTCGCCGGCCATCCCGTCGCGGCGTCGCTGCACGACACGACGCTGGCCTGATGCCGATACACAAGGAGACCGACATGACCTTCCTGAAGCCCTCGACGCTGGCGGCCGCACTGATCCTGAGCGCGGCCGCCGTCGGCACGCCGCTCGCCGCGTTCGCGCAGACCCCGGCCGGCCCGCTCGTGACGATCCACAATTTCATGTTTTCGCCGATGTCGACCACGATCAAGGCCGGCACGACGGTCACGTGGAAAAACCTCGACGCGGAGCCGCATACCGTCGTCAACGACGCGGGCATCTTCCACTCGAAAGCGCTCGACCAGGACGAGACCTACTCGTTCCGTTTCGACAAGCCGGGGGTCTACAAGGTGTTCTGCGGGATTCATCCGTACATGAAGGAGACCATCACCGTGGAATGACGCGGCGCACCGCAAGGTCCCGCGAGCATCCGGCGCCGCGGACGCTGCCCGACGATCGCCTACACTGGTTCCATCCGGCCGGCACCCGCCGGCCGTCACCGAACACGAGGCAAGCGATGACGGCAAGTCAACCCGCACATCCGAAACTGCCGGGCCAGGTCGTGCTCGTGCTCCAGGGCGGCGGCGCGCTGGGTGCCTACCAGCTCGGCGTATTCGAGGCGATGGAGGCGGCGGGCATTCAGCCCGACTGGGTCATCGGCACGTCGATCGGCGCGATCAACGCGGCGCTGATCGCCGGCAACGCGCCCGGACACCGCGCGCAACGAATGGCCGAATTCTGGCGACACGTCACCGAACGGCCCGCCGTGAACGTGCCGGGCTTCCCGACGAGCTGGGACAAGATCGGCTCGGAACTCGCGGTCATCGGCGCGGGCCTCCCGGGATTCTTCCGGCCGAATCCCGCCGCCTGGCTCGGGCCGCTGGCGCGGGTCGGCGTCGAACGCGCGTCTTACTACGTGGTCGAGCCGCTGCGCGACACGCTTGCGTCGCTCGTCGATCTCGACCTGCTGAACGCGGGCCGGCCACGACTGACCGTCGGCGCGGTCAACGCGTGCACGGGCACGATGCGTTATTTCGATTCGCGCGACCGGCCGCTCGGCATCGATCATGTGATGAGCTCGGGCGCGCTGCCGCCCGCGTTCCCGGCCGTGCGGGTCGACGGCACGCCCTACTGGGACGGCGGCATCTACTCGAATACGCCGGTGGAGGTCGTGCTGGACGACGCGCCGCGTCGCAGCTCGATCATCTTCTCGGTGCAGATGTGGAATCCGGTCGGGCCGGAGCCGCAAAGCATCTGGCAGGTGTCGGAGCGGCAGAAGGACATCCAGTACGCGAGCCGCACGGACAGCAACATCGCGCGGCAGCAGCAGATTCACCGGCTGCGCCACGTGATCCGGGAACTGGTCATGCGGCTGCCGGAGGCGGAGCGCACGTCGGCCGATGTGAAAGCACTCGCCGCATGGGGCTGCCAGACCACGATGCACGTGATCAAGCTCGCGGCGCCCCGGCTCGACGGCGACGATCAGTGGAAGGACATCGATTTCACACCCGCCGGCATCGTGGCCCGCCGGCAGGCCGGGTTCGACGCGACGATGCAGGCGATCGCCGCGCGGCCCTGGGATCTGCCGATGGACCCGACGGAAGGGCTCAGCGTCTGGAGTCCGGAAGAAAACCGGATCGGCGAGCGGCACAACTGATGCCTGGCGTCGCGCGCCGCCTTCCGCTTACAGCGCGCGCACGATCCCGCCGTCGACGCGAATGTTCTGCCCGGTGATGTAGCCGGCGCCTTCCGACAGCAGGAACGTCACGGTCTGCGCGATCTCCTGCGTCCTGCCGAAGCGGCCGGCCGGAATGCGGGCGACGATCTCGGGCGTCGCCGGCCAGCTGTCGATGAAGCCGGGCAGCACCGAATTGATGCGGATGTTGTCCTTCGCATACCGATCGGCATACAGGCGCGTGACCGAACTCAGCGCCGCGCGCAGCGCGGACGACACCGGCATCGCCGGCTCGGGCGCGTCGGCCGCGAAGCTCGAAATGTTGACCACCGCGCCGCCGCCCTGCTTCAGGAACACGGGCGTCACCCGGCGCAGCACGCGAACGACGTTGAGCACGATCAGGTCGAGCCCTTCGTGCCACTTGTCGTCCTCGATGGCGAGCAGGTCGCCCTTCGGCGGATGCCCGGTGTTGTTGACGACCGCGTCGATGCGGCCGTACTTCGCGAGCGTCCCGTTCACGAAACGCTCGATGTCGGCGTCGTCGGTGACGGATCCCGCCATACCCAAACCGCCGAGTTCCGCGGCAAGCTCGACCGCGCTGCCGGACGGCGACATCAGCGAGACGCGATAACCGTTGCTCGCAAGATCCCGCGCGATCGCGGCGCCCATGCCCTTGCCCGCCGCCGTCACCAATGCCACTTTCTCTACAGTCATGCTGTTCTCCCGAATAGGTCGGCTCAACGCCGCGATCGTCGTGCTGAAGCGCCACTCTAGGACTCTATAATCGCCTTGTCGAACGATGATTTCTCCACACACACTGTAGATTTTCTACTGCATGAAGGCTCTGTCGCGTACCCGTCGCCTCCCGCCGCTCAATGCGCTTCGCGCGTTCGAGGCCGCCGCGCGCCACCTCAATTTCCGGCTGGCCGCCGACGAACTCGGCGTGACCCAGGGCGCGGTGGCGCAGCAGGTCAGGCATCTGGAGGACGTCGTGGAGATTCAGCTGTTCCGGCGGCTGCCCAGGGGGCTGGCGCTGACGCGCGAAGGGCTCGAGTACTTTTCGTCGGTCCAGCGCGCGCTGCAGATAATCGCCGATGCCACGGACGCACTGGGCCAGCGTCCCATGGTCCTGACGGTCAGCACGACGCCGTCGTTCGCGTCGAAGTGGCTGATCCCGCGCCTGTCGGACTTCGGTCGCCTGCATCCCGACATCGAGGTTCGCGTCATCGCCGACGAGCGCCTTGCGTCGTTCCGTGCCGACGGCGTCGACATCGCGATCCGGCTCGGCAAGCCCGCGTTCCCGGCCGGCCTGGTCGCGGAATTGCTGTTTCCGCTCGACATCTTCGCCGTCGCCAGCCCGAAACTGCTCGAAAGCGGCCCGCCGATCCGCACACCCGCAGACTTGTCGAAGCATGCGCTGTTGCACGACGCGCACGACCTGTGGCCGGAGTTCATCGAGAAGCTCGGCGGAAAGGGGCAGACCGATCCCACGAAAGGGCCGCGGTTCAGCCAGTCGCTGCTCGCCATCGACGCCGCCGTCGCGGGTCAAGGCATCGCGCTGACCAGCGAGCCGCTCGTCGAACGCGATATCGCGGAAGGCCGGCTGCGCCGCGTGTTCGATTTTTCGTTTCCGATGTCGCTCGGGTTTTACGTCGTCTTTCCGCAGGCCAATGCCGATTCGGAAGCGCTCGGGGCCATGCGCCGCTGGCTGTTCGCGCAATACGGGGGCGCGTGATTCGCTGATGCTTCGACCGATGAACAACCCCACTTCCATCAGTGCCTTCATGCATATCGCAACTTTCCGATATATGATTCGCCCATCGACGATACCCGCTTGCACCGGTTTTCCGGACGAACGCCCCAAACACCACACCCTTCCATGCCGACCGAACTCGACATCGACGCGATCCTGAAAGCGCTTTCGAACCCCGTGCGCCGGGAAATCCTCGTCTGGCTGAAAACGCCGGGCGCGCATTTCCCGGAGCAGACGCTGCCGTACGACCACGGCGTCTGTGCCGGGCAGATCGACGCGCGCTGCGGGCTGTCGCAGTCGACCGTCTCCGCGCACCTCGCGACGCTGCAGCGCGCGGGGCTCGTGACGTCGACGCGGATCGGCCAGTGGGCGTTCTTCCGGCGCAACGAGGCCGTCATCGATGCATTTCTCGACGCCCTGCGCCGTGAACTCTGACCCAGGCCATGCGGGCCGCACGCCGCGCACGACGCGGCGGTAATCCCGCCTTTCTGAAAAGGTTATCTGCCATGCCCACTCTGTTCGATCCCGTTACCCTCGGCGACCTGACCCTGCCGAACCGCGTCGTGATGGCGCCGCTCACCCGTGCCCGCGCAGGCAGCGCGCGCGTGCCCAACGACCTGATGGCCCGCTATTACGCCGAGCGTGCGTCGGCCGGCCTCATCATCAGCGAAGCAACCTCGGTCACGCCGCAGGGCGTCGGCTACGCGGACACGCCGGGCATCTGGTCCGACGAGCAGGTGGAAGGCTGGAAGCGCGTGACGCAGGCCGTGCACGCGGCCGGCGGCCGCATCGTGCTGCAGCTCTGGCACGTCGGCCGGATTTCGGACCCGGTGTTCTTGAACGGCGACCTGCCGGTCGCGCCGAGCGCGATCGCCGCCGGCGGTCACGTGAGCCTCGTGCGGCCGCCGCGACCGTTCGTGACGCCGCGCGCGCTCGAACTGGATGAAATTCCGGGCATCGTCGCCGCATACCGCAAGGGCGCCGAAAACGCGAAGAAGGCCGGCTTCGACGGCGTCGAGATCCACGGCGCGAACGGCTACCTGCTCGACCAGTTCCTGCAGGACAGCACCAACCACCGCACCGACGCATACGGCGGCCCGATCGAGAACCGCGCGCGCCTGCTGCTCGAAGTGGTCGACGCAGCGATCGACGTGTGGGGTGCGGGCCGCGTCGGCGTGCATCTCGCGCCGCGCGGCGACGCGCATACGATGGGCGATTCCGACCCGGCCGCGACGTTCGGTTACGTCGCGCGCGAACTCGGCCGCCGCAAGATCGCGTTCATCTTCACGCGTGAATCGTATTCGGGCGACCATCTGAGCCCGCGTCTGAAGGAGGCGTTCGGCGGCCCGCTGATCGCAAACGAGCAATTCACGCTCGAATCGGCGCAGGAGACGCTCGCGAGCGGTCACGCCGACGCGATCGCGTGGGGCAAGCTGTTCATCGCGAACCCGGACCTGCCGCGCCGCCTCGAACTCGGCGCACCGCTGAACAAGCCGGTGCCGGAGACGTTCTACGCCGAAGGCGAAACGGGCTACACCGACTACCCGGCGCTCAGCGACGCGGCCTGACGGGCGGCGACGCGTTCATGCGCGCACGTGAGCGCGCATGAACACGCGCTGCGTCTCGTCGAGCCCGCGTGCCACGTGATGCGCGCGAATCGCGCGCAGCGTGTCGTCGAGCGATGCGTCGTCGATGATGTCGAAGCCGAGGCGCGCGTAGTACGGCGCGTTCCATGGCGCGTCGCGGAACGTCGACAGCACGACCTGTGCGATGCCGTCCTGCGCGGCGCGCGTCATGATCCGTTCGATCAGGCGCGCGCCGATCCGCTGCCCCGCGTGCGACGGCGCAACATCCAGTTCCTCCAGATAAAGCCGCCGCGCATCGAGCAGCCGGTAGAACGCAAAGCCCACGCACGTCCCCGCTTCGTCCGTCGCGACATACGCGCGACCGTCGTCGATGCGCATGCGCACGTCGGCCGCATCGGTCGGCTCGCCTTCGGCGATGTCGGGCATGCCGATGTCGCGAAAGCGCTGCGCGGCGGCCAATTCCACGGCGGCCATCGCGGCCGCGTCTTCCCGCGTGGCGGGACGAATCCGGATCGATACTGTCATCACGACGAGGTAGGCAGGCGGGAACGGCCGTCACTATAATCGAAACTTCATACGTTTCGAACGCCCTGCCCACGAGGTCCGTCATGACGCTGTCCGCGCTCGCCGTGTTCGCCATCGCCCTGCTCGTCACCGCCGGCACGCCCGGCCCGAGCGTCGCCGCGCTCGTCGCGCGCGTGCTGACGAACGGCGTGCGAGACGTGCTGCCGTTCCTCGCCGCGATGTGGATCGGCGAGGCGCTGTGGCTCACGCTGGCGGTTGCCGGGCTGTCCGCGTTCGCGCGCACGTTCGCGACGGGCCTGCTCGTGCTGAAGCTGCTCGGTGTCGCGTACCTGCTGTTTCTCGCGTGGAAGATGTGGACCGCGCCGACCGACACAAAGGCCGGCGACCTGCCGCGCGGCCAGTCGCCGTGGCGCATGTTCGTCGCGGGCACGCTGGTCACGCTCGGCAATCCGAAGATCATGCTCTTCTATCTCGCGCTGTTGCCGACGATCGTCGACCTGACGCATGTCGGTATCCTCGCGTGGACCGAGCTCGTCGGCACGATGCTCGCGGTCCTGATCCTGGCCGACTGCTTCTGGTCGCTGCTCGCTTCGCGTGCGCGTGCGTTCCTCACGTCGGCACGCGCGAAGCGGATCGCGAACCGCACGAGCGCGACGGCAATGGCCGGTGCGGCGGTGGCGATCGCGACGCGCTGAACGGCACGGCCGCACGCGCATCAGCACGACGCCACGTCGTTGCGAAACGGGGCGGACCGCCGCGTCCGCCCGTCAGCGCACAACAGCGCGTTACGGTGTCCCGGCGCTGCAGCAATACGCGAGCAGGAACGTCGCGGTGCCCGGGTCGCCCTGCACGATCGCGCGCATGTCGCCGTTCAGCTTCGCCATCGCTGCCGTCACGTAATCCGGCGCGGGCAGCTTCGCCGTATTGAAGTCGTGTACCGCAACCGCGACCGGCTTGTTGTCCTTCGTCTTCGGCGATGCCAGCGCCCGGTCTTCCGCGGCGAATCGCTGATCGCGCGTGGCGACTGCACCGACCTGCCCCGCGCAATAGCCGTGCGTTCCCGACATGATGTGAATCGTGTGACCGTCACCGCTCAATCCGGACGCGATGGTATTCAATGCCGCTGCGACGTCCCTGACGTTGCACGGGCCGTGAAAGCCCCAGATCTGCACCGCGTTCGGGGTGCCCTTCATGATGTTGACGAGCGTTGCCATGACCTCTCTCCTTGCAGTACTGCGTCGTGGACAGTTCGCGGCGAAGCAGGCTCTACTTTCCACGACGACGTTCATGGGCCGGCGCGATGCCGGGCATACAGTGCCCGTTGCCTCCCGCCGAGTTGAGAAACATCCGGATATCCGCGACGGACTCGATCGAACCGCGCCCGCCACGAACGGTTCAACCTTATCCATCGGCCTCGGTTCGCAACATGGACCGCTCGTCATACATTCGGCAACGTGCCGATCTTCACGGGAAGCGGAGGTCCCGCCACATGCCGCGCAACAGCAGGCGCAGGCATGCAGCGGGCCGCAGGCTACGTATCAGCACCGACGCGCAAGATTTCGGTCGCGCAACCTTCCACCAAACGCCCGCCCTGCCAGTCTTCACTAGCACCCCGCCAGCCTGCGCCCATCACCCGGCTCGCGCACGTGATCGTTGCATTCGACCAGCGCCCGCACCAACGCCCAGTCATCGTCGTCGCAGAAATCGAGCAGCATCGCGCCACACGAACCCCGTTGCTCGCGCAACCGCGCCGCGAGCCGCGCCTGAATCCCCTGCACCCTGCCGTCGCCGCGCGCGACCACCGAAGGATTCGCGCCCATCCCCGTACCGCTGCAGAAATTGATCGCCCAGCGGCCGCTTTCCGGCGACGGCATGCCGGTCAGCAGCGCATCGATCACGCGCCACTTGTAGTTGATCGACCCGGCAACGGGCACGCGGTATTCGTCCTGGATCACGAACGCCGCATCGGGATGATCGATCGTGAAGGTCGCGTTGTCGGGCCACGCGGTCAGGTCGATGCCCAGCGGCCGGCTGCTGCGGAACCGCCGCAACAACACCACCGCACCGCGCACGTCGCCGAGCGCCGGCAGCGCGCCGCCCGCATGCCAGTGCAACCGCGGGTGCCGCGCACGATGCGCGTCGAACGTCGCATCGAAACTGCGCGTGCACGCCTGCGCGGGCCATTCGTCCTTCACCGACATCACGATGCATTCGCGCGGATGCGCATCGAGAAAGCGCGTACAGTCCGCGAGCACGTCGTCGAACGACATGCCGAGCGCGATCCCGCCGTGATGGATGTCGAACGCATCGCACCGGTGCCGGCAGCGGATGTCGAGCAGCCGCACGCCGTGCGCGAGCTGCGCGGCGAGCGGTGCGCGCTGCGTGCGCACGAGCGGATCGTCGACCGTATACGCACAGGTGTCATGGCTGCCCGGTAGGGTCAGCGTATGCAGCGGCCGCGCGTCGTCGAGCGCCGACATCCAGTCGGCCAGCGGCGTGGAAGCTTCGTATCGCGAAGGGATCATGAATCGATGAGTGACAAGGAAAGAAAAACGTGGGTGACCGCGTCGGATGTCGCCGTGCGGGCCGGCGTGTCGCGCTCGGCGGTGTCGCGTGCGTTCTCGCCGACGGCGAGCATCGCACCCGAAACGCGCGAACGCGTGATGGTGGCCGCGCGTGCGCTCGGCTACCAGGTCAACCTGATCGCGCGCGACATGATCACGCAGCGCAGCAGCATGATCGGCGTCGTGACGGCCGGGTTCGAGAATCCGTTCCGCGCGCGGCTTCTGTCGGACCTGATGGCCGCGCTCGGTCAGCGTGCGTTCACGCCGCTCGTCACCAACGCGGATGATCCGCACCAGGTCCGGCAATCGCTCGAACGGCTGCTCAGCTACCGGATCGCGGGCCTCGTGATGACGTCCGCGTCGCCGCCGCTGTCGGTCGCGCGGCAGTATCTCGATCACCGGATTCCCGTCGTGATGATCAATCGCGAAGCGAACCTGCCGGGTGCGGATGTCGTCATCAGCGACAATGCGGCGGGGGCCGCCCATGCCGCGCAACGGCTCGTGCGGGCCGGCGCGCGCCGGCTCGCGTTCGTCGGGCCGCGCACTGCGAGCTACAGCGCACGCGCACGTGCGGATGCGTTCGCGCTGGCGCTGCAACGCGGCGACGCGTTCGATGCGGTACTCGTCAACATGATCGATACGCGCTCCGATACACATGCATGCGGCATCGACGCCGCGCGGCAACTGTTCGCATCCGGCGACCGCCCGGACGGCGTGTTCTGCTCGTCCGACCTGCTCGCGCTCGGCGTGATCGACGCCGCCCGCGGCGCATTCGGCTTGCGCGTGCCCGACGACCTGCGCGTGATCGGCTTCGACGACATCCCCGCCGCCGAATACGACGCGTATCGGCTCACGACACTGCGCCAGGACACGCAAGGTCTCGCGCACGCGGCAGTCGACCTGCTCGCCGACCGGATCCAGACGTTCGACGGCGCATCGCGCACGCGCGTCGTGCCGGTTACGCACGTGGTCCGGCACAGCTGCGTGTAACGCGTCGCGTCACTTCAGCCCGCCCGCGAAGCCGCGCAGCAGGTAGCGTTGCACGTAGCCGGCCACGGCGAGCGTCGGCAGCGACGCCAGCAACCCCGCGCTCATCAGGTCGCCCCAGTCGATGCCGTTCTCCGTCACGTAGCCGGCGATTGCGAGCGGCAGCGTGAAGCGGCTCGGCGTCGACACGAACAGCAGCGCGATCAGGAACTCGTTCCAGGCGGCGATGAACACGAAGATCGCCGTCGCGATCAACCCCGGCGCGCACAGCGGTAGCACGATCTGCACGAGTCGCCGCGCGAGCCCCGCACCGTCGATGCACGCGGCCTCCTCGTATTCGATCGGCACGTCGCGCACGAACGCGAGCAGCATCCAGATCGCCATCGGCAGCGCGTAGATCTGGTAAGCGAGCATCAGCCCGAGTGTCGAATCGAGCAGATGCAGCCGCTTCGCGAGTGCGAACAGCGGCACCGCGATCGTGATCGGCGGCATCAGCTTCAATGCCAGCACGAGCATCAGGAACAGCCAGTCGAGCCGGGCCGGAAACCGCAGCCGCACGAGCGCATACGCGGCAGGAAGCGCGAGCGTCAGCGCGAGCAGCGTCGTGCCGAACCCGACCAGCAGCGAATTGGCGAGCGGCGCGCCGATGCCGTTCGACCAGACCGACGCAAAATGCTCGAGCGTCGGCGCGGCCGGCAAGATCCGCAGCGGATGATCGAGGCGCTCGAGCGTCGGCATGAACGCCGCGCCGACCATCCACAGGCACGGCAGCAGCAACAGCGCGAGCGCGGCGGCGCGCAGCATCCACGGCACTGCGCGACCGAATGCGGCACGCGTTCGTGCGTGCGCGATGCCCGCGGGTCGCGCCGTCATGCGCGCCGCTTGCGTACCGTCTGCCATACGTACCCCGAAACAAGCAGCGCGGACGCCGCGAGCATCAGCACCGACGCGGCACTCGCCGGCCCGACGTTGAAGAAGCGGAAGCCCGTGTCGTAGATATAGGTCGACAGCGTCTGCGTCGCGTTGCCGGGGCCGCCGCCCGTGAGCGCATAGACCTTGTCGAACAGCTTGAACGTGTCGATCGAGCGCAGCAGCAGCGCGAGGCCGATCTGCGGCGCCGCGAGCGGCAGCGTGATGTCGCGCAGGCACTGCCACTCGCTCGCGCCGTCGGTGCGCGCGGCTTCGTACAGCTCCTGCGGGATCGATTGCAGCCCGGCCAGCACGATCAGGAACGCCATCGGCGTCCACTGCCACACGTCGACGAGCGCGAGTGACCACAGCGCGAGATGCGGATCGGACAGCCAGCGCACGCCTTCCATGCCGAACGCGGCGAGCAGCGCGTTGAGGAAGCCGTCGAAATTGAGCCAGTTGCGCCAGATCGCCGAGCACACGAGCGTGGACAGCATCATCGGCAGGATCGCGAGCGGCAGCGCAATGCGCCGCCCCGGAAACGCGCGCACGAACAGCAGCGCGAGACCGAAGCCGAGCGCGACTTCAACGAGCGATGCCGCGATCGTGAAGCGCAGCGTGTTGCCGAAGCCGGCCGCGAACGCGTCGTCGCCGAGCACCGCGCGATAGTTCGCGAGCCCCGCGAATGCGCGGCGGCCCGCCGTGTAGTCGACCTGGCAGAACGAGTCGATCAGCACCTGCGCGACCGGGTACAGCGCGAGCGCGGCCAGCACCAGGAGCGCGGGTCCGAGCAGCGCGACGAACGGCAGGCTGCGGCCGAGGGTTTTCATGCGCGGCTTCCGGATGAAGCGTGGCGGCAAGCCGTCACTTGCCCGCCGCGGCCATCGCCTGCGCGATCTTCTGCTGCGCCTGACGCAGCGCGGCGTCGGGTGCGGCCTGCCCGGTCAGCGCGAGCTGCAGCTGGTCGCCGAGAATGCTCTCGACCTGCTGCCAGTCCTTCACGCGCGGCCGCGCACGGCCGGCCTCGAGCGCCTTCAGCTGATCGGGATACCAGCGGTACTGACGCACCAGCGCCGGATCGGCGAACACGCTGCGGCGCGTCGGCGGAATGCCGATCCCGGCGAGGCGCGTTTGCGTGTCGCGCGAACTCAGGTAGACCAGGAAGTCCTGCGCGAGCTTCGCGTGCGGCGCGTCCTTCGGAATACCCATCTGCCAGATGCCGAGCATCGGCGCCGGGCCGGCCGTCTGCCCGGGCGGCGGCTGCAACGCGATCTGCCCGACCACGCGCGACTGCTTCGGATCGTCGAGCGCCGGAATCCACGCCGGCCACACCTCGATCGACTGCGCGGCCGTGCCGCGCTGCAGCGCATCGCGCACTTCGGCGGCGCCGTACACGTCGACGTCCTTCGGCGCGGAGGCCTTCAGCGCGAGGAACGTCTTCAGCGCGGCCTGCGACTCTCGCGAATCGATCGTCACGTTGCCGGCACGGTCGAACACGTCGCCGCCATAGGCCCACAGGATCGGCAGGAAGCCCGTCACGACGGGGTTGCCCTTGGTGCCGCGGAACACGACGCCCGACACGCTCTTGTCCGCGCCACCGACGGTCTGCGCGATCTTCAGGACGTCGTCCCAGTTGCGCGGCGGCTGCAGCTTGTATTTCGCGAGCAGGTCCTTCCGGTACGCGAACATCTCGACGTTGCCGACGATCGGCAGCGCGTACAGCGCGCCCGCCGAGTTGCGGCCCAGCGCGACTGCCGACGGCACGAGATCGGCGTCCGCGAGCGATGCCGGCAGCGGCTTCAGCCAGCCGTTGCCGATGAATTCGGGCGCCCACGTGTCGTCCATCATCACGAGGTCGTACGTGCCGGTTCCTTCGCGCATCGACAGCTTCAGCTTCTGGTACAGGTTCGCGTTCGGCAGCTTGAGCAGCTCGATGTCGGTGCCCGGATGCAGCTTGGTGAAGCCCGCGACGGCGTCGGCGAGCCCCTTGCCATAGATGTCGTCGCGGCCCGCGATGACGAGATCCGCCGCGAAGGCGTGCGAGGCGGCAAGGGACAGCGCAACGGCGGCGGACAGCGCGCGCAGGCGGCTCAGCAGGGTCATGTGGTCTCTCTCGATCGGCGTGGTGGCGGGTCGGCCTCGCGTTGCACACGTGTGCAACACGGGCGACGCTTCGGGCGTCCTGAAGCGAACGCCATTGTTCACGTCGATCGTTAAGAATTTGTGGCACGCGGCGGAACCGGCCGGCCATCGCAGCCGGCCGCCCCGACCGCCTCGCCACGTGCGCGCCGTCAGAAGTTCACGCGAATCCCGGCCATCACCGCCAGCTGCCGGCTCGAATTGCTGTTCGCGAGCACCGGAATCTGCGCGTAGTTCACCGCATTGCCGTTCGCGTCGGTGCCGAGCCCCGTGCCGCTCGAGATCTGGCCGATCGCGACCGCATACAGCGCGGTGCGCTTCGACAGGCTGTAGTTCGTACCGACGTTGACCTGATGGAAGCGCGTCGTGCCGCGACCGTCCGTGTGCGCGGCATTGAAGATGTATGCGACGCCGCCCTGCAGCGCGGGCGTGAACATGTACGTGACGTTCAGCTCGCCGATGTCGAACGTGAACGACTGCTTGCGCGGCTGCGCGTCGGTCGAGAAATAGCGGCTGTCGCCGAGGCGCGTGTGCGTATAGGTCAGTGCGACCGTCGCCGCGCCGAGCGTCACCGAGCCGCCCGCGCCGAACGCACGCATCGAGCCGGCGTCCTGGAGCAGGCAGTACATCGCGCCCGGATTGCTGCACGCGAAGTCGCCGATATAGCCGCTCGCGCCGCCGAGCGCGGCGTCGAGCGGCTGGTGCAGGTCGAGATAGCCGACCGAGAACGCGACCGGCGCACGCGTGTAGGTCGCAGCAACCGCATAGCCGCGCTTCGCGGAAAAGTCGCCGGCCTGCCCGCCGAAGCTGAACGTGCCGCCGAACGTCAGGCCGTTGAAGTCGGCGCTGGTGAACTTCACCGCGTTGTTGAAGTTGAACGCGGCGTTCAGGTTGTCGACGTCGCCGAGATGCGAGCCGTACGGCGTCGCCCAGTTGTTGCTCGATACGTATGCGCCGAGCATGTCCGTGTACGAATCGTACTGGCGGCCGAGGCCGAGCGTGCCGATCGAATCCTGGCGCAGCCCGACCCACGCCTGCCGGCTGAACGCGGTGCCGCCCTGCAGCGCCTGCCCGTTCGCGGACAGGAATTGCTGCTCGAGCGAAAACACCGCGTCGAGCCCGCCGCCGAGCGGCTCGGCGCCCTGAAATCCGAAGCGGGACGGCACGAGGTTGCCGCCGCCCATCTGCCATGCGTGGCCGCTGCCGGTGCTGCCGTCGGCGCGCGTGAACTGCTGGTTCGTCGAATAGATGATGCCTGTGTCCACGGTGCCGTACAGCGTCACGCTGCCCGATGTTTGCGCGTGTGCGTTCATGCAGCCCAGCGCGGCCGCGGCCGCGGCCAGTCTTCGTCCGATCTTCATGTCCCGCCCCTCTGATGTCATCGATTCGCAGTGCAGATCGATGGTGTTGTCGATATGGGTGACAGGACTCTATCCAGCGAAAATTCGGGACCCCTATCCCAAATCAGCAAATGATGAAGCGCAAGGGCGACACGCGACTGCGACCGCGCCCGGCTGCACCAGCGCGATATGCGCAAACGTCATTCGGGACGCAGGGTCTGCGACGGCAACTCGCCGAACAGGTCGCGATACTCGCGTGCGAAATAGCCGAGATGCGTGAAGCCCCAGCTCGCGGCGGCCTCGCCGACGCCGAGTTGCTGCGCCGAGGTCGTGCGTAACAGGCGACGCACCGCATTCAGCCGGATCGTGCGCAGATAGCCAACGGGCGTGACGTCGGCGACGCGCTGGAAGCTCGTCTGCAGCGTGCGGCGGCTGCAGCGCAGCGCGCGGCACAGTTCGAGCACGGTGACGGGTTCCTCGGGCCGGTCGCGCAGGTGTTTCTCGCAACGGCTGACGATGTCGCTGTAGGTCGCGTGCGTGATGTCGCGGCGCTCGGCGCCGATGCCCTGGTCGAGCGCATCGAGGAACATGCCGAGCATCGCGTCGCGGAACATCTTGCGGGTGGCCGCATATTCGAGGCAGCCGGGGTTGCGCTGGGCGTCGTCGATCAGCGACGACAGCCGCGCGCCGAGCGCGACGCCTTGCGCGTCCGACAGCCGCGTGACGTGCCGCAGCTTGCGCGCGCCGGCCGCGCCGAACTCGGCTTCGCACAGCTCGTCGATCATGTCCGACGCGGCGCTGATCCCGACGAGCCCCATCCCTTCCGGCGTGTGGAATTCGAAATCCTCGCCGGCGCGCAGCGCGAGCAGCGCATAGCCGTCGACCGGCTGGCCCTGGAACGTGCCGGCGAGCGGCATCGACAGCGGCACCGCGAGCGACGTGCGCCCGGCCGGCGCAACGCCGGTTTGCGCGACACGCCGGTTGGTCGTCTCGCGGAAGAAATGGAATTCGTCGTACAGCACCTGCGTGACGGTGCCTCTGAACCGGCCCGGCGTCATCTGGCGGTAGACCTGATGCCAACCCGCGATCGCGAGCCCGTGGTCATGCACGTCTTCGTGTGAGCGTGACTGGAACAGCATCGGCATCTCCGGTGAAACCCTGAATCCGCGTTGCGCCCGCACGGCGCGCAGCGGCATAGCTTACCCCCGCAAAATTCCGCGTAGTGCAGTTTCGAATGCAAGGCAGGCCACCGACAGCGCGGTGGCCTGCTCGCCGGTCAGGCGGACATAGCGCCGAAACGACGGCATCCGGTTCACGATCTCGCTGCCGCCGAACGGCACGACGGCGAGCGTCCAGCGCCCGTCGCGCGCGGCGATTCCGCATTCGGTCAGGTGCAGCGGGCGTAGCGCATCGGCAAGTGACGAATCGACGACGAGCGCGGCCACCGCCCTCACGAATCCGGGGTCGCATCCCGGCGCGGGCGCGGCCGCGATGCCGGTGCGCCGCAGCCAGCCCGTCTGCAGCACGCGCGCATGGCCCTGCGCGGCCGGGCCGTCGGCACTGATCGACACCTGCACGCTGACCGTATGCATCAGGAACTGACGGTCGACGCGTTCCTCGATGCTCACGCGCACGCCGTTCGGCAGCCGGGCCAGCGGTTCGGCAGCGCCGCAGTGCGCATCGCGCACCGCACCGAGGTCCGCCAGCACGCGCGCGGCGATCGCGCCGGGCCGGTAGCCGGGCGGCGGCGTGTCGGGCGCCGCGCGCCATCGGATGAATGCGAGCCTCACGACGCGACGTGCTCGTTGCGCAGCACTTCCTCGACCGGCACCGGTTTGAACGGATGCCGGCGCTGCACGACAACCGTCCAGAACAGCGCGTACAGCGCGGTGAGCCCGAGCATTGCGCCGAACGGCACGTAGATGTCGCGCGCGTTCATGCCGGGTGGCGTGATGTACCAGATCGCGAGCACGATACCGACGCTCGACACGATCTGCGGCAGCGGGAATAGCGGCGAACGATACGGACGCGGCAGATCCGGGCGACGGATGCGCAGCATCACGACCGACGCGGTGACGAGCAGATACGCGGTGCCCCACGCGCAGGTCGCGGCGAGCACGAGGTGCAGGATACTGTCGAGGTTGCCGTTGATCAGCCACGCATGGAAGATCGGCACGATCGCCGACGCGACGATGCCGACCACCGGCGTCTTGAAGCGCGGATGCAGATACGCGAAGCAGCGCGGCAGCGCGCCGTCGATCGCCATCCCGTACAGGATGCGCGGCAGCCCGGCCATCAGCGTGTTGATCGTCGCGGCGCCCGCGCACAGGAACGCGATACCGAACCACACGCGGCCGAAGGGCCCCAGCACCTGCAGCGCGAACGCGGGGATCGCGCCCGGCGTGTCGAGCAGGTGCGTGAGGCCGTCCGGGCTCACCGGCACGTTCGCGACCTGGCGGCGGATTGCCGCGCCGTACAGGAACATGCAGATTGCGACGCCGACGAGGCCGAGCGCCATCGCGCGCGGGATCGTGCGGCCGGGGGACTTCATTTCCGGCGCGAGCGGCGTGACGAACTCGCAGCCCACGAACATGAACATCGCCATCCCGACCAGCGACAGCACCGCCGGCACCGACGTGCCGACTTCCGAGCCGCCGAACCAGCCGTCGAGATGCACGGCCGGCGCGGCCGCGAGGCCGAGGATGCCGAAGATCATCAGCGACAGCCACATGCCGGCCGTCAGCACGATCTCGAGCTTGCTGAACACCTTGATGCCGATGATATTGGTGATCGCGAAGGTGACGACGAGGCCGACGCCGACGAGCCACGAGCTGTTGTGCTTCTCGAACGCGGCGTTCAGCGATTCGAAGTTGACGAGCGCCATGATGCCGCTCAGGATCGTCTCCGCCGTGCCGGCGAACACGTGCACGAGGAAATACGCGGAAATCGTGCCGGTGATCGCCCAGAAGCGGCCGAGCCCGCACGACAGGTAATCGTAAACCGAGCCGGCCGTGGGCAGCATCGCGGCGGCTTCGGAGAAGGTGGTCGCCTGCGCCTGCATCATCACGAACGCGATGATCATCGCGACCGCGAACGCCCAGCCGCCCATTCCGAAGCCCGACGTCGCGGTGAGAATCACCGGGCTCGCCATGATGAGGCCGACGGCGCTCGCCAGCGCGGTCGGAAAACCGACCGCGCCCGCCTTCAGCACCGTGCCGCCGCCTGCTTCAGCCGACTTGCCGGCGGGCGTATCGCCCGCGGCGCCGGTCACTCCAGACCATCCCGACATGTTCGTCTCCTTCCCTTTTTGGGCGGAGCCGGCGCTGCGGCGCCCGCTCCGTTCCGTGCTTCGCGGTCGGCCCGGGGCGGCGCATCAGCACGTCGCCACCGGAGCCCCAGTCGATCCAATCCGGATCCGATGTCGAAAAAATACGCAGGCAAAATAATCCGGTCATAGCGCAAATCGGCAAACCGGCGGTGGAGAACGGGTTATCCCGCCCTCCACCGCCGGTTCGGCGTCACGCGATTCCCGCTTTACGGCCTCACGCGAATGGCACGGCCTCGAAGCCCGCCGCGAGCGCGTCGACGATCCGGTCGAGCTGCTCGCGCTGGATCACGAGCGGCGGCGACAGGATGATCTTCGTGCCGACCGGGCGCACCAGCACGCCATGCTCGCGCGCCACTTCCGCGACGGCGTTCGCGTAGCCCGACAGTGGGTCGATCGGCTCGCGGGTCTGCTTGTTCGCGACGAGGTCGAGCGCGAGCATCAGCCCCTTGCCGCGCACCTCGCCGACCGCCGCGAAGCGTTCGGGGAACGACTGCAGCGCTTCAAGCAGATACGCACCCTGCTTCGCCGCGTTCGCCGGCAAGTCTTCCTTCACGACGATGTCGAGGCTCGCGATCGCGGCCGCGCAGGCAACCGGGTGGCCGGCGTACGTGTAGCCGTGCATGATCGCGCCTCCAAAATCCGCGTTCGCGGCGAACGCGTCCTCGATCCGCGCGTTCACGGTCGTCGCGCCGAGCGGCACGTAACCGGACGAGATCCCTTTCGCGAGACACATGATGTCCGGGCGCACGCCCCAGCCGCGACTGCCGAACATGCTGCCGCTGCGGCCGAAGCCCGTCACGACTTCGTCGGCGATCAGCAGCACGCCGTAGCGATCGCACACCTCGCGCACGAGCGGCCAGTAGTTGGCCGGCGGCACGATCACGCCGCCCGCGCCCTGCACCGGCTCGGCGATGAACGCGGCGACCGTGTCGGGGCTCTGGAACTGGATCTCGCGCTCCAGCATTTCCGCGCAGATCCGGCCGAGTTCCTCCGGATCCTGCGTGAACGGATTGCGGTACAGCCACGGCGTCTCGACGTGGAAGCAGCCGGGCAGGTTCGGTTCGTAGTTGCGGCGGAACACCGTGTTGCCGTTCACCGACGCGCCGCCGAAGTGCGTGCCGTGATAGCCCTGCTTCAGCGAGATGAACTTGGTGCGATCGGCCTGGCCGCGCACCTTCCAGTACTGGCGCGCGATCTTCAGTGCGGTCTCGATCGAGTCGGAGCCGCCCGAGCTGTACAGCACGCGGCGCATTCCTTCCGGCTCCAGCATGTCGATCAGCTTCTTCGACAGCTCTTCCGCGCGCGGATGCGAGATGCCGTCGAACAGCTGGAAGTATTCGAGTTCATCGAGCTGGCGCACGATCGCATCCTTCACTTCCTGGCGGTTGTGCCCGACGTTCACGTTCCACAGACCCGCGACGCCATCGACCAGCTGCTTGCCGGTTTCGTCGAACACGTAGCAGCCGTCGCCGCGCACGATGCGGATCGGCTTGCGCTGTTTCATTTCGTTCGGGTGCAGCATCGGGTGCCAGAACTTCGCTTCGTTGTAGCTCATTGCAGTCTCCACTTTCGGATCGTTTGAACCGCGATCGCTCGCGTTAGAGGATCGGGGTTCGAGGTTTTCGGGGTGTTCGGAACGGATGCCGCGCGTCAGTGCGCGATGCACACGGATTTGGTTTCGGTGAAGCCTTCGATCGCGTACTGGCCGAACTCGCGGCCGATGCCCGACTGCTTGTAGCCGCCGAACGGCATCGACGGGTCGAGCGGAATGTGACAGTTCACCCACACGGTGCCGGCCTCGATCTGCGGCACGAGATTCATCACGCGCTTCAGATCGTTGCTCCAGATGCTCGCGGCGAGGCCGTACGGCGACGCGTTCGCGAGGCGCACGGCGTCGGCCGCATCGTCGAACGGCACGACGACGATCACCGGGCCGAACACCTCGTCGCGCACGATCGCGCTGTCCGGATGCGGATCGGCGATCACGGCCGGCTTCACGTAGTAGCCGGGCAGGTCGTCGGCCGGCGTGCCGCCCGCGAGGAACGTGAGGCCCGCGCGGCGCGCCCCCTCGATGTGCTGGACGACCTTGTCGCGATGGTGCGCGGAGACGAGCGGGTTGATCTGCGCGGTGGTGTCGAGGCCCGCGCCGAGCTTCATCGACTGCGCGACGCCCGCGAGGCCGTCCGCGAGTTGCGCGAACTTGCTGCGGTGCACGTAGATGCGCGACGCGGCCGCGCACACCTGCCCCTGGTTGAAGAACGCGCCGGCGGCGACACCGTCGAGCGCCTGCGCGACGTCGACGTCGTCGAGCATCACGATCGGGTTCTTGCCGCCGAGTTCGAGCGAGAAGCGCGTCATGTTCTGCACGGCCGCCGCGCCAACCAGCTTGCCGGTCGCGGTCGAACCCGTAAACGAGATCTTCGCGATCGACGGGTGGCTCGACAGTGCGGCGCCGCATATGCGCCCGCCGGTGACGACGTTGAACACGCCGGGCGGCACGCCGGCGTCGCGGGCGAGTTCGGCGAGGCGCAGCGCGGTGAGCGGCGTTTCCGGCGACGGCTTCAGCACGATCGTGCAGCCGGCCGCGAGTGCCGGGATCAGCTTCCACACGGCGATCATCAGCGGGAAATTCCACGGCACGATCGCGGCGACCACGCCGACCGGCTCCTTGCGCGTATAGGCCGTATAGCGCGCGCCGGGCGGGAACGGGATCGACACGTCGAGCGTCTGGCCGGTGATCTTGGTCGCCCAGCCGGCCATGTAGCGCACGTATTCGACACTCGCGCCGACCTCGATCGCGCGCGACACGTGGATCGACTTGCCCTGGTTCAGCGTTTCGAGCTGCGCGAGCGTTTCGGCATCGGCTTCGATCAGGTCGGCGAGCTTCAGCAGGATGCGCTCGCGGTCGGCCGGGCGCAGCCCGCTCCACACGCGGGTGTCGAATGCATGCTTCGCGCTGGCGACCGCGCGGTCGACGTCGTGCGCGTCGGCATCCGCGACCGTCGCGAGCCGCTCGCCCGTCGCCGGGTCGTACACGTCGAGTCGCGCGGCCGCGTGCGCGGGTTGCATGGCGCCGTCGATGAAAAGGCCGAAATCGCGTGCGACGAATGTGCGCACGGTGTCGCTGACCGTGACGAAGTTTGTGGTGCTCATGGGCGTCTCGATGATTGTCGTGGCTGGGCCGCGTGCGCTCCGGCATGCGGGTGTCGAACCACTGTATCGACGAGGGATCGCGCCCCGTGAGCGCAAATTGGCAAGCGCGCGGGGGATCGAAACGCGGGTGAGCCGGGAACGGGGAATGGCGGCGTGCGAGCGCCGCGCTATCGTCAGATGAATGGCGCGGGATGCATGCTGGTGCGGATGCGGAAAAACTACAGGAACAACGTGCCGACCAGCTCGGTGCGGTTCGACACGCCGAGCTTGCGGTACATCCGCATCAGATGCGTCTTGACGGTCGGCTGGCCGAGCGCGAGATCGCGCGCGATCTCCTTGTTCGAGCGGCCGTCGCGTACGAGGCGGGCGATCTGTTCCTCGCGGTAGGTCAGCCGCGCCTCGCAATCGATCCGGTGAATCCCGCGCCGTGCGCGCAGCAGCGGGCTCAGCGCGGCTTCGGCAACAGGCTGCAGCCGTGCCAGCGCGTCGATCTCGCCCGGCGCGAACCGGCCCGCCGTGCCGTTGCCGACGCCACCGCCCGCTACGCCCTTCCCGAAGCGCAGCAGCGAAAACGCACCGATCGTCCGGCCCGCGTCGTCGCGCAGCCAGATCTCGACGACGTCGGCAACATTGTGCCGCCGCAGGAAACGGGTCCAGTATGCGGATGCATCGCGTCTTTCCTCAGGCAATTGGGAAGCGAGCGTCACGACCGCGTGAGCGCCTGCCGCGCAGCGCGACGGGTGCAGCGGATCGAGCATCCGGTAGCGCGCGATGTAGGTGCGATGCATCGACTCCGGCATGCCGAACAGCTCGAAATCGGCCGGCTCTCCGCTCAGGTCGAGCCGGTAGAACACGATCGCGGACGGGCTCGCAAACGCGTCGAACGCATCGACGCACGCGCGCAGCGCGCGCTGCCAGTCGGCGGCTTCGTGATCGGCGGGAACGGATGAGGTCGGCATGATGGGAGCGGCCGGCGGCCGCACGCGTCGAAGTTCGGGCCAGCCTACCGGCGCCGAAAATGGGCCGGTGAGCACAAATCGGCAATTCGTCTGCTGGTGCCGGATGGCGGACGCGCCGGCCGTGTTGCGACAACCGAATCGACGTCAGGACATCATGCGCCGCGAACCCTGCGGTCGACGATGGCCGTCGACGGTGGCGCGAGACATCGCACGCACCGGCCGTGTCCCGACGACGGAATCTGCGTCGGGAAGGCATGCGCCGTGAGCCGCAGGACCGAGCATGGACGTCGAAGACGGCGCGGAACATCGCGCACGCCGATCGAGCGCGATCGGAACGATCGGCGAGGTTTCCGGAGCGGCCGCGCGGGCGGCCTCGAAACGAAGGCGCGGCACCATGCGCGCGCCGCCCTGTCAGTGAATCTCAGTGCGCATTCGCGGCGAACGTGTCGCAGGCGCTCACTTCGCCCGATTCCATCCCGCGCCGCAGCCAGTACACACGCTGCTCGCTGGTGCCGTGCGTGAAGCTCTCCGGCACGACGTAGCCCTGGCCTTGCTGCTGCAGCCGATCGTCGCCGATCGCGGCGGCCGCCTTCAGCCCCTGCTCGAAATCGCCTGGCTCCATCAGCCGCTGGTTCGCGCGCTGCGCGTTGTTCGCCCACACGCCGGCGAAGCAGTCGGCCTGCAGTTCCATCCGCACCGACAGCGCGTTCGAGCGCGCTTCGCTCGAACGGCGGCGCGCGGCATCGACCTTGTCGGAAATGCCGAGCAGGTTCTGCACATGATGGCCGACTTCGTGCGCGACCACGTAGGCCTGCGCGAAATCGCCACCCGCGCCGAACCGCTTGCGCAGTTCGTCGTAGAAGCCGAGATCGATGTACACGTTGTGGTCGCCCGGACAGTAGAACGGCCCCATCGCGGTCTGGCCGGTGCCGCACGCGGTCGGCGTCGAGTTCGTGAACATCACGAGCTTCGGCGGTTGGTACTGCGCATGCAACTGGGTGTTGAAGACGCCCGTCCACGTGCGCTCGATATTGCCGAGCACCTTGCGCGTGAACACCGCGCCGGGATCGTTCGCCGGTGCGCCCTGGTGCTGCGTAGGCGCGGGCTGGGCCTGCTGCTGCCGGCCCTGCAGCGCCGACGCGCCTTCGAGCACGACGCGCGGGTCGATCCCGAAAAAATACGATGCAGCCAGCGCGACCACGATCGTGCCGATGCCGATCGTCGCGCGCCCGCCGCCGAACCCGCCACCGCCGCGTCGATCCTCGACGTTCACGCTTTCTCTTTCGTCGTCCAGCCTCATTGCCGGCCCCTCCCTGTTCCTGTCGATGGTCCGGCCGCGCGATGCGCGACCGGACGATCAGCCACCGCGCCCTGCGCCATCGGCAGAGCTGATGTATCCGTATCGGTCGCATGCGCACGCCGATCTTGCCGCCTGCCGCTCCGCTTGCACGACGGAATCGGGCGGCCGTCGCGCCCCGCACTGATGGGCGGGCGCGCCCGCGCCATTTTGCCGGGCTTTTGCGACGCATCGCAAAAATACGGAGGATAGAGCGATTCGGCGCCGGACATCGTCAGCTTTTGCAAAATGACCGCGATCTGGCCAGTCGGCCCGGTGCGCGATACCGCTCTCGCCCGTCCGGCCGGTATGCGTTCATCCTTTCGGCGGATACCGGCGTGCGTCGGCGCCACCTAAAGTGACCGGAAACGACACCTTCCGGAGAACGACATGACGCACCCGCAACCCCGTACGATCGCGATCACCGGCGCAGGCACCGGCATCGGCGCCGCGTGCGCGCGCCGCTTCGCCGCCCGCGGCGATCGCGTCGCGCTGATCGGGCGGCGTCGGGCGCCGCTCGACGCGCTCGCCGCCGAGACGGGCGGCCTCGCGCTCGCCGGCGACGCCGCGAGCACGGCCGACTGGGCGCGTTTCCTGCCTGAGATCGCTGCACGGTTCGGCCCCGTCGATGCGCTCGTCGCATGCGCGGGCGGCCACGGTCTCAGCCGCGCGGACGAAACCGACGACGCGCAATGGCGCGATGCGATGCATGCGAACCTCGACACCGCGTTCGTCAGCGCACGCGCATGCCTGCCCGACCTGATCGCGCGGCGCGGCAGCATCGTGCTGGTCTCGTCGATCGCGGCGCTCGCGGCCGGGCCCGGCGTATGCGGCTATACGGTCGGCAAGCATGCACTGCTCGGGCTCGCGCGTTCGCTCGCACGCGACTACGGGCCGCACGGCGTGCGCGCGAATGCGGTGTGCCCGGGCTGGGTCCGCACGCCGATGGCCGATGCGGAAATGGCGCCGCTGATGTCCGCTCACGGCGACACGCTCGACGGCGCCTATGCGCGCGTCAGTGCCGACGTGCCGCTGCGGCGCGCGGCCGATCCGGACGAAATCGCGGCCGTGTGCGCGTTCCTGGCCTCGCCCGACGCGTCGTTCGTGACCGGCGCGACGCTCGTGGCCGACGGCGGTGCGATGGTCGTCGATGTGCCGACGCTCGCGTTCGACAAGCCGTGATGCCTGGATACACGAAGCCCACGTGACACCGCGTTGCGGGCGGCCGCACAAGGTCGGGCGCGTGTCTTCCGGCACTCGAACGCCCGCCCCCCCGCCCCGGCACGCACGGCGCGCGTTCACGCCCCGGAAATCCGCTAACATCGACCGATCCCGCCGCCCCCGCGCGGCACTGCCTCACCGCTCGGAATTCGATGAACATCCGGTTTCTTGAAACCTTCGTCTGGCTCGCGAAGCTGGAGAACTTCCGGCTCACGGCCGAGAAACTGCACACGACGCAGGCGGCCGTGTCGAGCCGCATCGCGTCGCTCGAAGAGGCGTTCGACGTGCGTCTGTTCGACCGCAACACGCGCTCGGCCACGCTCACGCCCGCGGGGCGGCGCATGCTCGCTTACGCGGAGCGAATCGTGCGGCTCGACAGCGAGATGCGGCGCGACATCGACGCGGCGAGCGACGCGGGCCTGATCCGGATCGGCGTGATCGAATCGATCGTTCACAGCTGGTTTCCGGCGCTGATGGCGCAATTGCGCGAGCGCTATCCGCGCCTCGACGTCGAAATCACGAGCGATACGACGCTGCACCTGATTCGCCTGTTGAGCACCGACGGCGTCGACCTGATCCTGCAGACCGACCCGGTGCCGGGCCCCGACTTCACGAACCTGCCGCTGTGCGAATTCCCGGTGCGCTGGGCGGCCAGCCCGCGCCTCGGGCTCGGCGGCGAACGGCTCGACATCGCGCGGCTCGCCGCGTATCCGATCATCAGCTTCTCGCGACATTCGGGGCCTCACGCAACGATCGAGCGGCTGTTCGCGGCCGTCGAACGGCCGGCCAGCATCAACTGCATCACGTCGGTCGCCGCGATGATCCGGCTCGTCGCCGACGGCTTCGGCGTGGCCGCGCTGCCGCCCGCGATCATCGGGCGCGAACTGCAGGAAGGCGCGCTCGAACTGCTCGACGTCGAACCCGAATTCCCCGCGCTGCCGCTCGTCGCGTCGTATCGCACGCAGGGCCTGCCGGTCGCCGCGCGCATCGCGGAACTGGCGAGCGAAGTTGCACGCGCGATGCCGGCCGCATCGAGTCATGCGAAGACGGGCGCATCGGCAAAGGCCGAGGCTGTCGACGAAGCTCCCGTGCGCCCGGCAAGAAAAACCCAGACCGCAGCGGCAAAACGCATGCCGGAATCCGCGCCGCCCGCCACCCCGGCGAAACGCCGTCCGCGCCGCTCATAAGAAAACCTGTTCACCGCGAATTTGTTTTCTTGTTGGACGGGCACGGCCCGTCTTCGGGACACTGCGGTTCCTGACACACCCGTCACGAGGAACCCGCCATGACCCGCCTTTCCCTTCCACACGGCCAGCTCTGCGTCTGGACGGACATCGACCCCGCGCACGAAGCCGATTTCAACGCGTGGTACGACCGCGAGCACATGCAGGAGCGTGTCGCGATTCCCGGCTTCACGCATGCGCGACGGTTTCGCGCGACGGACGGCGGCCCGCGCAAATACCTCGCGCTCTACGTGACGGACACGCTCGACGTGTTCCGCAGCGACGCGTATCGGCGCGCATTCACGCGGCAGACCGCCTGGTCGCTCGCGAACTTCGAACGGATGACGGGCACGCAGCGGCGAGTCGGCGACCTGACGATCGAGGCCGGCGACGGCGAAGGCATGCATCTCGCGCTGTTCGTGCTGCAGCCTGAGCGCATCGACGTGCCGCACCTGCGCGAGCGCTTCGACGCGGTGCTGAGCGAACCCGGCATCCATGCGGCACGGCTGTTCCGCACCGTGCCGGACCTGTCCGCGCCGATCGGTGCCGATGCGGCCGCGCGTCCGGCCGCCGACGCGCTCGTGCTGATCGAGGGCAGCGATGCGGCGGCCACCCGCCGCGTCGCCACCGCCATCGCTACCGCCATCGCCGGTCACGACGAAGTGCGCACCTTCGACCTGCTTTGGCGCGCCGCCGCGCCGCCGCCGGCGGCCGGTCGCGATGCCGAAACGAAAGCGGCCGCCGCCGCCCTGCCGGCCTGAATCCCGACTTCGCCACCGGCCGCGTCATCCGTCATCGGCACGCGCGTCATCCCGTCATCCTTCACGACATGCCCGACACCATGAGCACTCTCGCCCAGCCCGCCGCCCACGCACCCCGCCGCGTCCGCAACAGCCGACTCGCGACCGCGAGCATGATCGGCACGTCGCTCGAGTGGTACGACTTCACGATCTACAACACGCTCGCCGCGCTCGTCTTCAATCATCTGTTCTTTCCGTCGGTCGATCCGCTGGCCGGCACGATCCTCGCGTTCTCGACCTATGCGGTCGGCTACGTATCGCGCCCGCTCGGCGGCTTCGTGTTCGGCAATCTCGGCGACCGCATCGGCCGCCGTGCGGTGCTGATGCTCACGCTCGTGCTGATGGGCGTCACGACCGCGCTGATGGGCGCGCTGCCGACCTATGCGCAGGCCGGCATCCTGAGCCCGATCCTGCTCGTCGCGCTGCGCTTCGTGCAGGGCGTCGCGCTCGGCGGCGAATGGGCCGGCGCGGTGCTGCTGTCGGTCGAGCACGGCGACCAGAAGCGGCGCGGGCTGTCCGCATCGTGGACGCAGATCGGCCCGTCGTTCGGCACGCTGCTCGGTACCGGCTGCATCGCGCTCGTGACACTGTCGACCACGTCGGGCGACTTCCTGTCGTGGGGCTGGCGCGTGCCGTTCGCGGCCAGCGCGCTGCTCGTCGTGTTCGGTTTCTGGCTGCGGCGCGGCGTCGACGAAACGCCGCAGTTCGAGCAGCTCGCCGAATCGCACGCGACCGCCGAGGTGCCCGTCGCCGACGTGCTGAAGTATCACTGGAAGCGTCTGCTGATCGCGGGCGGGTCGCGGATCGGTTCGGACGTGCTGTACGCGCTGATCGTCGTGTTCACGCTGACCTACGTGACGACCGTGCTGCACCTGTCGCGCCCCGTCGCACTGACAGCCGTGATGATCGGCACGGCGTGCAACGCGCTCGCGGTGCCGTTCTTCGGCGCGCTGTCGGACCGCTTCGGACGCCGCCCCGTATACCTCGCCGGCGCGGTCGCCGGGATCGTGTGGGCGTTCGTGTTCTTCACGATGCTCGATTCGGCGCGGCCGGGTGCGATCGTCGCGGCGGTTGCGATCGGCCTCGTGATCCATGCGGCGATGTACGGCCCGCAAGGCGCGTTCGTCACCGAACAGTTCCCGACACGCGTGCGTTACGCGGGCTCGTCGCTGGCCTACACGCTCGCTGGCATCGTCGGCGGCGCCTTCGCCCCGCTCGTGATCGCGACGCTGTTCCGCGAGACGGGAACGACGACGGCCGTGTCGCTGTACGTCACCGCGTCGCTCGTCGTCACGTCGATCGCGCTGCTGGCCGCGCGCGAGACCGCGCACCGGCCGCTCGCGGATTGAGCGTCCCTGCCGATCGTTTCATTCATTCGCACTTCAAACGGATACCCGCATGCAAGCCCTGTCGTTCAACGTGATGTCCCCGCAAGGTGCGTCCGCTCATGTCGACGTCGAGATCGAACGGGTCGTGATTGCCGGCTGGGCCGGCCGCGATCCGGCCGCGATCCGCGCGCACATCGACGAACTCGCGGCGCTCGGCGTCGCGCCGCCGTCGACCACGCCGTGCTTCTATCGCGTGTCGTCCGCGCTGCTCACGCAGGCGGCGTCGATCGGCGTGCTCGGCGCGCGCTCGGGCGGCGAGATCGAGTGCGTGCTGATCGACAGCCCGGTCGGCACGCTGGTGACGGTCGGTTCCGATCATACGGATCGGGAAGTCGAGGCCTACGGCGTCGCGGTGTCGAAGCAGGTATGCGCGAAACCGCTCGGCCGCGATGCGTGGCGCCATGCGGACGTTGCCGATCACTGGGACGCGATCGAGATGCGTTCATGGTTGATCGGACCTGGCGGAGAACGCGTCGCGTATCAGCACGGCGCCGTCAGCGGGCTGCTCGCGCCCGATGCGCTGTGGCAGCGCTTCGACGACCGGCGCACGATGCCCGCGCGCTGCGCGATGTTCGGCGGCACGGTCGCCGTGCACGGCGCGATCGCGGCGATGGGCGACGGTGACACATTCGAGATGGAACTGCACGACCCGGTGCTCGGGCGCAGCCTCCGGCACCGGTATGCGGTCGAGGTATTGCCGGTCGTCGCGTGACGGCAGGTGGCAGGCGCGCATGCGATCACGGACATGAACCGCATGCGGGCCCGCCATCCGCGTGCCCCGCTCGCCGTCATCGCAAGCAGCCCAGCCCGGCCAGCGCCGCCTCCACCGCGGTATCGAGCGGCGTCATCGGCTCGCGGCCCAGCACCGCCGTCACCCGCGCGTTGTCCATCCGGAGCGGCTCGCGCCACAGATAGCGCATCTCGAGCATCTCGCGCATCGTCGTGACGAACGGTGCCGCCGCCCACACAAGCCACCACGGAAATCGCCGCACCGTCGGCCGCATCCCGTGCCGCTGCGCGACGCGGCGCACGGCCTGCGTCATCTGCGTGCCGTCCGCGTCCCAGTGCCCGCCGAGATGGAAGCGCGCGAACGGCGCCAGCGTGTCGCGTCGCTCGAGCAGCTCGACCATCGTGCGCGCGACGTCCGGCACGTACGCCCATTGATGGCCGACGCCCGGCCGGCCCGGCACGCTGATGGCCGCGACGGGTTGCCCGGCCTTGACGAGCCCCTGCCCGAACCAGTTGTTGCCCGCATGCCCCCCGAAGAAATCGCCGGCCCGCACGATGATCGTCCGGACGCCCTGCGCGGTCGCCGCCTGCAACCGCCGCTCCATCTCGACGCGGATCGCGCCCTTGCGCGTCACCGGATGCTGCGGCGCCTCTTCGCGCAACACGGGAAACGCGTCGGGGCCGTAGTTGTAGATCGTCCCCGGCAGCACGACGGTCGCCTGCGCCACCGTCGCCGCCGCGATCGTGTTGTCGAGCATCGGCAGCACCTGCGTCGACCAGCTCCGGTAACCGGGCGGGTTCACCGCATGCACGATCACGCTGCAGCCGCGCGACGCGCGGACCACCGCCTCGCGATCGAGCGCGTCGCCGCGCATCCAGGCGATCCCGTCGCGCTCCACCGTCTCGGCGTCGAGCGCGCGCTTGAGCGCGCGCACCTGCCAGCCGGCATCGCGCAACTGACGCGCGACCTCGCCGCCAATGCCTCCGCTCGCGCCGAGCACGAGTGCCTGTCGTTGCGTTCCGCCTGCGTTTGCCGTCATGGTCGTTCTCCGTGAATGAACCGTTGTCTGCACGCATTCTGGCGCGAGGCCGCCTAGCAAGGAATTGCCGAACATGATTGATTAGCTATACATTTATGTATGGCCATCGATCTGAACTGGGAACGCTACCGCACCTTCCTCGCCGTGCTGACGGAAGGCTCGCTGTCGGGCGCGGCGCGCGCGCTCGGCATCACGCAGCCAACGGCCGGCCGTCATGTCGCGGCGCTCGAGGCCACGTTCGGCCAGACGCTCTTCACGCGCTCGCCGTCGGGGCTGCTGCCGACCGAGGCAGCGCTCGCGCTGCGAGGTCACGCCGAGGCGCTACGCAGCGCGGCAGCCGCGTTCGAGCGCGCGGCCGCGAGCCACGGCGCGGGCGTGCGCGGCACCGTGCGGATCTCGGCCAGCGACGTGATCGCGGTCGAAGTCCTGCCGCCCATGCTTGCGCAGTTGCGGCGCGATCATCCGGGGCTCGTCATCGAACTGGTGCCGACCGACCGCATCCAGGACGTACTGAACCGCGAGGCCGACATCGCAGTGCGGATGGCGCCGCCCGCGCAGGACGCGCTCGTCGCACGGCGCATTGGCGAGATCGACGTCGCGCTGTATGCCCGCGACGACTACCTGGCGCGCAACGGGACGCCATCGTCGACGGACGAACTCGCGCATCACGCGCTGATCGGCTTCGATACGGTGACGCCATTCATCCGCTCGGCAGGACGCGGGATGCCGCTGTGGAAGCGCGATGCGTTCGCGCTGCGCACCGACAGCAATCTCGCGCAGCTCGCGATGATTCGCGCCGGCTACGGGATCGGCTTCTGCCAGAACCGGCTCGCACAGCGCGATGCGCGGCTCGTGCGCGTGCTGCCGGACGGGCCCGTGATGAAACTGGAAACCTGGGTGGTCATGCACGAGGATCTGCGGGCGAGCCCGCGTTGCCGGGCCGTGTTCGATGCACTGGCTACCGGGCTGCGCACGTATGCCGAAGGGACGGCCGACTAGGCCGCTCCAACCCGCTGCGCCCGCCAGTCGCCGCGATGCGCTATTCGTGGATCTTGCCGGCGAACAGGATGTCGGCCATGCGCCGCCACGGATTGTCGGGCAGGTCATAGCAGCGCAGCCCGTCCTCGGACGCCTCGGCCCAGTCGACCATCGCCTCCAGGTACTCGCCGATCGAGCGGTTTTCCCAGCCGAGCGCGGCGGCCCCGAATGGCGACGGCGGCAGGTCGGCGTCGAGCTGGCGCTCCTTGTGCCAGTCATGGCCGAGCACGCGCAGGAAATGGATCAGCGAGCGCTCGTCGACCACCCGCTCCAGCGCGTGCTGCAGCCGCGCCGCCATATTGCTTTTCAGTTCGTCGTTCATGCGTATCGTTCCCTGCTACGCAACGTTCAGAAAGCTTCCACCTCGCACCAACCGGGATACGTTTCCTCGACGATGAAGAAATCGTCGAAGTAGACCAGCCCGAGCCGCTCGAGCGACCTCATGCACGCATCGGCCGCGTCGCCGCCGAAGAACGGGCCGAGCGACACCAGCCGGTCGGACTCGTCGAAATAGTCGGCGAAATTGAATTCGTGCATGACCGTGGACAGGTCGACCGCTTTCTCGACCAGCGCCGCGCGTCGAACGACGATCCCGAAATCTCTCGATATTTTCATTGGTGCCGCCCCCGTCGAATACGTGCGCCTGCGCCGACGCGCATGGCTGCGTCACATCAGCAACTGCCGCGACAGCACCTCGCGTGCCTGCGTGACCGTCTCACGTTCGCCCGGCATCGGCGGCGTCAGCGAGAACACGGCGTCGGGCAGCGCCGGCAGCCGGTATTTCGCGCCGAGCCGCACGAGACCCTCGCCGATCGCCGATGCGCACAGGCAGCCGACGCCGAGCCCCGCCGCCAGCATCGACTGCAGCCCCGCGACGCCCGACGCGCTGTGCACGAGCACATACGGCGCGTGCTGCTCGTCGAGCGAGCGCACGGCGATCTGATGCATCATGCAGTCGTCCGGCAGCAGCACGAGCGGCAACGGCTCGGGCAACTGCTCGGCGAGCGCGGGCGATGCAACCCACGACAGCGGCTCGCGCCGCAGCACCCACCGCGTATCGGCCGACGCGGGCCGGAACGGGCCGCTCGACAGGTTCATCACGACGCCGAGATCGATCTGTCCGCGCGCATGCGCGGCTTCGATCTCCGCGCTCTTCATCGCGCTCACGTGCAGGCTCAGTTGCGGGTAGCACTCCCGCAACCGCGCGAGCAGGCCCGCGACTTCGTGCGTCCGGTAGTAATCGGTGATCGCGACGCGCAACTCGCCCTTGATCGCCTGGCCGCGCACTTCGTCGAACGCGGCCTCGTTCAGCGCGACGATGCGGCGCGCATGCTGCAGCAAACGTGCGCCGGCCGGTGTCGGCTCCACGCCGCGCTTGCTGCGCACGAACAGCGGCACGCCGGCGCGCGATTCGAGCTTGCGCACCTGCTCGCTCACCGTCGACTGTGACAGATGCAGCACCGGCGCGGCCGCCGTAAGGCTGCCCGCATCCGCCACCGCCGCAAAAGTGCGCAACTGATCCAGGTCGAAACCGCGCATCGCCCTCTCCATCCATCGAATAACCCGATGGATGCTACCACCAATTCCCGCTTTTCCGATTCATCGGCAATCCGCAGAATATTGGTTCAACGGCTCGCACGCGCCCGGTTCAACGGGCTTCGACATGCGTTGCAGCCCTCATTCTTCCGGACTTCCGTTCATGACCGACAACACCCTCGCCCCTTGCGCGCCGGCCGGCACGGCCGCCAAGGCACCGCCGCGCAGCCATCACGGCTGGGCGCTCGTGGTCCTGCTGGTCGGCGCCATTCTGCCGCCGCTCGACTACTTCATCGTGAATCTCGCACTGCCGGCCATCCGCGACGGCATCGGCGCACGACCGTCCGAGCTGCAGCTCGTCGTGTCGGCCTACGCGTGCGCGAACGCGGTCGTGCAGATCACCGGCGGGCGTCTGGGCGACCTGTACGGCCGCAAGCGGATGTTCATGATCGGGATGGCCGGCTTCGTCGTCGCATCGACGCTGTGCGGGCTCGCCGGCAGCGGCGCGGTGCTGGTCGGCGGCCGCGTGCTCCAGGGCCTGTTCGCCGCGGTCCTCGCACCGCAAGTGCTCGCGACGATCCGCAGCGTGTTCAGCCCGCAGGAGCAGGTGCGCGTGATGGGTTTCTACGGTTTCGTGTTCGGTCTCGCGGCCGTGATCGGCCAACTGGGCGGCGGCGCATTGATCAGCCTCCATCCGTTCGGGCTCGGCTGGCGCGCGATCTTCCTCGTCAACGTGCCGATCGGCGTCTTCGCGCTACTTGGCAGCTGGCGCTTCATCCCGGAAAGCCGGCCGCCACGCGGCCAGCGTATCGACGTGCCCGGCACGGTGCTGCTGTCGCTGTTCCTGCTGATGCTCGTCTATCCGCTCACGCACGGACGCGAGGCGGGCTGGCCGCTGTGGATGGTCGCGTGCATCGCCGGGGCGCTGCCGATGCTCGGCGCGCTGCTGGCGGTCGAAGCGCGCCGGATCGCGGGCGGCCGCGATCCGCTGCTCGACGTGCGCCTGCTGCGCAATCCGGTCGTCGTGCTCGGGCTCATGCTCGCGTTCCTGTTCTACATGCTGAGCGCGTTCTTCCTGAGCTACGGGATCTATCTGCAGGGCTGCCTGGACTGGTCGCCACTCGCGTCGGGGCTGGCGATCCTGCCGCTCGGCATCGGCTTCCTCGCGAGCCCGCTGCTGATGCCGCGCCTCGTCGACCGGTTCGGCGGCCATCGCGTGCTCATGCTCGGCTTCGCGATGCTCGCGGCCGGCGTCGCGACCGCCGCCGCACTGGCCGGCGAACACGCGCCCGGCCCGGGCTTTTACGCGGGCATCGCGGCGATCGGCATCGGGCAAGGCCTCGTGCTGCCGTCGGTCGTGCGGATCGTGCTCACGGAAGTCGACGCGGCGCGCGCCGGGGTTGCATCGGGCATGGTCAGCACGATGCTGCAGATCGGCGCGGCCGTCGGGGCGGCGACACTTGGCGGGCTGTTCTTCGCGCGGCTCGGCGCGCAGCCGGGTGCGCTCGACTACGTGCAGGGGTTCAGGACGGCGATGTGGGCGCTGACGGTCGTGTTGCTCGTGTGCGTCGCGTTGTCTGCCGCGCTGGGACCGATGCATCGACGCATGCGCGCCGGCGCGTGACGACACGGGTCGGACCACACATCGCCCGCGGCGAATCGGGGCATGCGCGACCGCTTGCGGGCATCAAGCCCGTTTGTGATGCTTGAGTTGCGCGTGCCGCGCTTCCCATTCGGCCAGCTCGACGCGATAGCGCGCCAGCGCTTCGTCGTACAGGTCGAAAACGCACGGCGAGCAGCCGCTGTTGCAGCAGTCTTCCAGTTCGGGTTGTTCGGGCGGGGTCGGACGCGGATCGTCGGCGAGCGTATCCGCGGAGGCAGGCTTGGTCACGGCTTCAGTCACATGATGTCGAACGCCCAGTATACGGTGATGGACCGCGGCATGCAGGCCGCCGGCCGTATGCAGCCGTGCAACCTGCTGATCGACATCGCGGCGATCGCGCACATTCCGCGTGCGCGATTTCGCATGCCCTGACGTCGTACTCGAGTGCGATCGCCCGTCAGCCGCTACGCCACGCGACCACTCACGGGAATCGATGCGCCGGTGATCGCCTGCGCGTCAGTCGACAGCAGGAACCCGATCATCGCGGCGATCTGTTCGGGCCGGACCCAGCGCGTGAAATCCGCATCGGGCATGTCCGCACGGTTCGGCGGCGTGTCGATGATGCTGGGCAACAGCGCATTCACGGTCACGCCGCGATCGAGCAGTTCCGCCGCCAGCGCCTCGGTGAGTCGCGCGACGCCCGCCTTCGCGGCCGCATACGCGCCCATTCCCGCGCCTGCCTTGAACGCCGCACCCGCGCCGATGTTGACGATGCGGCCCGCCGGGCTCGCCACCAGATACGGCAGCGCGGCCTTCGACGCATTCAGTGCCGTCTTCACGTTCAGTTCGTACATGCGGTCCCACGTGGCCGCGTCGCCATCGGCGATCGTCTGCCACACGAACGCGCCTGCAATGTTCAGCAGCGCGTCGACCCGGCCGAATTCGCGATTCACGGTGTCAAGCGCGCGTGCAGCTGCCTGCGGATCGACGAGATCGATGCCGCCGAGGCGCAGCGCATCGGCCGGCACGCCGGGCAACGCCTGCGCGTCCGGCGCGCTGCCACGGCCGATCAGCGCGACGCGAGCGCCGCGCTGGCCGAGCCAGGCGGCTGTTGCGACGCCGAGGTGGCCGAATCCGCCGGTGATCGCGACTGCCTTGCCTTTCAGGTCGTGTTCCATCGATGTGCTCTCCAGGGTCGAAGGGGGTTGGATGATACGCGGTTCGGTGCGATGCCGGCCGCGACACGGGCATGCCCGGCCGGTGTTTCGGCAGCGTAGCGCCGTTCACGCTTCCGTGTGTGCTGCGACGGATGCGTCATCATCGACGAGGTCGATCTGTTGATCCGCCGCGGCCGTGCAGGTGCGCACCACACACAGCGGCAGGCCGCCGGGCATAATGCGCGATCACGGCGCGCCGCGCGGTGCACCGTGATCGCGCCGGGTCGTCGAACGACCCGCGCCGTTTCCGTATCGAACCCCGAACCTCAATCCGTCTATCCCATGCAAGTACTCGTCGTTGGCACCGGCAAGCTGGCAACCGAACTGCTCGGCTCGCACCGGCTCGCACCGGCAACCTGTCGCGTGATGGCCTGGTCGGACCCCGCCCGTGGCAACGTCCGTTCGATCGTCGTTCACGCCGGATCCGGCCGCGAGCTGCCTGCCGCGATCGAATTCTGCCGCGCCACGGGGTCGCCGCTCGTCGAGCTGTCCACCGGCTCCGACCTCGAAACCGCATCGCACGACTTCCCCGTCGTGCTCTGTCCGAATACGAACATCCTGATGCTCAAGTTCATGAGCATGCTGGAAACCAGCGGCCATCTCTTTCGCGACTGCCACATCAGCGTGACGGAGTCGCACCAGGCCAGCAAGACGTCCGTGCCCGGCACCGCAGTCGGCATCGCTCAGTCGCTCGGCGTTCCGGCGCAGGACATCCACTCCGTGCGGGACCCAGCCGAACAGCGCGACGCCTTGCAGATTCCCGACGATCAGCTCGGCCGCCATGCGTTCCACCGGATCCGCATCGAGGACGGCGCATGCAGCCTGCAATTCGAATCCCGCGTGTACGGCGCGTCGCCTTACGCGGATGGCGTGTCGCGGATCGTCGAGGCCGTCCGGCAGCATGAACTCGAACCTCGCCGGTACTCGATCGTCGAGTTCATTCATAACGGCTGGCTTTAGTAGCGACGGGCGCGACCGGCGCGACGGTGCGCGGGTCGCACCGACGGCGCCCCTGCCGGCCCATTCGACGGCCCTCGTCGCACGATCGCGCGCGCGGCCCTTACCCGTCACCCGGCACGGCTCCGCTCTCCGGCAACGTCGCGCCGCCGTCGACGACGATCGTCTGCCCGGTGATGTACCCCGCATCGGCCGACGCGAGAAACAGCATCGCGTTCGCGATGTCCTCCGGCTCGCCCATTCGGGCAAGCGGAATGTCGCGCGCGATCTGCGCGGCGACCGACGCATCGCCGAGATTGCCGGCTGCCGGCGTGCGGATCATCCCCGGCTCGACGCCGTTGACCGTCACGTTGCGGCGCGCGAGTTCAAGCGCCGCCGCGCGAATGAAGCCGTTCACGCCTGCCTTCGACGCCGCGTAGTGCGCGAGCCCCGGATAGACGACGCGCGGCCCGGTCACCGACGACGTGACGAGCAGCCGCCCCGCCCCCGCACGCTCGAATGCCGGCAGCGCGGCCTGTGCGAGCCAGAACAGCGCCGACAGGTTGACCGACAGCGTGCGCTCGAGCAGCGGCGCATCGATCTGCTCGAACGGAGTGAGCGGGAAGTACGCGGCGTTATGAACGACGACGTCGAGCCGGCCACCGTCGCGCTCGACCGCCGCGACGAGCGCGACGAGTTCGTCTCGGCTCGCGGCGTCGACGCGATACGCACGCGCAGCGCCGCCCGCGCTGGCAAGCGCGTCCGCCTGCACGGCAGCGGCATCGCCGTTGAGATCGGCCAGCGCGACGAATGCATCGGATTGCGCGAAGCGGCGCGCGATTGCCGCGCCGATCCCCTGCGCCGCGCCCGTGACGAGCACCACGCGGCCACTGAAATCCGCACGCAGGCGGCCGCTGCCCGGCACGGCGTTCATCGCTGCGCCTCGCCGGCGAGCGGATGCACGGTTTCGTTCAGCACCTGCGCATGCGCGCCGATCGGGAAATTCGACAGCATGCCGAAATCGCCGCCCTGGTATCCAAAGATCTTGCCGTCCGTCTTGCGTTGTGCGAGGTCGATCAGCACGACGCCGAGCGTCGGCACCACCTTCTCGCGCCATACGAACAGATACAGCTGCTCGGCGAGCCTGAAGTAATGGCAGCGGTCCACGTCGGCCAGCCCGCCTTCGACGCCCTGCAGACACTGCCATGCGTAGAAGTTCTCGTTCAGGTAAATGTGCTCGTAGCATTCGGTCGGGCTGTAGCGATACATCGTCCGTTTGCCGATCAGTTCGCGCGTGGGCCCGTGCAGCGGGCCCGGCTGCGCATGGCCGCCGAGCGTGCCGTGCCGGAACGTCGCATCGACGCCCGTCAGCGGCAGCCCGCGCGCGACACGCGTGAACGCGTCGACATGCGTATCGGCTTCGGTCGGCAGCGTGCCGATCACCGACGTCCACACGCCGCCGCCGACGTCGATCACGAGACTGACCGACGTCGCGCGTGCTGCCGGGTCGATGTAGTCGACGAAGTACAGGTCGTCGCGCAGCCGCGTGACACGGCAAGGCGCCCGGCCGCCCGTGTCGGTCGCCGCGTCGCGCCATTGCAGCGCGCCCGCTTCGAACGTATAGACGCGCCATGCGCCCGATGCGTCGCCGAGGGCCAGCGACCGCCCGACGAGCTCGTCCACGGGCGAGAGGATGTTCGCGTCCGGCGCGAAGCCGTCCGCGAGCGCGCCCACCTGAATGAATACCGTGTCCTGTCGTTCCACCTGCCGTCTCCCGCGCAGCTTCAGGCCCGGCGGGCCCTGTACGCTGCTCATGTGCACATGGTGCGGGCTGCGCACGCCGCGCGGTATCGGCCAAAAGGATGAAGGGCGCGCGGCGCCGGAACGCGCTAAAGTGCACGTGATCCGCGCCGCTGCCGGCGCGAGGAGCGCCCATGCACCGTGTCACCCATTACCGACGCACCGATGAAGGCATCGAGGCGATCAGCCTCGAGTCCGACCACACGTTTCCGCGGCACGCGCACGACGACTTCGGGGTCGGCGTGATCGTCAGCGGCGCGCACCGGTCCTGGAGCGGCCGCGGGCAGGTCGACGCGCTGACCGGCGACGCCATCATGGTCAATCCGGGCGAGATGCACGACGGCATGCCGATCGAAACGGGCACGGGCCGGCGTTGGCAGATGCTGTACCTTGCGCCCGCACTGGTCGCGGGCGTCGCGGCGGAAGAAGGCCTCGGGGGCGTCGAGCTCGCACATCCCGCCGTGCGTGACGCGCGGCTCGCGGCCGCGTTCGGACGGTTGCATGCACGGATCGTCGCAGGAAACGACACGCTGCCGCTCGCCCGCGACGAGGCGCTCGTCACGCTGGTCGCCGGGCTGCTTGCGCGGCACTCGAATCGCGCGCTGCCACCCGCCGGTGTCGCACCGGCGATCCGAGTCGCCCGCGAGCGACTCGATGCGGCGCCCGCCGCACCCGTTTCGCTGGCGGAACTCGCCGGCCTGAGCGGCGTGAGCCGCTTCCAGCTGCTACGCGGATTCGCGCGCGAACTCGGCATCACGCCGCACGCGTATCTGATGCAGTCGCGCACGCGGCTGGCGCGCGCACTGCTCGCGAACGGCCGGCCGATCGCGGATGCCGCGGCCGAAGCCGGTTTTGCCGACCAGAGCCACCTGACGCGCGCGTTCGCGCGCCAGTTCGGGATCACGCCGGGACGATTCACGCAGGCAGGCTGAACAGGCCTCGCCGTCGCTGCGCGGCCACCGGTGCGCGACGATGTCGACCATCGCCGTCCGGCACGTTGGATGGCGGCGCTGCCGGTCAACGGGAGACACCGGACGCATCGCCTTCCCGCTCACCCGCCCCGCTCGCCGACGCGCTGCAATTTCGTTCAAGACGCCCGTGCCGCCGCACGCGACGATGCGGCACATGAAGACACGACTGATCGGCTATCTCTATCTCGCCGCCGCAATGGCAGGCGTAGGCAGCACCGTCATCGCGAGCCGCCTCGCGGCCGGCGGCCTGCCGCCGTTCGCAGCCACCGCGCTGCGCTTCCTGATCGCAACCCCGCTGCTGTTCGCGCTGATGCGAGCGCAGCGAATGCGGTGGCCGCGGGTCTCCACACGCGACGCCGTGCTGCTGGTCGTGCAGGCTGCGGCGGGCGGTGTCGGCTATACGGTGCTGCTGATCATCGGCACGAAGTTGTCGTCGCCCATCGATGCAGGCGTGATGCTCGGCACGCTGCCGGCGATGTCGACGCTGATCGCGGCGGTCGTGCTGCGCGAGCGGCAGACGCCGCGCGACTGGGGCGCGGCCGCGCTGGCCACCGCCGGCGTGCTGTTCGTCACGTTCGCGCCCGGCCAGGCCATGCCGTCGCTCCGGACGCTCGCCGGCGACGCGCTGGTGCTGGCCGCCGTCGCTTGCGAGGCCGTGTTCATCCTGCTCAACCGGCGGCTGTCAGCGCCGTTGCCGCCGCTCGCGCTGTCGACGGCGATGTCGGGCCTCGGCTTCGTGCTCGCGCTGGTGCCGGCCGCGTTCGAATGGCACGCGCTGGCGACCGGCTGGAACATCGGCGCGGTGTCGGCAATCGCGTACTACGCGCTGGTGCCGACCGTGCTCGGCTATCTGTGCTGGTACGCGGGTTCGGCTCGCACGAGCGGCACCGAAGCCGCGCTGTTCACGGCGGTCGCGCCGGTCTCGGCCGTGCTGTTCGCGGTCGCGCTGTTCGGCGAGTCGCTGGGCGGCACGCGCGTGCTCGGCATCGCGCTCGTCGTCGCGGGGATGCTGGTGGGTGCGACACGGCGGCGCGAGCCGCCGGCACGCATCACGTCAGCCGGTTGTCTCGATGGCTAGCCCGTTCGTCGATCGATGGCCATCGCCGCCCGCCATCGACGACTGTAGGAATGTGTCCGCACGCGGCAAAATCGTTGCGTACCGTCGCGCAAGATGCAATATTCGCGTGGCCGGGCCATTTGACCACCATCGAACAATAATTCGCATCGCCATGAACAAGAAGGAAGCCAAAACAAGAATCGCGGCGCTGCTGTCCGCGGGCGCGAGGAAAGCCGACGTGCTTGCCGAGCTGGCCGGACAGGGCCTCAAGGATCGCGTGCTCGCGCGCCTGATCGCGTCGCGCCCCGACCCCGAACTGTGCAGGAAAAACAAGGTGCATACCCGGGTCCTGATCGCGCTCGGCATCGCGCAGTTGTTGATCAGCGTCGCACTCGCCTATCTCATCCTGGTGGACGGACTCAACATGGGCGCCGCGGTGCTGTTCCTCGCTTTGACGGTGCCGCTGTCGCTGCTGTTCATCTGGGGTTTCGCGACCCATCGCGTCGGCGCGTATCACGCGTTCATCATTCTGTCGCTGCTGCAAGTTCCGAAGACCATCGCCGATCTCGGCCGCGATCCGTCGGCCGCGCTGCCGACCCTCGGCGTGACGGTCATCCTGGTCGGCTACGTCTGGTTCGTCCGCAACCGGCTGTTCCCGGACTTCGGCTGGTTCACGCCGCGCAAGGTCGAGGGCCGTTACGCGTTCGTGGAAAGCGCCTGACGCCGCCCCCCGCGCGCCATGAAAAAGGCGCCGGGCCGCCCCGCGATCGCAGGACGGCCCGGCGCCTTCCACATTCCGGAACCCGGTGGCTTACTTCGCCTTCTCGGCGGTATCGCTAATTGCCTGGCCACCCTTCGAAATGTCCTGTCCCACGCCTGCAACGGTATTGCAACCAGCGAGCGCGGCGGTCACGACCAGCAGCACTGCAGCAATCGTACGCGTCATTCTCATTCTCCTTGGAGTCAACATGCCCGGCCGGGCGAATCGTATGCGGCGTGATGCCCTGCGGCTCGCAGGACACGGGGCCTGACCTGATTATACGGAGACAGCCGCCGCGCGCCAGTGTTCGCCGGGCCGGCGTGACGCAGGCCACACGGGGCGTCGCGCAGATTTTCCTTGACTTCGGCCGGCCTCGAACTAATATACGCACCGCGTATATTTCTCATCAGGTGCCGCCGATGACCGTTCCCCAGCAAGCCTTCCTGCGCGACGCGATGCGCCGCCTCAACATGACCCGCGAAGCGTTCGCGAACCGCATCGGCGTCAGCCGCCGTGCGCTGGACACGTGGCTGTTGCCCGACGATTCGCAGGAATCGCGCGGCATGCCCGAGATCGTCGAGCGATTCGTGTCGGAAATCGTCGAACGCCCGGCACCGGACGGCGGGGACTATACGCAAAGCGTAGAAAAGCAGGGGCTCGCGAAGCAATTCCTGTTCGAAGGCAAGCCGCAGCTGATTTCCGTGGACCAGTTCTCCCGCGATTCGGTCGAGGCGCTGTTCCGCGTCGCCGACGTGATGCAGCCGATCGCGCGCCGCCACAAGATCTCCCGCGTGCTCGAAGGCGCCGTGCTCGGCAACCTGTTCTTCGAGGCCAGCACGCGCACCCGTGTGTCGTTCGGCGCGGCTTTCTGCCGGCTCGGCGGCTCGGTATGCGACACGACCGGCTTCACGTTCTCGTCGATGGCCAAGGGCGAATCGATCTACGACACGAGCCGCGTGATGGCCGGCTACGTCGACGCGCTCGTGATCCGCCACCCGGAGAAAGGCTCGGTTGCGGAGTTCGCGCGCGCGACCAACCTGCCGGTGATCAACGGCGGCGACGGCCCGGGCGAGCACCCGAGCCAGGCGCTCCTCGATCTCTATACGATCCAGCGCGAGTTCTCGCGACTCGGCAAGATCGTCGACGGCGCGCATATCGCGCTCGTCGGCGACCTGAAATACGGCCGCACCGTGCACTCGCTCGTCAAGCTGCTCGCACTGTACCGCGGGCTGAAGTTCACGCTCGTGTCGCCGCCGACGCTCGAAATGCCCGCGTACATCATCGACCAGATCGCGACGAACGGCCACGTGATCGAGCAGACGAACGACCTCGCGGCCGGGCTGCGCGGCGCGGACGTCGTCTACGCGACGCGGATCCAGAAGGAGCGTTTCACCGACGAGTCGTTCGAAGGCTACACGCCGGATTTCCAGATCAACCAGGCGCTCGTCGACTCCGTCTGCAAACCCGACACGCTGATCATGCACCCGCTGCCGCGCGACAGCCGGCCCGGCGCGAACGACCTGTCGGTCGACCTGAACCGCGATCCGCGCCTCGCGATCTTCCGGCAAACCGACAACGGCATTCCGGTGCGAATGGCGATCTTCGCGGTGCTGCTCGGCGTTGAGAATCTGGTTCAACACTCGATGCGCGACGCGACGTGGCGCCCACCGGCGTACCTCGGGCCGGAGGATGCGGTGTTTCACGGGATCGATTGACCCGCATCCAGTGTCGCGCCCGTCCGGTCTTGAGACTGCTTCGGCTCAAGGGCCGCGCACAGAAGTAACGCACACGACGCGCCGCCTTGCACGGCGCGTTTTTCATTTTCGATGCAGATAATGCGGGAGCGGCCGGCCCCTGCGTCAGCTGGCCTGCGGGGTCGATCACGCACAAGCCCGCCGCTGCGAACGGCGCGACGTCGCGTGTGGCCACGATCAAACCGTTCGCTGCGGCCGTTGTGGCGATAAGGCCATTGGCCGATGCCAGCGCGTTGCCCGTCGCACGAGCCTTCGCACGAAGGCTCGCATATGCTTTGCTGGCTGCATCAGCAAACGCCAGGACCAGGCCGCGAAACAGCGGCACGATGCGCTCCTCGATGCTCTGGTGCAGCCAGTCCCGCCTCCGCCCTTCCGGCAACACCGCCACGCCGCCACGGCGAATCGCATTTCTGCGAGACCGATTCGACCATCCTGCCCGCCCCGCAAGCGTTCAAACCCTCCGCAACATTCGTCAACACTCTCATCACAAATGCAAACAAGAACGCTTCTCATTTACTTAGAAATTACATAGAATGCCGCCTGAAACCAAATCGTAATAATTCCCGACGGCGTGCACATTCCCGTGGCGCGTCGTTCCGGGGGCCACACCGCGAGGTCGAAGCGCATCATGAAGTCCCGTCCTGAAGAGCTGAAGCTCGGCAAATTCACCACCCTGTGCAGCGTGCTCGCCGCGAGCCCGGCGTTCGCCGACGGCACGCCGCCGCCCGCACCGGTCAGCACCGAAGGCCATCTCGCGCCGATCGAGGTCCAGGGCAAGACCGAGCACAGCTACAAGGCCGACTTCTCCGCATCCACGAAATTCACCGCACCGCTCGTCGACACGCCGAAGTCCGTGACCGTGATCCCGCAAGAGCTGATCCAGAACAGCGGTGCGGCGACGCTGACCGAAGCGCTGCGCACCGTGCCGGGCATCACGTTCGGCGCCGGCGAAGGCGGCAACCCGCTCGGCGATCGTCCGTTCATCCGCGGCTACGACACGCAAGGCAGCATGTTCGTCGACGGGCTGCGCGACACGGGCGCGACCACGCGCGAGATCTTCAACACCGAGCGCGTCGAGATCACCAAGGGCTCCGACGGCGCATACGGCGGCCGCGGCGGCGCGGGCGGCAGCATCAACCTGATCACGAAAGCGCCGCACCTCGGGACGACGGCTGCCGCGAGCGCCGGCCTCGGCACCGACCGCTACCGCCGCTTCACCGCCGACGGCAACTGGCAGTTCGCCGATCACGCGGCGTTCCGCCTGAACCTGATGAGCCACAACAACGACGTCGCCGGCCGCGACGCCGTCAACAACGAGCGCTGGGGTGTTGCGCCGTCGATCGCGTTCGGTCTCGGCACGCCGACGCGCGTGACCGCGAGCTACTACCACCTGTCGACCGACGACCTGCCCGACGGCGGCATTCCATACTTCTACACGACGGCGAACAAGCCCGCGAACGTCGACACGATCCATCCGGCGCCCGTCGACCGCCACAACTTCTACGGCCTGATCGACCGCGACTTCCGCAAGACCACGTCGGACATCAGCACGATCAGGATCGAGCACGACATCACGCCGAACCTGACGATGCGCAACACCACGCGCTACACGGAATCGACGCAGGACTACATCTGGACGCAGCCCGACGACAGCCAGGGCAACGTGGTCAACGGCAAGGTCTGGCGCCGCAACAACAACCGCAACAGCTCGATCAACAGCCTCGCGAACCTGACCGAACTGTTCGGCGAATTCCGCACCGGCCCGTTCAAGCACAGCTTCACGACCGGCATCGAGCTGTCGCGCGAATGGGGCAAGCGCGATTCGTACACGGTCGCGACCGACAAGGGCACGATCTGTCAGAAAGGCATCGGCGCGCCGTCCGGCTACAACTGCACGAGCCTGTGGTCGCCGAACCCGAACGATCCGTGGGCCGGTTCCGTCACGCGCAACAACGACTATGCACATGCGCGAACCACGACCAAGTCGATCTACGGCTTCGACACGATCGAGCTCACGCCGCGCTGGCAAGTCAACGCCGGCGTGCGCGTCGACGACTACTCGACCCGCTTCACCGACACCAGGGCGAACGGCGGCAAGACCTACACGCGCGACGACACGCTCGTGAACTGGCAGGCCGGCGTCGTGTTCAAGCCCGCGCGGAACGGCAGCATCTACGCGTCGTATGCGACGTCGTCGACGCCGGCCGGCATGCTGCTCGGCGAAGGCAGCGAAACGCAGTCGCTCACGCCCGGTCGCGGCGGCGTCGGGGCGAACGCCGATCAGCTGTCGCCCGAGAAGAACCGCAGCATCGAACTCGGCACGAAGTGGAACGTGCTCGACGACAAGCTGTCGCTGACCGCCGCGCTGTTCCAGATCGACACGACGAACGCCCGCGTGACGCTGCCGAACAACCAGTACGCCATGGTCGGCAACAAGCGCGTGCAGGGTCTCGAACTCGGTGTCGCGGGCCAGATCACGAAGCAGTGGCAGGTGTTCGGCGGCTATACGTACATGAAGAGCGAGCTGCGCGACAACGGCAAGGATGCCGCGAACAACGGCCACCGGTTCCCCAATACGCCGAAGCACAGCCTGACGATGTGGTCGAACTACGACGTGACGCCGAAGTTCACCGTCGGCGGCGGCGCGTTCTACATGTCGGAAGTGTTCGGCGATCCCGCGAACCTGCGTGCGGTGCCGTCGTACTGGCGCTTCGACGCGATGGCGCAATACCGGATCAACAAGAAGCTCGATCTGCAACTGAACGTGAACAACCTGTTCAACCGCACGTATTTCGATCAGGCGTATCCGGCGCACTATGCGTCGATCGCGCCGGGCCGCTCCGCGTTCGTCACGCTGAACGCGCGCTACTGATCGATGGAGACCGTCTCGCTGAAGGCGCTCGCGTCGGTGTCGCCGCGCGCGTTCGCCGACATCCTGGCCGGGCCGCCCGAGCGCGCCGCGGCGTGGGTCGCGGCAGCCGCCGAAAACGGGATCGTCGACGCGCAAGCCGTCTACGGCCAGTACCTGCTCGACGGGCACGGCGTCGCGCGCGATCCGGCCGCCGCATTCGGCTGGTTCCGGCATGCGGCACGAGCCGGTCACCCGATGGCGATGAACATGCTCGGCCGCTGCTACGAGTTCGGCTGGGGTACGGCCGCATGCGCACCGGTGGCCGTGTACTGGTACCGGCTCGCCGCGCAGGCCGGCCTCGACTGGGGCATGTACAACCATGCGACGGCGCTCGCGCTCGGCAACGGCATCGCCGAGGATCGCGCCGCCGCCCTCGACTGGTTTCGCCGCGCCGCTGCGCTCGGCCATGCGAAATCGATCAACCTGATCGGCGGCTTCTACGAGGACGGCTGGGTCGTGGCCGTCGATGTCGACGCCGCGTTCGACCACTATCGCCGCGCCGCCGAGGCCGGTGATTTTCGCGGCCAGTTCAACTACGCGCGGCTGCTCGCCGATCGCGGGCGCGTTGACGAAGCCCTCGCCTGGCTCGCGCGCGTGCCGGCCACCGCCACCCCCGCATTCGTCGCGAAGATGCGCGCGTATCTCGCGTCGTCGCCGCTCGATGCGTTGCGCGCGGCGGCGCTGCAGCTGCCGTCTCATGACATGGAGTCCGAATCATGATGCTTCAGATCCCCGGCGTGCTGACCAAGGCGCAGGTCGCGCAATGCCGCGAAATGCTCGATGCCGTCGACTGGGTCGACGGCAACGCAACGTCCGGCACGCAGTCGGCGCTCGCGAAACGCAACCGGCAGTTGCCGGAAGGTTCGCCGGTCGCGCGCGCGGTCGGCGATGCGATCCAGGATGCGCTGGCCCGGCATCCGCTGTTCTTTTCGGCGGCGCTGCCGCTCAAGGTGTTTCCGCCGCTGTTCAATCGCTACGAAGGCGGCGAGGCGTTCGGCACGCATGTCGACAACGCGATCCGGCTGCTGCGCGGTACGGATTTTCGCGTGCGCAGCGACCTGTCGGCGACGTTGTTTCTCGAGGAACCGCACGCGTACGACGGCGGCGAGCTGTGCGTGGAAGATACATATGGCGTGCATCGCGCGAAGCTGCCGGCGGGCGATCTCGTGCTGTATCCGGCGTCGAGCCTGCATCGCGTGACGCCCGTGACGCGCGGCGAACGCGTCGCGTCGTTCTTCTGGATCCAGAGCATGGTGCGCGACGACGGTGATCGCACGCTGCTGTTCCAGCTCGATACGCAGATTCAGACGTTGTCGGCGGAAAAAGGCGCGAAGGATCCGATGGTCATTTCACTGACGGGGATTTATCACAACCTGTTGAGGAAGTGGGCGGATGCGTAGGGTGGCTTTTCGGTAGAAATTAATGCGCATGCACGCGAGTAGCGCCCGAGCGTTGGCAGCGTAATCGATTACATATCCGACGTTACAAAATCGAGATAGCATGCCCTCCGAATTTGAGCTATGTTCTTATGGTATGACAATTAGACATTAAGAATTAGCGCCAATCGGTGGAAATTGCATGATGCCAAAATCCTGCCTGGCGATTTCGGCGTATCCATTTTAAGGAGACGATTATGAACACGGACGTGATCGACGTTTTGGTAGCAATCGACACGGAGGCGATCGTAAAATCGGTTGGATTCAACAATAGCGCCTCCAATCCTTCTACGGTGGATCCCTCGCATGTTTCCATTGCCGGAAGCGGCCAGAGTGCCAAGGATAACAACCTTTCTTTCAACTCACTGGATCCGGTCTATTGGCGGGCCTCTGCAATTGGTCTTGGTGACCCATGCGAAATTTATGATTTCGTTGGCACTGACGAAGTAATCACCCAGCCACAATTAGAGTCGCTTAACGGAACAACGCTCACCCCGAACCCAGAAAACCCGAGTGAGCCAACCGTGAACAACAATATAAAACTATGGCACTGGAAATCTACCGCAGGCCGCAAGGGACAAGCCACATGCGGGATTCGCTTCGTAATAATTGGGCGCGAAGGCCGACAGACCGGTTACTACCAGTGCAATATATCAATCACGACTAGTTGACGGACTGCAGTTCATTCTGTGGCGCTCATTCTTCACCGCGGCGAGGGAGCGCCACTCAATACGATCCATCCACTCATTCGTTCCAACCTGCCTGCACAATCGCGCGAAGTTCCGCCATTTCCCCTGTGGCACGTCGGGTTCGGGTGAGCACCGCGATAGCGGCGTCGGAATTCCTGGCGTTCGCCGCGACTCACCGTATCCAGGTCGGGCAGCGCCTTGTTCTGACGGGCTCTGCTTGCCCTGTCGAGCGCGTCCCGATCGCGCCGCATCTCCCCGAGCCTCCGAAAGCTCGTGCGCATGCAACCTGGACAATCAGGCATTGCGTTGCCGGTCGCGCGACCGACCGCTTGCGGCGTCGCCCGTCGGCGATCTCCGGTAAAGCCGTGCCACGACGGAAAACGTCGACCGAGACCGTCCCCCTCGTCGCTTGCATCAGGTCGCCACGCCGATCTAAAATGACCATCGTCAAATGACCATGCTCATATCATGATGCCGCACGCTCCCGTATCGAAATCCGAATTCAAGGCTCGCGCACTCGAATACTTCCGGCTCGTCGAGGCGTCGGGCGAAAGCCTCATCGTTACCGACCACGGCAAGCCGACGCTGGAAATCCGGCCCTATCACGCAAGCGAAGCCCAGCCATTGGACATATTGCGCGGCTCGGTCATGCGCTACGACAATCCTCTCGATCCGATTGCGGAAGATGATTGGGAGGCGTCGCGGTGATCGTGCTGGATACGCATGCATTGGTGTGGTGGGTAGCGGGCGATCCGTCGCTCAGCAAGAAGGCCCGCAGCGCAATCGATCGCGCGCGCGGCGAAGGCACGCTCGCCGCGTCCGCGATCTCCGCATGGGAAATCGCGATGCTGGTGCGCAACGAACGCCTCGCGCTGACGATGGACGTCGATGCGTGGCTCGCGACGGTCGCGCAAATCGACGGCATGCGCTTCGTGCCGGTCGACGCCGACATCGCCGCGAAGTCCACCGCCCTGCCCGGCACGTTCCACAAGGATCCGGCCGATCGCATGATCGTCGCCACCGCGCGGCGGCTCGGCGCGCCGCTCGTCACGCGCGACGAAAAAATTCGTGCGTATGCGCACGTGAAGACGCTCTGGTGACCGTCATCTACCCGTCAGCCAAATCACGCACCGACGGAGCGTGACTTCGGTCGACAGGCGATTCGTCTGACCGAACCGATGGCGACGCTCTTGCGAAACCGTCCGCTATCGATCAACGCACCGCCCCATACCGGTTTCACGCATTACCACGCGAATAGTGGCATTGGCGGCGCTACGACCTCCATTGCCTCGCGATGCAAAGCGAATTGCTCGCCATATCCAGCCCCGTCGACGAAACATTGCTCGACGAACACACCCGCCGACGTTCTTTCCGACGACAACACCGCGCATCGGTAACATCCGCACTTGCCGATCCCCGCCCACTCCCGCACAATCGGCCCACCTGCCTTCCTCCCCCCGCGCCGATGTCCTATGCGTCACTCGCCACCGGCGTCCTGCTCGCCGGCGGTCTCGGTCAACGCTTCGACCCAAGCGGTCTGCACAGCAAGCTGCTCGCGCTGCTTCCCGACGGCACGCCGGTTGCGGTCGCGGCTGCCCGTCGCCTCGCCGGGGCCACGGCCGACGTGATCGCCGTCGTGCGCCCCGGCGCGGAAAAACTCGCGATTCTGCTGAACGAAGCCGGCTGCCAGGTCGTCTACGCGCCCGACGCGATGCGCGGCATGGGCGCGAGCCTCGCGGCCGGTGTCCGTGCGACGCCGGAAGCAACCAGCTGGCTGGTCGCGCTCGGCGACATGCCGTGGATCGCGGCATCTACCTACGAAATGCTCACGCGCGCGCTCGACGCCGATGACGCGTCGATCGTCGCCCCCATCCATCGCGGCGTACGCGGTCATCCGGTCGGCTTCGCCGCGCACCATTACGATGCGCTCGCCGCGCTCGACGGCGATACGGGCGCCCGCGCGCTATTCGCCAGCGCGTCGGTGAACCTGCTCGACGTCGACGATCCCGGCATCCTTCGCGACGTCGATACGCCGGCGGATCTGGGCTGACATCGGAACGCGCCGGCCGCACCGCACATCGTGGATGCCGGCCTTCGCGCGATCCGGCGCGATACCTGCAGAGGCTCGCATATCGCCGGCAATCCGCATGCCGCTGCGAGAATCCCGCTGCAAACACCCGCCCGATTGCCTATAACGGAGACGAGGCACGCCCGCCGCGCCACCGCCGCCACGCATTACGCGAGTTTCCCATGGACCACACGACCCCGATGCCCGAGCCCCCGGCCGACCCGAACCGCGATCCGGAAGACGATCCGTTGTCGCCACCGCCACCGGGGCATCCTCACGACAACCCGCAGCAACCCGACGGACCGCCGAGCAAGGACCCGGTCTAGCCGGCATCCGCCCGTGCCATCCGACCTGCTCAGGCATTCGCCCCGACAAGCGACGGCCACCTGCCGTGCGAGTGCCGCCGCCCGCGCCCGCTACCGCGCCGTATACCCGCCGTCGATGGCCAGCGACACGCCGCTGATCATCGACGCCGCGTCGCTGAGCAGGAACAGGATCGGCTCGACCACCTCGTCCGGTTCCGCGAATCGCCCGAGCGGAATCGCCGCGAGCATCGGCGCGCGCTTCTCCGGCTCGCTCCACGCGAACTGCGCCATTGGCGTGAGCGTAACGGTCGGGTTCACGCTGTTCACGCGGATTCCGTGCGCGCCGAGTTCGATGCAGAGCACACGCGTCACCGCATCGAGCGCCGCCTTCGATGCGCAATAGCTCAGATGCGCCGGCAGGCCGACGAGCGCGGCCTGGCTCGATACGTTGACGATACTGCCCCGCGCGCACGCCGCGCCGCGCCCCGCGCGTTCGATCATCTTCCGCGCGACGGCCCGCGCAACCAGCGCCGCGCCGCGCGCATTGACGGCCATCACGCGATCGAAGTGCGCCGCACTCACCTCGAGCGCCGGTTCGAGCGACGCGATCCCCGCGCAATTGACAAGCCCGTCGAACGCATCATGCACGGCGAGCGCCGCATCGATCGCGTGTTCGTCGCCGCCGATATCGATGCGCAAGGTTTCGCATGCGATCTCGCCCGCAAGCGAATCGAGCGCGGCCACATCGCGCCCCGCCGCGACGACCCGCGCGCCTGCATGGGCCAGCGCAACCGCGCAAGCGCGCCCGATCCCGCTCGACGCACCGGTGACGAGCACTCGCGCACCGCTGAAATCGAATCGTGTCTTCATGATGATGCGCGCAGTTCGTGCATGATCGGCTCGAGTGCCGGATACAACGCCGTATAAAGCGCGAAGCGCGCCGCATACGCATTCGCGCGCGCGGCATCGGGACGCGCGCGTTCGACGAGCGTGACCCAGCCGCCCTGCGCGTCGCCGTGCGACACCAGCCCCGCGCCGACGCCCGCGAGCAACGCGGCGCCCATCGCGGCTTCGACGTCCTGCTCGATCGTCCATACCGGAAAACCGGTCACGTCCGCGATGATCTGCATCCACAGCGCCGAATGCGCGGCACCACCGACGACGATCAACCGGTCGTCCAGCGCCACCGCGCCGCGCCGGCCGGCCTCGATGTTGTGCCGCAGCGCGAACGCGACGCCTTCCAGCACCGCGCGATACAGGTGCGCGCGCGTGTGCGCGAGGCTCAGTCCGACGAATGCGCCGCTCGCCTTCGCGTCCCACACCGGGCTGCGTTCGCCCATCAGGTACGGCAGGAACAGCACGCCGTCCGCGCCGGGCGGCACGCTTTCGGCCGCTTCATCGAGCAGCACGTGCGGGTCGCCGTGCGGCAGCAATCGCGCCGCATCGATCTCCGCATGACAGAACTGATCCCGGAACCACGCGACCGATGCACCGGCCGTGATCGCGCCGCCGAACACGTACAGGTCGCGCTGACCGTTGAACACGTGCGGCATGCTGACGAGCCCGTGCCGCGCATCGACGTGCTGGTTCACGTAGCCCCAGCACATGCTGGTGCCGATCATCGCGACATGCTGGCCGGTGCGCGTCGCACCGGCCGCGAAGGTCGCGACGGCCGCATCCACGCCGCCCGCGACGACCGGCGTGCCGGCGGGCAGGCCGAGCCGTTCCGTCCATTGCGACAGCAACCCGCCGACGACGTCGGTCGATTCGACGAGCCGCTCGGGCATCATGGTCGCGGGGATGCCGAGCATGTCGAGTGCATCGTCGGACCACTCGCGGCGCGCGACGTCGTACACGCCGCCGATGTTGCCGGCCGAACTGTGGTCGACCGCGACTTCGCCGGTCAACAGATAGATCACGTACGCGTTCGGCGGCAGGAAATAACGCACATTCGCCCACACATCAGGGCGCTGCTCGCGCAGCCACAGCATCTTGGTGAACCCGTAGTAGCTGTCGACGCCGTTGCCTGTGATCACACGCAGCCGCTCGACGTTCACGTTCTCGTTCACCCAGTCGACCTCCGCGGTCGCGCGCCGGTCCATCCAGATCAGGCACGGGTGCAGCGGCCGCATGTCGCTGTCGACCGGAATGCCGGAGCCACCGTACAGGCTGCTCACGCACATGGCGCGGATCGCGTCGGCCGGCACGCCGTGCGCGCGCGCGTCGCTCACGCAGCCCGCGATGCAGTCGAGCACCGCATCGAACCACACCTGCGGCCACTGCTCGGCCCACAGCGGGCGCGGCGTGTCGGGCTGGTAGCCGGCCGAACGGCGCGCGACGATCGTGCCATGCCCGTCGACGAGCAGCGCCTTGGTGCTCTGCGTGCCGATGTCGACGCCTATCACGTATTCCATGGTGTCTCCGGTGAGGGATCGCACGAGCCGTCGTTCAACGCGCCGGCTTCAGCAGCACCTTGATCGATTCGGGCGACTTCGCGACGCGGATCGCTTCGTCCCAGTCCTCCAGCGCGAAGCCGTGCGTGACGATGCCTTTCGACGTGACGAGTCCACGCGCGAGCAGGTCGATCGCGACCGGATAGCAATATGGCCCCAGATGCGCACCGCGCACGTCGAGCTCCTTGCGATCGCCGATGATCGACCAGTCAGCGGTCGTGTCCTCGCCGAACACGCTGAACTCGACGAACCGGCCGAGCTTGCGGATCAGTTCCAGCCCCTGGTTCACGCCGACCGGCGCGCCGGTCGTCTCGATGTACACGTCGCATCCGTAGCCGTCGGTCAGCGCGCGGACGATCTCGCGCGCATCGTCGCGCGTCGGATTGATCGTCACGTCCGCGCCGTATTGCCGCGCGAGTTCGAGCCGCTCGTCGATCAGGTCGATCACGACGAGCTTCTTCGGCGTCTTCAGGTGCGCGACCTGCGTCATCATCAGGCCGAGCGGGCCCGCGCCCGCGATCACCACGACGTCGTCGAGCTGAAGGTCGCCACGGTTCACGGTATGGATCGCGCACGACAGCGGCTCGATGATCGCCGCATCCTCGAGCGACACACCCAGCGGAATCCTGTGCACGATCGCCGTCGGCGGAATGCGCATGTACTCGGCCATCCCGCCGTCGGCGACCTCGCGCTGGAAGCCGAAGATGTTGTGCACCTCGCACATCCAGTATTGGCCCGACTTGCAGTAGCGGCACTTCCCGCATGGCACGATCTGCTCGGCGATCACGCGGTCGCCCAGTGCGACGCCGAAATGCTCGGCCGCGCCGTCGCCGAGCGCTTCCACGTAGCCGAAGAATTCGTGGCCGGGAATCACGGGCGCCTTTACCCATGGGCTCGGGCCGCCCCAGAACATTTTCGCGCCCGTGTAGCATTTGCAATCGCTCGCGCAGATCCCGCACGCGGCGATGCGGATCACGAGCTCGTTCGCGCCCGCGCGCGGCTTCGCGACCTGCTCGACGCGGTAATCCTCGGGGCCGTGGCAAACCACCGCGGTCATGCGCGGCTGGGCTTCGGGTGTCGTCATGAGTTGTCTCTTCCGTTGATGTTTCGGATGTCAGATGAATGAATCGTTACCGCGACCGTTCGCGGCTTATGTAGATCGCGAGCAGGATGATTCCGCCCTTGATCACGTTCTGCACATACGGGTTCACGCCGATCATGTTCAGCCCGTTGTTGAGCACACCGAGCAGCAACGCACCGACGAGCGTGCCGAGGATCGCGCCGCGCCCGCCGGAGATCGACGTGCCACCCATCACGACGGCCGCGATGGCGTCGAGCTCGAAACCGACGCCGGCGTTCGGCTGCCCGCTCATCAGGCGCCCGGTCAGCACGATCGCGGCAAGCGCCGACGTGAGCCCGGCCAGCGTGTAGACGATCAGCTTCACGCGCGCCACGCGCACGCCGGTGAGCCGCGTCGCCTGCTCGTTGCCGCCGATCGCATACACGTAGCGGCCGAACGGCATCCGATCGAGCAGCAGCCATGCGATCGCGTAGACGACCAGCATGATCAGCACCGGCGCCTGAATGCCGAGCACCTTGCCGCTGCCGAAGAACGCGACCCAGTCGGGCAGCCCGTCGATCGGATAGCCGCCCGTATAGATCAGCGCGAGGCCGCGCGCGATGCCCATCGTCGCGAGCGTGACGATGATCGGCGGCATCCCCGCGAACGCAACGAACACGCCATTCAGGAAGCCGAACCCGAAACCCACCGCGATGCCGATCGCGAGCGCGGCGACCGCATTCACGCCGGCCACCATCAACCCGGCCGCCAGCGTGCCGGACAGCGCCATGACCGAGCCGACCGACAGGTCGATCCCGCCGGTCAGGATCACGCAGGTCATGCCGACCGCGATGATCGCGTTGATCGACACTTGCCGCAGCACGTTCTCCAGGTTCGCGGCGGACAGGAAGCTCGGGCTCGCGATCATCATCGCGATGCACACGACGATCAGCCCGACGAGCGGATAGAACAGCGTCGAGTGCCGCAGTTGCGTCCACATCGCGCGCGGCGGCGGCATCTCGCCGGCCGCGGCCGCGAGTGTCGGGGAAGCCGGGGAAGAAGAATCAGGCAAGTTCATGGGTCGCTCCTCGCGTGCCGCCCGTGGCATGGGTCATGACCGTGTCGGGATCGATCTCGTCGCCTTCGAGCGTCGCCTCGATGCGGCCCTGCCGGAACACGGCGACGCGATCGCACATGCCGACGATCTCCGGCAGCTCGGACGAGATCATGATGATGGCGTAGCCGCGCGCGGTGAGTTCGCGCATCAGCCCGTAGATTTCTGCTTTCGCGCCGACGTCGATGCCGCGCGTCGGCTCGTCGAAGATCAGCACCGTCGCGTGGTGATTCAGCCACCGCGCGATCACGACCTTCTGCTGGTTGCCGCCCGACAGCGTCGCGACCTCGGTATGGATCGACGGTGCCTTCACGCCGACACGCCGCATCACGTCGTTCGTCGTACGGGCTTCACCGCGGCGATCGATCAGCCAGTGCATCGACCGGTACTTGCCGAGGTTGTTCAGCGAGATGTTGTCGCGAATCGAGAACGACGTGACGAGCCCTTCCGCCTTGCGGCTCTCCGGCAGAAGGCCGATGCCTGCGCGCAGCGCATCGGCCGGGTCGGCGAGCTTCGCCGCCGCGCCGCGCACGCGCACGTCCTTGCGGTGCGCGCGCGTCGCGCCGATGATCGCGAGCGCGGTCTCGGTACGGCCGGAACCGACGAGCCCCGCGAAGCCCAGAATCTCGCCCGCATGCAGCGCGAAGCGGTTGACCGGGCCGTCGCGCTCGATCTGCAGCGCGTCGACTTCGAGCACGGCGGGCGCATCGGCGGCGCGCGCCGGCTTCGGCGGGAAGCTGCTTTCGAGCCGGCGTCCGACCATCATCCGCACCAGTTGCTCGACGTCCGTGCGCGCGACGTCGGTGGTCGCGACATACTGACCGTCGCGCAGCACCGTGATGCGATCGCACACCGCGAAAATCTCGTCGAGATGATGCGAGATGAAGATCATCGCGACACCCTGCCGCTTCAGCTCGCGCATGATCGAGAACAGGCGTTCGGCCTCGGCCGGCGTGAGCGTGGCGGTCGGTTCGTCGAGAATCAGGATGCGCGCGTCGAGCGACAGTGCCTTGCCGATCTCGACGAACTGCTGCTGCGCGACCGACAGCGTGCGCAATGGCGCGTCGAGATCGATCGTCACGCCGAGCCGCGCGAAGATGCCGGCCGCGACGCGCCGCATCCGCGCACGATCGCGCACACCCCAGCGGGTGCGCAGCTCGCGGCCGAGGAACAGGTTGTCGACGGCATCGAGGTGCGGAATCAGGCTGAATTCCTGGAACACGATGCCGACTCCGGCCTCGACCGCGTCGTGATAACTCGCGAAATGCCGCGCGCTGCCGTCGATCTCGATCGTGCCGGCATCCGGCTGCTGGATCCCGCAGAGGATCTTCATCAGCGTCGACTTGCCGGCCCCGTTCTCGCCGAGCAGCGCATGAATCTCGCCGCGCGCGATTTCGAGGTGAATGTCCGACAGCGCCTTCACGCCCGGAAAGCTTTTCGTGATGTGATCGAGCGTCAGTATCGTGTCCATCGGCTTCTCCGTGCGAAGGGCGTCGGCCGGGCCGCCGCCCTCCACGTCGCGTTGCGCGTCGCTCACCAGCTGAATCCCTTGGCATTGCCGCGATCGACGACCTTCACGTCGACCGGAATCGCCTTCGGCACCGTCGCGCCCCACTTGCGCGCGATCGCGATGCCGAGCGCGATGCGCACCTGGTCGGCCGGGAACTGCGCGGTCGTCTCGATGAACTTCGAGTTCGGTTTCTGGATCGCCGCGATCGCCTCGGGGGCGCCGTCGACGCTGGTCAGCCTGATGTCCTTGCCCGATCCCTCGATCGCGGCGAGCGCGCCCATCGACCCGCCGTCGTTCACGCTGAAGATGCCCTTCAGGTTCGGATGCGCGGAGATCATGTTCTCCGTCACCGACAAAGCGGTCGCGCGCTCCTGCTTGCCGTTCTGCGTGTCGACCAGCTTCACGTTCGGGAATTTCGCAAGGCCGGCCTTGCATCCGCGCACGCGTTCGAGAATCGGCACGACCGGAATGCCGTCGAGGATCGCCACCTCGCCGCTGCCGCCGATCGCCTTCGCGAGGTATTCGCACGACATCACGCCCGCGTCGTAATTCTTCGAGCCGACGAACGAATCGACCGGGCCGTTCGCGTTCGCGTCGACGGCCACGACCACCGCGCCGGCCTTCTTCGCCTGCGTGATCGCCGACTGGATGCCGGTCGAATCGGTCGGATTCACAAGCAGGATGTCGATCTTCTTCTGCAGCATGTCCTCGACGTCGCTCACCTGCTTGCTGACGTCGTGATGCGCGTCCGTCACGACGACCTGTGCGCCGATCGACGCGGCCGCGTCGTTCAACGCCTTCTGCATGGTCACGAAATACGGGTTGTTCAGCTCCTGGAAAGTCATGCCGATCCGCAGCGGCGCCGCATGCGTGACCATCGGGAACCAGGTTGCGACAGCTGCCGCGGCAACGGCCGCTATGCGGGCGGCGCGGCGGCGGGATGAAGCGAGCGATGCGTGCGTCATGACGGTGTCTCCGGTTATGTGCGGTTTTTTCGTGGGTAAGCGAGCCCCTCGCGACGCGAACGGCGCGATCGGCTGGGTGAAACGGCAAGGAAAGTCAGGCGGGCGAATGCCCGTCGATCATCCGGGTTGCGGTACGAGCCCGAGCGCACCGGACGCGACCACGCGCGGCGGCATCGGATTGCCGGTGGGCGCGGCGTGCAGCGCGAGCTCGCGGCTGCGTGCGTTCAACCGCTGCAGCGCGCGGAATTCGGACGGTGCCATCCCCTTCACCGCGCGGAACTGGCGGTTGAAGTTGGACACGTTGTTGAAGCCGGCCTGGAAACAGATGTCGGTGATGTTCGCGTCGTCGGCGAGCAGCATCTGGCATGCGGATTCGATCCGCAGCCGGTTCACGTACTGGACGAACGGCAACCCGGTATGGCGATGGAACGCGCGCGAGAATGCGCTGACGCTCTGTCCGGTCAATTGCGCGAGATCGGATTCGCGCAGCTCGGATGCGAGGTTCTTGCCGATGTACGACAGCGCGTGGCTGAGCCGCGTCGGCGTCACGTGTGCCTGGTCGTACGCGGGACTCGCGAGCAGCGTGCGTTCGGCCGCGCCGCACAGCCGTTCGAGAATCGTCATGAACAGCGCGATGCGACGCATCCCGCGCGCGTTCAGCAGTTCATCGAACAGCGGTGTGATCGCGGCGCTCGTGTCGTCGTCGAAGCCGACGCCGCGCCGCGCGTCGTCGAGCAGCGCCTGCGCGTCGCGGCATTCGGGAAACGCGTCCATGCAGCGCCGCACGAACGACGGATCGAACTGGATCACCAGGTTACGGCGCTCGACGGTTTCCCCTTCCGCCATGTCGCTGACCCAGTTGTGCGGCAGGTTCGGGCCGAGCAGCACCAGATGGCCGGGGCCGAATGAGCCGATGTGGTCGCCGACGAAATACTTGCCGCTCGTCGCGACGATCAGGTGCAGTTCGAATTCGGGATGGAAATGCCAGCGGATCGTGCGGTACGGATAGCCGTGCGACCAGACCTTGAACGACTCGTCGCGTCGCACGTCGACCACTTCCAGATCGGGATGCATCATCCTGGCGTCTCCATTCCCATGTCTCGCTGGCCGGGCCGTTCGGCGGTTCGCCTCGTTCGCCGCATGAGTCGTGCGGCAACGCGACCGGTCGCATGGAAAGCAATGTAGGTCGATCGCGTGCGCGGCTCCACCAACTTTACGCCTGATTTTCGATACTTTTTTGCAGGTTGCGGGTGGAAAGGGACACGAAACGCAAAATTGTGCAGTGCGGCACCCCGCCGACCGAACGCCGGCGGGAAGTACGCGCGCGCCGGTGAGCGGCCGCCATGCGGATCGACGACGGCCGCTGCCTCGGCTACGCCGCCGCGCTTTCCCGCGCGACACGCACCTCGTACGCCTTCAGGTGGTTGTGCGCGATCCGCAGCAACGACAACGCATCCGCCGCCCGCGGGTCACGGCGGGCAAGCAGGTCGCCGATCACGTGATCGGCTTCGACCCGTGCGCGGTTTTCGACGTCGCGCAGCATCGATGCGGTCAGCGGCGACGGCGTCAGCACCATCCGCTGCATCCGCTCGACCGCGGCGGGGTCCGGCCTGTAACCGTTATGCGCGGCGATCGCGCTGCATTCGTCGAGCATCGTCTCGAGCAGGCGGCGGCCGTCCGGCGCGGCGAGAATGTCGCCGATCGAACCGCGAAACAGCGACGTGCTCGCCGCGAGCGTCGCGAGGAACACCCACTTGTCCCACATCCGCGCGGCGATGTCGTCGCTGAGCGTCGCATCGAAACCCGCGCCGCCGAGCACCTCGGCCACCGCGCGCACGCGCGCCGATTCGCCTCCGGCGAGCTCGCCGAACGACAGCCCCGCCGTGTCGTTCAGGTGCACGATCCGCTGCTCGCGATCGAGCGTCGCCGCGATCACGCACAGGCCGCCGAGCACCTGCGCGGCATCGAACCGGTCGCGCAGCACGTCGAGATGGCGCATCCCGTTGAGCATCGGCAGGATCAGCGTCGTCGGCCCGACGAACGGCGCGAACGATGCGATCGCATCGTCGAGGCTGTACGCCTTGCAGCTCAACAGCACCAGGTCGAACGGCGCGGCCGCGTCGCTCGCGCGCAGCGTCTGCACGTTCGCGAGCGTCAGGTCGCCGCGCGGGCTGCGAATCAGGAGCCCGTCGCGCGCGAGCGCGGCCGCTCGGCCGTCGCGCACGAGGAACGTCACATCGCGCCCCGCCGCCGCGAGCCGGCCGCCGAAGTATCCGCCGACCGCGCCGGCTCCCACCACCAGAATTCGCATCGTTGCCTCCTTTCGGGTTCGTTCGACGCCGCCGCCGTTCACCCGACCGTCGGGGCACGACGCGCAACCGCCATCGCCCGACAGTATAGCGACGACGAGTATGTATATGCATAGATACCCGTACCGCGCGCGACGGTATCGCGCCGCTGCCGTTTCTAAGGGATTTCCCGCCTACGGCAACGTCCGCTTCATGCCGTCAAAGAATTATCCCGTCACGCCGTTCCGGCGCGCTTGTTCGACCGACCGACCTCACTACCCATGCGCACCCTTTCCCTGAACCAGAAACTCGCCTCGATGATCGTCATCCTGTGGCTCGGCCTGCTCGTGATCGCCGGCGTCGGCGCGTGGCAGACGCGCGCATCGATGATCACGGACCGCCGCGACCAGCTTGCGTCGCTGGTCGCGCAGGCGACGAACGTCGCCGACCACTACTACAAGCTGTCGCAACAGAACGCATTGCCGGAAGCGGACGCGAAGCAGAAGGCGCTCGAGGCGATCGCCGCGATGCGCTACGGCACCGACGGCTACGTCTCGATCAACGATTCGAAGCCGGCGATCGTGATGCATCCGATCAAGACCGAGCTCAACGGCAAGGACATGTCGAATTTCACGGATCCGAACGGCAAGCACCTGTTCGTCGAGATCGTGAAGGCCGGCAACGTGGAGGGCGGCAAGGGATTCGTCGAATATCTGTGGCCGAAGCCGGGTGCCGACAAGCCGCAGGACAAGACCAGCGCGGTGCAGCGCTTCGCGCCGTGGGACTGGTATCTCGTGACGGGCATGTACACGGACGACGTGCGTTCGGCCGTGCTCGCGAGCGTCGGCCGCTGGCTCGCGATAACGGCCGTGCTCGGCGCGATCTCGACCGCCGTGATGGTGGTCGTGCTGAAAAGCGTGCGCGCGAACCTCGGCGGCGAGCTCGAAGTGGCGCTCGACGCCGCGCAGCGCATCGCACAGGGCGACCTGACCGGGCGCGTGAGCGTGAAGCACGACGACCGCGGCAGCCTGCTGCATGCACTGCATACGATGCAGAGCGGGCTGATCGACATGGTGTCGCGCGTGCGCGCGGGCACGGAGAACATCAACGTCGGCGCGAGCGAGATCGCGTCGGGCAACACCGATCTGTCGCAGCGCACCGAGGAACAGGCGGCCGCGCTCGTGCAGACCGCATCGAGCATGGACCAGATGACCGCGAACGTGAAGCAGAACGCGGACAGCGCCGCCCAGGCCGCGACGCTCGCGGGCCAGGCCGCGCAGGTCGCGACGCGCGGCAGCGAGGTGGTCGACGATGTGGTGCGCACGATGAACGAGATCACCGACCGCTCGCACAAGATCGGCGACATCATCGGCGTGATCGACGGGATCGCGTTCCAGACCAACATCCTCGCGCTGAACGCGGCCGTCGAAGCGGCGCGTGCGGGCGAACAGGGCCGCGGCTTCGCGGTGGTCGCGGCCGAGGTGCGCTCGCTCGCGCAACGCTCGGCGACGGCCGCGAAGGAGATCAAGTCACTGATCGTGTCGTCGAACGAAACCGTCGAGCACGGCGCGTCGCTCGTCACGCACGCGGGCGAGACGATGGCCGAGATCGTGCAGTCGGTGCGGCGCGTGAACGAGATCCTCGACGAGATCAGCCATGCGTCGCGCGAGCAGAGCGCGGGGATCGAGCAGGTCAACCGCGCGGTGGGCGAGATGGACCAGGTCACGCAGCAGAACGCGGCACTCGTCGAGCAAGCCGCGGCCGCCGCGCATTCGCTGCGCGACCAGGCCGAAGCGCTGCGCGACGCCGTCACGCGATTCGCGTTGCCGGCCTGACGTCGCTCCATCCGTCGGCATCCCGCCGGATGCCGACGGATTTCGCCTGACCGGCCGGCAATGCGCGGCCGGCCCCTGCACGACCCAGGCCCCTCTCGCGCTGCTTGCGCGCTTCTTCCACGCTTACCCCGCTCCGCCCGGCCGGCTCATGGCCTTGACACCGCCGAACCCGATCCCGGCCGCCCGCTGGACCAGTTCGATGTCGTTGGTCACGCCGAGTTTCTTCATCGCGCTGATCTTCTGCGCGCTGACAGTCTGCTTGCCCTTGTTCAACCGCTGCGCGATCGTCTTGATCGGCAGGCCGGCCAGATAAAGGCGCATCACCTCGATCTCGCGCGTCGACAGTTTCACCGGCGCCTGTTCGTGCTCGGCGACCGCATCGAGCGCGCGCCGGACGAGCGGCGACTGATAGCGCCCGCCGCTGTAGCTCGAATGGATCGCGGTGACGATGTGACCGACTTCGTCGAACTTGCTGACGAGGCTCGTGCCGCCTTTCGCGAGAATCGAGCGGAAGATCACCGGATTCTCGTTCCCGACGAGCGCGACGACTCCGACGTTCGGGCGCGTGCTGTGCAGCCAGTCGAACAGTGCGAGACCGTCCATCTGCACGTCGCCGCGAATCGGATAGTCGACCAGCACGATGTCGCAGTCGAGGCGGCCGAGCACCTCGATCAGATCGCCCGGGGTCCGGGAGACGCCGACGAGATCGATTGCGCACGCGTCGCCGGCAATGTGCTCCATGCCAGCGAGCGTCAGCGGCGAGTCGTACGCGAAAACAGTGCGAATTCTGAATTTCCCCATGCGCAGTTCCAGAAGGTTCGCCGGGCCGCACGACGCGGAATGCGTGCGCGGCCGGATCGGCATTGAATCGACGTTCAGGATATTTTTATCCCGAACATCATTCTAGGCAGCAACGCGCGGCCGGGATATGGGGCGCCGTCTGAATTGATCCGTGCAGGCGTGATACGAGTTTGATATCGGCGCCGGCCGGCTCGTCCGGCGGCAGCCGGGGTCGGCCGGATGGCCGACGTTGCGGGTCGCGCGGGCCGCACGGACGGCCCGCGGGGTAAAATTGCGGCCTTTGCATGCCACTCCGGGCGACCGGCCAGGGGCAGCGCGCCATTGCCGGCCGCGCGCCCGCCCGTTCGCCGGCTACCCGTACTCCCCGCTTCCCCCATGACCGAATCCGATCTGCAACCCGACGACACCACCATCCACGAAGACGGCCTCTGGCGCGACAACGGCTGGACGGCCCGCATCATCAAGAACGAGGACGACGACGGCTGGGCCGTCGAGATGATCAAGGACGGCGAAGCCGAGCCCGCGCTCGTCGGCCCGTGGACGATGGGTCGCGACAAGAAGAATCCGAAGCCGATGGACGCGAATGCGTTCCGCACGCTGGTGAAGACCGCGACCGAGGTGCTGATGCGACACGAGCAGCAACGCCGTGCGATGCTGCACAAGGAAGTGACGGTGCAGGACGACGACGGACAGGATGTGTCGGTCACGCTCGACATCGTGCCGGACGAGTTCGAGCCGTATGCGCAACTGAAGGCGTTCGACCCGTACGGCGAGCTGCTGGCGGACGCGAAGGTCTCCGCCGGGTTCAAGCTCAACAAGGCCAGTGCCGCGCGCTGGGTCGAATCGGGCTTCGAACGGCCGGCCTGACGCCACGGGCCGGCGCCCGCGCGGGCCCGGGCCGCATGCCGCGCGGGCGCAACCGGCGTCAGCCGTGCAGGCCGTGCGCGGTCATCAGGCGGTACAGCGTCGCGCGCGAGACGCCGAGTTCCGCCGCGACGTCGGCATGCTGGCGCCGATGCCGCAACAGCGTTTCCTCGATCGTGCGCCGCTCGGCCTGGCGGCGCGATTCCACGAGCGTCGGCGGCCGGTGCGACGTGTACTGGCTCAGTTCGAGATCGACGGCCGAGATCAGCGGGCCATTCGTCATCACGACCGCGAAGCGGATCCGGTTGATCAGTTCGCGCACGTTGCCGGGCCATGCATAGTCGTGGATCGCCTCGATCGCGCACGGCATGAAGCCGCGAATCCGGTGCGCGCTGTCGCCGCGATAGCGCCGCAATATGTGGTCGGCAAGCAGCATGATGTCGCGGCCACGCGCGCGCAGCGGCGGCTCGTCGATACGCAACACGCACAGCCGGTAGTACAGGTCCGCACGGAACCGGCCCGCGCGCATCGCGGCCTCGAGATCGACGTGGGTCGCGGACACAATCCGCACATCCACCGGAATCGACGCATACCCGCCGAGCCGCTCGATCTTGCCCTCCTGCAGGAACCGCAGCAGGCTCGCCTGGCTCTCGAACGGCATGTCGCCGATTTCATCGAGGAACAGCGTGCCGCCGTGCGCGGACTCGATGCGGCCGATCTTGCGCTGATGCGCGCCGGTGAACGCGCCGCGTTCATGGCCGAACAGCTCGGCCTGCAGCAGCGTCGCCGGAATCGCCGCGCAATTCACGGCGACGAACGGCGCGTCGGCGCGCGACGAATGCTGGTGGATCGCCGACGCCGTCAACTCCTTGCCGGTGCCGGATTCGCCGGCGATGAACACGGTGGCCTCGGTGTTCGCGACCTTGCGGATCGTCGCGAACAGACGGCGCATCGCGTCGCACGCGCCGATCATCGTACCGCCGGGCGGCGCGGCATCGGCGGCCGGATCGCCTTCCTCCAGTTTCAGCATCCCGTACGCATGGCCTGCGAGATAACCGATCGTCGTATAGGCCGTCGCATTGCGCACGTAGCCGAAGCAGCACTGGCGGATCAGGCGCGCGATGGTGGCATCGCGCAGTCGCTCGTCGTCGGCGAGCGCGACCCAGCCGATCCGCGGATCGCGCAGCAGCGCCTCGAATGACGCGACGTCGGGCGACGCGAAGTCGTCGAAATCGACGATGCCCGCATGCAGGCGGTTCGCCTTCACGAGATTGAGTGCGTCCGCAACGGATTTCGCGCGCCACATGTCCCAGCCGCGCGACGCGAGACAGTCGACGAGCCCCGCATCGGGACGCTGCGACAGATACACGAGCGGGCGTGATGGCACGCTATGGAGACGCGGGACCGCGACGAACTGTGGCGTGCACGGGGCCCGTTCATCCTCCTGCGGGCCTGACAGTCTGATTGGGCAGCATTGGTTCACGATGGCCTCGCCGCATGGGGTTGTCTGGCGGAACGGACGGCGCGAAACGGTGCGCGGCAGGCCTGCCTGCCCACGCGCGACGCTGCCGGCATGTCCGCTCGGGAAAGTTTCGTCATCGGCAGAACACGACACGCTGCAGGTAGATCTGCGGTTCGACGACGGGCCGCACGGCCTGGTTGAGATCGTCGCGATAAGCACGGTAGGTCTTGCCGTTCACCGTCACTTCCGTCGCAGGCGCCGTCTCGATCGTGTTCAGCCCCTTGCGCTGCCAGTCGCTGACTCGCGCCGACGCGGACAGGCTCGACTCGCCGGCGATCTTCTGCGTGATCGCGCTGCTGTCGCTCCACGGCTGCGTCTGCATGTCCTCCGCGTGCTGCATCGCGCCGATCGTCTTGCCGGTCGGCGTCGGCCCGGTCTGCGCTTCGAACGGCGCGCCACGACCGTACACCGGCGATTGCCACGACGGTGCGTGTCCTTCCGCCGGCATCATGTAGATCATCTGCGGATCGCCGACCATCATCATCGGCACGCATGCCGTGTTGTCCGCGCGGCCGAGCGTCGTCAGCGCCTGCTGGACGCTCGCGGCATTCGCGAGGGTCTGCTCGCTCAGGATGACAAAGACCGCAGGGTTCTGAAAAACCGACTGCGCGGCGGCTTGTGTGCCGACCAGCAGCAGCGCGACCAAAAAGATCCTCATGATTGAGGCCTCCTTGTACCCTCGTCAGGCAAAAAGAGGTGTTGACCTCGGGGAGGAACCAACACCCGTCAAACTTGCGACCTGCGTCGCGCCGCGAATCCCGGCGGCGCCCGCGCCACCGGCATGCCGATCGCACGGGCGCCCTGTCCGCATGATTACGACGACGTGCTCGTCGAGATGACGGTCGGCGCCGGCATCATCGGCGCGGCCGGGGCGGCCTGCTGGTCAACCGTGGCCGGCGCCGGATCGGATGCGGCCGGCATGTCGGCGAACGGTGCGGGCGCGGCAGCGGATTCGACGGCTTCCGTCGCCTTCGCGTCGGCGGCCGGTGTGTCGGCAACCGCAGCCGCTGCGGCGGGCTGCGCGGCTTCCGGCGCAGGCGCTTCGGCTGCCGCCTGCGTGGCCGGTTCGGCAGCCTTCGCATCGATCGCGGGCGCGGCCATTGCAGCGTCCTGGGTCCGCGGTGCGGCGTCGGTCGCGGCCGGTCCGGATTGCGCGATATCCTGCGTCTTCGTGACAGCGGCCGGCGCTGCCGCAGCTTGCGCGGCGGTGTCGGTCGCAGCCGGTGCAGGTTCCGGTGCCTTGTCGGCGACCGCCGGCGCGGGTTGTTCCGGCGCCTTCGTATCGACCGCAGGCGCAGCCGTGGCTTGCGCCGTGGTGTCGGTTGCAGCCGGCGCGGGTGCCGAGGCCTTGCTGGCAACCACCGGCACGGGTTCCTTCGTCTTCGTGTCGACCGCCGGCGCCGCCGCGGCTTGCGCCGTGGTGCCGGTCGAGGCCGGCGTGAGTTCCGGAGCCTTGCTGGCAACCACCGGCACGGGTTCCTTCGCCTTCGTGTCGACCGCAGGCGCCGCCGCGGCTTGCGCCGTGGTGCCGGTCGAGGCCGGCGTGAGTTCCGGAGCCTTGTCGGCAACCGCCGGCACGGGTTCCTTCGTCTTCGTGTCGACCGCCGGCGCCGCAACGATGGCGGCAGCCGGCACCGCGCTCACCGCGGCCGGTGCTGCCGCAGGCGCGGCGCTCACTGCCGGTGCGGCCGCGGCAACCGGTGCGGCAACGGCGGCAGGCACGAGGGCAGCCGCTTGCGTCGCCTTCACGGCGGCCGCTTGTGCTGCAGCAGGCACCGCGCTGGCCGCCGGCGCGGCGATCGACGGCGCGGGCACCGGCGCCGGGATCGGCGCCGCCTGGACCGCGGTCGTCGCCACCGGGCGCGTCTGCACGGGCGCGGCGGCATCGAGCGGCGGGAGGCCCATGCGGTTGCGCACGAGCGGATCGCGATACTTCACGTCGTCGGCCACGGTCGCTTCGGCGGAGGGCGCCACGTTCGAGCGCGCAAGCGGCGCGGTCGTGCCCGGGCACAGGTGCCCGGTCGCTTCCACCGCACGCCGGTTCGCATCGCTCTGGCAAAGCAGCGCGAGCGCGACGTCGGTCAGCCCCATCGCGCGGAATTCACGCGCGTCGAGACGACGCACGCATGCCTGGTCGACCAGGGTCGTGCCGCCCGTCGCGCCGAAGCCCGGAAACGACACGCCGACGCTCACCGAGCCCATGCAGGTATCGGACAGCGTGGTCGTGAGACCTGGCGCCTGGATCGCCGGGTTCGTCTTGATCGTCTGGGTGCCCGAGTAGTTGACGTTTTCCGCCGCCTGGGTGTTGTACGGGCTGGTGCCGGGCGCGCCGGCCGCGAGCGAGCTCGTGCTCTGCGGCGTCACGTTCGAGCCGCCACTCGTGGAAGACGGCAAGTTCAAGTTCACCTGCACGCTCGAATTGCCGCTGCTCCGAACGCCGCTGCTGCTCGTGGCATTGCCGCCGGTCGTGTTGTTCGTGTTCATGCTCGCGCCGCCGCCAAGGCTGACTGCCGTCGACGACGTCGAGGACTGCGCGCTTGAAGTCGAGTCGGCGGTCTGCGCTTGGGCACCGATCGTGGCCATCGCGAACATTGCCGCACATGCCACCCTGATCTTGTTGCTGTTCATTTCAATCTCCGGACGTGGTTTGACCTCCCACCCAGGCAACCGTATTAATTCCCCTGAATTCCTTCAGCTTTGCCTGCTTCCCCGAACTGCTTCCAGCCGCTGCCCAGCTGGGACCATGAACCGCCCGACATGCCCGGCCATTGCGGGGCCGCCGATGCACCGATGGCGCTGCCCGACGAAAGCGTGTGTTGTTGTGACGGTTTGGTCATCTGGTCAGGATTGCTTGACGTTTGCACATTCGATTGCACGTCGTCGGCAGCACGGTCAGCGCCATACACCGTCAGAGACGCGAGCATCAGAGCGGCGGCAATCAGTTTCTGCTTCATGCCAACTCCTTACGGTGACAACAAGGCGAGGAAAGAGAGACCAGCGTCGTTGGGAAGCTGGCCCCCCGACACGCGAATCAGGGACTGCCGGCGGTCGCGCCGGAGCTGCCCTGACTGCCGCCCGATGCGAACGGCGATCCGGCCGGACCCGTGCCCCATACCGTCGACGAGTTGTAGTGGTTCGAGCCCGCGACCGTTCCCGACCACCCACTGCCCGCCATGCCAGCGGCCCCCGCGTTGGCAATACCGTTGTCGTTCGCGCCGGTTGCCGTGTAGTGGTTCGCGCCGAGTACGATCGTGGCGGTCACCCCTCCCGACAGCGCATTGGCGTTCTCGCTCGTGTTGCCGGTTCCACCGAACGAGCCTGCGGCACCGATACCGCCGCCTGCCGCGAACGCGCCTCCGTTCGTGCCCCAGCCGCTGGCCGTCGAAGTCGAGTCGTGATAGGCGGATGCCGTGCCGGTGGATCCGGCGGGTGTCACGGTGCTTCCGGCGTTCGCGCCCGCGACCGAAGTCGAGTTGCTCGTGTAGCTGCCGGTACCGACCAACACAGAACCGGAGACGCCTGCCGCGACGGATTGCGTCTGGTTGAATGTCGTCGGACCTGCCGCCAGCACGACTGACGATAGGGCGGTGAGCACTGTCGCTAAAATGACGTTGGCTTTCATAGCAATTCCTTGCTGTGAGGAAATTCGGTGGCCAGGTCGCCGGGTCCGCCCTCGCGGGACGAAACCCGGCATCCCTGTCACCTATCCATGACGAACGCTATGCGCCGCGGCTTAGTAGTGATACATCGTCCAGCCGGTCGATCCGGCATTCGCGCCGCTGGAACCGCCCGCTTGTGCGCCGCCGAAGCCGAAGCCGCTCACCGTCGATGTGTTGGTGTGGTTCGTGTACGAGATCGAGCTGCTCGCGCCGCCACCGGCCGTTGCACCGGCAGCGCCGAGCGCCGCGCCGGAATCCATGGCAGTGAACGAACCGAACCCGACAACACCGGCCATCGTCTGGCCACCGCTCGACGAATTGCTGGTCGAAACCGTGCCGCTCGCTGCGAACGCTACACCCGAAACCGCCATAACTGCTACTGCAATCAGAAGCTTCTTCATGGTCGACTCCATAACGGCGTGGACGGAACAAGCGAGGAAAGCTGCACGCCTTCAACTTCCCTGCCTCGAGCAATCCCTAAAAATAAGGATCACTATCCAATCACAAAGAAACGATTCATCTCGAATCCGAGACCACGTAATCGTTGGACAGTCCAACTTCAGGTTCATATTTTTTAGTTTTCCGAATTTTTATTTAAATTTTCGATATCCAATATCGATTTTTAAAAATCAGAAAACAAATTTCCTCACGCACCCGAATTCAGGCACTCGACATTCGGGACTGGTTTTTTTCGAAATTCGCACCCGCGACATACCAGCATATGGCATTCGCTTCAGCGATCGAAAATGCGTGAAAATGATTAACTACCGAAAATGCAGCGCCAGCGAAAACATGCACGTCATCGTGGCGATAACGGGCCTGCATTACGGTCAGTCGGCATCGCTTCTCCCTGAGCTACCGATCAACGATCTTCCGGGCAATCCGGCCAATGGGTATTCGAGCTAGTCCGCCGAGCGCCGGCATTTTCCCGGCGCACTCGATACGGCCCTGCACGGTCGAAGTCGAATCGGGGTCAAGCTGTCCGGCACGAACAGCCCGGTCCACCCGGACGCGCCGAAAGAAGGGGAGCACCGCTGTCGGCCGGTTGTCATGCGGAACGACAGGCGTTCCAGCACGTGCAACACGCGGATGCCGGGAAACCGGCAACGAACCCGCGAGGCTGGCACTGCATCGCGAGCCGTACTCCGAGCTGTCCGACTACCCCACGGATGCGCAAGGAATGCGCGGAAAGAATGACTGCTTCTGGTCTTCATCGCTGTTTCCCCGACTGCTTATTGACGAACGCGTCGCCCCCCATCTTTGTCGCATCAGGTCGACCGCTCGCCGGTGCGTCCAATGTTGCAAGCGGCATGCCATGCGTGATTCCACCGACGGTTGCATGACGCGTACCGTCCGCGACGCGCGGCCACATCGCCAGGAATCGCTTTTTTCGTTTCAGGAATGTATCGCGACGACCGTGGGCAGCTTGCGCCGATCATTGAATGCCGCGAAGCAATGCCGGAAAAGGCGGACGAATACGGCCCGCGGGGCCTCGCGCAAGGGGGTGGCGAACGGGTGTTGCATACTTGAGAACTGCGCGGTCGCACATTGCGGCCGATCTGCACATCGGCCCTGCCAAACCGCCTGCTGCAGCCCGTTCGACGGCGTTCGCAGGCCCGAAAAACGACGAATCGAAATACGCGGTGCCCGGTGCAGCGGAGCCTGCACGGCCGATTTCGGCAAGCTTCCGGATGTGCACACCAGCCGCCGCGAAACGCGATTGATTCATCCGTGAAAATACCGACGGGATCAGGTCTCGACCGACAATGCGAACGTGCGGCAAAAAAAACGGCAATTGCGATGCAGGCCGACATGCCCTTCACGCCACCGGCATATCGGAAAAAATGACAGCATGTGCCGCACGAACCCTTCAACACCCTTTATTCATTTTTACTGTCGTCATTCAATTTGGCGACATTCAATGTCGATAACCGTCGTGCTCCAATCGCTGGATGACAACGCACGATGCGCGCGAGAAACATTTCCGATGCGATATCGGCGCGAATCTCATTGCTGAAACATGTTTGTGCAAAGCACGATTCATGCAGAAAATTCGTGCCGGCGCGACTTTTTTGCGCGTTTCGATCGGTCGATTCGTGTGCTGCCGGCAAGTGTCGCCCTGGTTCGCGCAATCCAGGGATGCATGCGTGAAACAGAAGTTCGCGCGCGGCGCGGCAGCGCTGTCCGCCGCTCCCTCGCATCCTCACGCAGCAACCCTGGCACGCCGATTGTATGTCGCCCCGATTCGGCAGACCGCGCATCGCGCGACGAAGCCAGGCGCGATGCAATCGAAATGAACCGCGCGGCCGCTATGTGCCGAGCAATTCCTTCTTGCGCAGATGCACGACGTCGCGCATCGGCGGCGCGCCGAACAGCCGGCTGTATTCGCGGCTGAACTGCGACGCGCTTTCATAGCCGACGGTCGCGGCCACGGACCCGACGTCGCCGCCCTGCCGCAGCAATAGCCGCCGCGCTTCGTGCAGCCGCAGCTGCTTCTGATACTGCAGCGGGCTCAGCGTGGTCACGTGCTTGAAGTGGTGATGTAGCGACGACACGCTCATGTTGACCGCCTGCGCGAGCGTGTCGACGCGCATCGGCTCCGCGTAGTGATCGCGGATCCATTCGATCGCGCGTGCGATCCGGTGCGTCTGGCTGCCGGCAACGGCCATGTGCCGCAGCCGCGTGCCCTGCCCGCTCGTCATCAGCCGGTACAGCAGCTCCTTTTCGATCAGCGGCGCGACCACCGGAATGTCGGCCGGCGTTTCGAGCAGCCGCAACAGCCGCAGCGCGGCATCGAGCAGCGGCGGCGTCAGCTCGGCAAGTGCGATGCCCTCGCCTTCGGGGCCGGCATCCGGCTCCGGCAGCCGCATCTCGGCCGCGAGCTCGACGATGCGTTGCGGATCGAGCGTGAGCGACAGGCACAGGTAAGGCGCGTCCGGCGACGCCTGCGTGACGCGCGAGAGAATCGGCAAGTCGATCGACGCGATCAGGCAGTTCCGTGTGTCGTATTCGTAAGCCTGGCCGCCCACGATCACACGCTTCGCGCCCTGCGCGGCGATCACGAGCGCGGCGCGCGACACGCCGCAGCCGAGATCGACCGGATGCCCATGCCGATGCAGCATCAGCGCGGGCACGGCCGTCGAGTGGGAGCCGTCCGTCGGCGCGAAGCGGGCAATCAGCGATGCCAGTTCGCGCCGCCCGGATTCGCGCGACGCCGCGATTTCGGTCATGTCCATGACGGGTTCCTCGCTTCGTTTCCCTGAACCGCGCGAGCATAGCGAATCGCTTGCCGTCGCGCCGGGGATTTGCAGGATTGTTCAATAAATTTGCAGGATTGGGTAGACGCAAAAATCGCGCGCTCGCGCACACTGCCCGCTAACCGGGCGCATGCCGGGTTTTCCCCATGGAGACATACAAACATGCCTACCTCGTTCGTCCTCAACGGCAAGAACGTTACGCTCGACGCCGATCCGTCGATGCCCGTCCTCTGGGCGATCCGCGAGCACGCGGGGCTGACCGGCACGAAGTTCGGCTGCGGCATGGCGCAGTGCGGCGCGTGCACCGTCCATCTCGAAGGCCAGCCGGTGCGCTCGTGCGTGCTGCCGCTCGCCGGCATCGCGGGCAAGCACGTCACGACGATCGAAGGCCTGCAGAGCAAGCCCGCGCAGGCCGTGCAGGCCGCCTGGGTGAAGCTGCAGGTGCCGCAGTGCGGCTATTGCCAGTCCGGCCAGATCATGTCGGCCACCGCCTTGCTCGAACAGAATCCGAAGCCGACCGACGCAGACATCGACGCGGCAATGAACGGCAACATCTGCCGCTGTGCGACCTACGCCCGCATCCGGGCCGCGATCCACGACGCGGCAGCGACACTGGGAGCCTGACCATGACGATCGAACTCGAGAATCGCGGTTCGGTGCGACCGTCGCGCCGCACGTTTCTGAAAGCCGCGGGCGCCGCGGCCGCCGTCAGCCTGACGATCGGCTTCGAATGGGCCGGCCTCGGCCGCCGCGCGCTCGCCGCGACGGCACCCGCCGCCGATTTCGCGCCGAACGCATTCCTGCGCATCACGCCCGACGGCGTGGTCACCGTCGTCGCGAAACACGTGGAAATGGGCCAGGGTGCCTACACGGGCATCGCGACGATCGTCGCCGAGGAGCTCGACGCCGACTGGTCGAGCGTACGCGTCGAAAGCGCGCCGGCCGATGCGAAACGCTATGCGAACCTCGCCTTCGGCACGATGCAGGGCACGGGCGGCAGCTCGGCCATGTCGAACTCGTGGCAGCAACTGCGCGAAGCGGGCGGCAAGGCCCGCGCGATGCTCGTGTCGGCCGCGGCGGCGCGCTGGAAGGTGCCGGCCGGCGAGCTGACCACCGCCAACGGCGTGGTCACGCACGAGAAGAGCGGCAAGACGGCCGCCTACGGCACGCTGGTGGCCGACGCGTCGAAGCTGCCGGTGCCCGACAAGGTCACGCTGAAGCAGCCGGCCGACTTCAAGCTGATCGGCCATCGCATTCCGCGCGTCGACGGGTCGGCCAAGTCGAACGGCACCGCGCATTTCACGCTCGACACGACCTTCCCCGGCATGCGCGTCGCGCTGCTGCAGCGCCCGCCGCGCTTCGGCGCGACGGTCAAGTCGTTCGACGCGACGGCCGCGAAGGCCGTGCCGGGCGTGGTGTCGGTCGTGCAGGTGCCAGGCGGCGTCGCGGTCGTCGCGACCGGCTTCTGGGCCGCGAAACAGGGCCGCGACGCGCTGAAGGTCGACTGGGACGAAACGAACGCCGAAAAGCGCGGCTCGGCCGAGATCATGCGCGAGTACCGGCAGCTCGCCGCGAAACCCGGCGCGTCCGCGCGCAAGGACGGCGATGCCGACGCGGCGATCGCGGGTGCCGCGCGCAAGGTCAGCGCGACGTACGAATTCCCGTATCTCGCGCACGCTCCGATGGAGCCGCTCGACGCGGTCGTCAAGCTGACCGCGAACAGCTGCGAGATCTGGGCGGGCGACCAGTTCCAGACGGTCGACCAGGGCAACGCCGCCAGGGTCGCGGGCCTGAAGCCCGAACAGGTGCAGATCCACACGCTGTACGCGGGCGGCAGCTTCGGCCGCCGCGCGAACGCGTGGTCGGACTACGTGGTCGAGGCCGTGTCGATCGCGAAGGCGCTGGGCGCGGACGGCCAGCCGGTCAAGCTGCAGTGGACGCGCGAGGACGACATCCAGGGCGGCTTCTATCGCCCGATGTACTTCCACAAGCTCGACGCGGGGTTGACCGCGGACGGCAAGCTGGTCGGCTGGCGCCACCGGATCGTCGGCCAGTCGATTCTCGCCGGCACGCCGTTCGAGGCGTTCATGGTCAAGAACGGGATCGACGCGACATCGGTCGAGGGCGCGGCGAACCTGCCGTACGCGGTGCCGAACGTGTCGGTCGAACTCACGACCACCAAGGTAGGCCTGCCCGTTCTCTGGTGGCGCGTGGTCGGCAGCTCGCACACCGCGTACGCGGTCGAGGCGTTCATCGACGAAGCCGCGCACGCGGCCGGCAAGGATCCGTATCTGTTCCGCCGCGACCTGCTCGCGAAGGAGCCGCGGATGCGCGCGGTGCTCGAGTTGGCCGCGCAGAAGGCCGGCTGGGATCCGGCGAAGCCGCTGCCGAAGGGACGCGGGCGCGGGATCGCGGTGGCCGAGGCATTCAAGAGCTATGTCGCGCAGGTCGCGGAAGTGTCGGTCGACGCCGGCGGCAAGGTGAAGGTCGAACGCGTGGTGTGCGCGGTCGACTGCGGGATCGCGATCAACCCCGACATCGTCGCCGCGCAGATGGAAGGCGGCATCGGCTTCGGGCTCGGTGCGGCGCTGCACAGCGCGATCACACTGAAGGACGGCCAGGTCGAGCAGCGCAACTTCGACGGCTATCACGTGCTGCGGATGGCGGAGATGCCGAAGGTCGAGGTGCATATCGTGCCGTCGGCCGAGGCACCGACCGGCGTCGGCGAGCCGGGCGTCGCGCCGGTGGGCCCGGCGGTCGCCAACGCGATCTTCGCGGCGACCGGCAAGCGCCATTACGTGTTGCCGTTCGATTCGGGCGACACCGCGAAGGCTTGACCGGCAGGTGAAACGCCGGTCGCGCGGCGGGCGTGTCGCGCGACCGGTTTTCTTTCTTTCCGCTTGGGGCAGGCCCTGGCGTACGGTCCGAAATCGGCAAAAATCCGCCCCAACCCATTGATTCCGCTCTGCAATCCGTCCAGGCAAGGGAGCGTTCGATGCAGGGTTCGCCGTCCGGTCGGCGCGCTGCCTGATCGGCGGGAATTTCCCGCCCCCACGTAACACCGCCCGTAACACCCGTAACGTTCCCGCCGGATGCTACGTAACAATCCTTCACTGTTGCTCCGACCCTTTCGAAGCCCGCCGCGCGTCCTGCGTTAAAAATTCTTTTAGATTCAAGGCCGGCGTACCTCCCGCCCCGCCCCCGCCGCCCGTCGACGCCTGACAGTCCCTCCCTGGCCCGGAAGTTGCAGTACATGACCCGCAAACACTCCTTTACGGACATGCGAGGGCCAACATGGATTGCAAATACCTGTACATCGACAACATAAAAATCAACTTCGTGCGCCGCACGATCGAAATCGACAACAAAGTCGTCGACGTCACGCCGCGTGAATTCGACGTCGTCGAATTCCTGCTCGACAACATGAACAAGATCGTGCCGCGGCAAGCGATCCAGGAAGCGGTCTGGGGCCGCGAGCTCGGCGTGTCGTCGCGCACGCTCGACACCCACATCTCGCGCATCCGTTCGAAGCTGCAGCTCGATCACGACAAGAACCTGCGGATCATCCCGATCTATGCGGTCGGCTATCGGCTGGTGCTGTTCGGCGCGGCCATGACGCACGTCGAGCGCCATGACGCGGCGCCGATCCTGCGCGCCGCGCCGCAGCAGGCGCTGGCTGCCGACTACGCGTAACGGCTCACCCGCGCGCCGCCACTGAGCGGCGCGCCGGCAAGGCTCCCCACCGCGCCGCACGTCCGACGTGCGACGCCTCGCGGCCCGGCACGCGTGCCCGCCGCGCCACGACCGCCGCCTCCGGGCGGCGGCCGCCTTTGTGCGTGCGACGCGCCGCACGCGGCCACGCCGCCGCGCAGCAGGCTTCGTAGCTCGCCGCCGCCCGCGCGGCCGGCGCATGCACGCGACTACGGATTCCGGCGTGGCACGCGGCCGGCGCCGTCCCTACAATCGACGCAGCAGCCGCGCGCCCCCCGCGCCGCCGGCCACAACAACCCGTCGAACCAACGCCGAATCCGCCCCGATCCCGCCGTGCCTGCGCTGTCCCTGACGAATGCCGACGCCGGCGACGCCGCGAACCGGGCCTCGCCCGCCGCTGCCACCCCGCCCGCCGCGGCGCCCGCCATCCCGCCCTCGCCGGCCGTGGTCGCGCTCGACGCGTCGCCCTGGCTGCCGCGCCTGTCCGCCGCCGCCGCGCGCGGGCTGTCGCATGCGTACGGTGCCACGGGCGCGGTCCCGGTCACCCTCGGCGAACACGCGTACGAGGTACGCTGGCGCGTCGACGCCGAACCAGCCGCCGACGCGCACGCATACCGCTTCGTCATCGGCCCGGCCGCCGGCACGCTATGGATCGATCCGGTCGCGGAAAGCGCATGGCTCGACGACGCGGCCGACCCGGCCGTACCGGCCGTGATCCGCGCGGCGCTGCTCGCCGACCTCGTCGCACCGCTTTCGGCCGTGCTGCAGGCCGCGACTCGGCAGCGCGTGGAACTGCTGCCGCCGCCGACGAGCGTGCCCGCGTGGCGCAGCGCGCCGGCCGCGCTGCGCTTCGAACTGCGTCGCGCCGACGGCGCATGGCGCTGCCACGGCGCGCTGCTGTTCGATGCACCGGACGCGCTCGCGGTGTTCTTCGCGGCGCCGGCGGCCACGCGGCCCGACACGCGCGCCGCGTATGCAAGCCTGCCGGTGCCGCTGGTATTCGAGATCGGCCGGACCGAGCTGACGATGGCCGAGCTGGCCGACGTCGTCAGTGGCGACATCATCGCGATCGAGCGCTGGCGCGCGCACGAGCAGAACCTGCTGTGCGTCGCGCGGGTGCCGGCCGCGCCGGCGTGGGAGATCACCGGACGGCCGTCGGGCAACCGGCTGACCGTCGAACGAATCAGGGAGATGCCTTTGGAACCGACCCGCACCGACACCCCGCCCGCGACTGCGCAGGATGCGTCGCCCGACGATGCGCCGCGCTCGCTCGACGGCCTCGCGGTCGACCTGCGTTTCGAATTGCCGCCCACGTCGATCCCGCTCGGCGAACTCGGCGCGCTGCAGCCCGGCGCGGTGATCGAACTGCAGCAAGGCATCAACCAGAGCGTGATCCATCTCGTCGCGAACGGGATGCTGATCGGCACCGGCCATCTGATCGCGGTCGGCCAGAAGCTCGGCGTGCGCGTCGTCACGCTGACGCAGCCCGCGCCGCGCGAGCGCTGAACGATGGGCAGCCTGCCGAATCCGGTCGCGCTGATCGCGGTGATCGCCGCGCTCGGCATCGCGCCGTTCGCGGCGCTGATGGTGACGAGCTACACGAAGCTCGTGGTCGTGCTGGGCCTGCTGCGCTCCGCGCTCGGGATCCAGCAGGTGCCGCCGAACCTCGTGCTCAACGGCATCGCGCTGATCCTGTCGCTGTTCATCATGGCGCCGGTCGGCATGTCGATCCGCGACGCGCTGCAGGCACGCCACTTCGACGCATCGGGACAATTGTCGACCGCCGACATCGGCGCGCTCGCCGATGCCGCGCTGCCCCCCGTCAAGGATTTCCTGGTGTCGCATACGCGGCAGCGCGACCGCGAATTCTTCGTGCGCACCGCGACGTCGGTCTGGCCGAAGAACCGCGCGGACGGCATCAAGGACGACGACCTGCTCGTGCTGGTGCCGAGCTTCACGCTCGCCGAGCTGACGAAGGCATTCCAGATCGGTTTCGTGATCTACATCGTGTTCATCGTCGTCGACCTGCTGGTTGCGAACATCCTGCTTGCATTAGGCATGCAGATGATCTCGCCGACGACGATCTCGGTGCCGTTCAAGCTGCTGCTGTTCGTCGCGCTCGACGGCTGGTCGCTGCTCGTGCACGGGCTCGTGCTGTCGTATCGCGTGGCGGGGGCAGGATGAGCGCGCGTGGCCCGCGCGGCGTCGCCGCGATCCTGTGCGCGCTGCTCACGCTGGTGCTCGCAGGCGCGGGCATGCAGCCGCGCGGCGCGCAGGCGGCAGGCAGCGCCGCAGGCTTCGCGCAGCTCGCGCGCGCCTGCGCACCGAACGTCGATCCCGACACGCTCGCCGCGCTGGTGCGCACCGAATCCGGTTTCAATCCGTATGCGATCGGCGTGGTCGGCGGCCACCTGACGCGCCAGCCCGCGTCGCTCGACGAGGCGCGCGCGACCGCAAGCGAGCTGGCCGCGCGCGGCTTCAGCTACAGCGTCGGCCTCGCTCAGGTTAACGAACGAAACTTCGCGAAATACGGCCTCGACGACACGACGATGTTCGAACCGTGTCGCAACCTGCGGGCAGGCGGCGCGATCCTGACCGAATGCTTCACGCGCTCGTCGAACACCGGCCGCCCCGCGCAGGCCGCGCTACGCGCGGCGCTGTCGTGCTATTACAGCGGCAACTTCACGACCGGGTTCTCGAGCGGCTATGTGAGCCGCGTCGTCGCGAGCGCGCAGCGCAACGCACGCGAAGGCGGTGTCGAACCGATTCCGGTGGTGCGCGACATGCCGCCACCCGCGCGGCAACGGCGCATGGACGCGGCCGCGACCACACCGCCCGAACGCGCGCGCAGGCTCGCGTCGCCCGCTGCTTCCGCCGACGCGCCGTCGTGCCATGCGCGACCGGTCGTGATGATGTGCCGCGGATTGTCGGCGAGCCAGGCGAAGCGGCTGTGCGTGCGGTGCCTCGACCAGTGAGCGAGCGCCGAACACCAGCATGACGTGACGCGGCTCGCCGCGTCATCCCGCTTCATGCGGCGCGCTGATGTTCCAGCCACGCCTGGAACATCAGCACCGTCCACAGCTGATGCTGCCAGTTCATCCGGCCCGTCTGGTGCTGGCGCCACAGCCGCTCGACGGCCGCCGCATCGAAGAAGCCCTCGTCGCGCAGCCGCGACGGCTGAAGCAGCGCTTCGGCCCAGTCGCGCAATGCGCCGCGCAGCCAGTGATCGACGGGCGCGCAGAAGCCCTGCTTCGGCCGGTCGATCAGCGACGACGGCACGTACTGGTCCAGCAGCCGGCGCAACAGCGCCTTCGACTGCCCTTCCGGCAACCGCACCGACGCAGGCAGGCGCCACGCGAATTCGACGACGTGATGGTCGAGGAACGGCATGCGCGTCTCGAGGCTGACCGCCATCGCCGCGCGGTCGACCTTCGCGAGAATGTCGGTCGGCAGGTACGTGAGCGTGTCGATCGCCATCGCCTGCTCGGCGAAGCTCAGGTTCGCGGGCCATGCGGACACCGTGTCGAGCGGCGTCGGCGGCTCCTGGCCGCGTAGCGCGATGCGCTCCGGATGATGTACCGACGACATCAGCAGCCGGTACAGCCCGATGCGGCTCTCGGCCGTCATCACGTGGCCGAGCTTGTGCAGCCGGTCGCCGATGCGGGTCGCCGAGTCGCGCGCGTCCACGCCGCCCCATGCGCCCTGCGCAACCGCCGCGAGCTGATCGGCATGATCGGGGCGCAGCGCATGCAGCGCTGCGGCGATCCGCGCGCGCACCGCCGCCGGCACGCGATGCAGCTTGCGCCACAGGCGCGGCGTCAGGAAGTAGCGCGTATAGCCGCCGAACAGTTCGTCCCCGCCGTCGCCGGACAGGCTCACCTTCACGTGCCGGCGCGTCAGCTCCGACAGGAGGAAGGTCGGAATCTGGGAGGCGTCGGAGAATGGTTCGTCGTAGATCGTCGGCAGCTTCGGCACGACGCCGAGCGCATGGTCGGCCGTCACGTAGAGCTCGGTGTGGCGCGTGCCGAGATGGCGCGCAACCGCCTTCGCGTAACCGGCTTCGTCGTAACCGGCCTCGTGAAAGCCGATCGTGAACGTGTCGACCGGGTTCGCCGACTGCGCCTGCATCAGCGCAACGATCGCCGACGAATCGATACCGCCCGACAGGAACGCGCCGAGCGGCACGTCGGCTTCCATCTGCCGCGCGACGGCCTGCCGCAGGACCGCGTCGAGTTGCCCGACGGCCTCGTCGGCACTGCCCTCGAACGGCTGCTCGCGGCCCGCTTCGATCGCCTGCTCGAGCGTCCAGTACGCGCGCAGGCGCGGCGTGTCGCGCGCATGTTCGAACTGGACGAAGGTGCCCGGCGGCAGCTTGCTGATGCCGCGATAGATCGTATGCGGCGCCGGCACGCTCGACTGGCGCAGGTACAGGCACAGCGCGTCGCGATCGATCGTGCCGTCGAAGCCCGGATACCCGCGCAGCGCCTTCAGTTCCGACGCGAACACGAGTGCGTCGCCGATCCGGCCGTAGTAAAGCGGCTTCTCGCCGATCCGGTCGCGCGCGAGCGTCAGCACCCGCGACGCGCGATTCCACAGCGCGAACGCGAACATGCCGGTCGCGCGCCGCAGCGCCGCCTCGACGCCCCACGCGACGATCGCCGCGATCAGCACCTCGCTGTCGGAGTGGCCGCGCCACGCCGGTGCGCGACCCGCGCGCTCGAGCTCCGCGCGCAACTCGCGATGGTTGTAGATTTCGCCGTTGAAGACCATGACGTAGCGGCCGCATGCGGATGCCATCGGCTGCCGGCCGTGTACCGACAGATCGACAATCGCAAGCCGCCGGTGCCCGAGCGCGATACCAGCCTCCGGGTCGACCCAGAGGCCCTGCCCGTCGGGCCCGCGATGCGCGAGGCTCGCCGTCATTCGCGCGAGCGTGCCGCGCGCTGTCTCCTCATCGCAGGCGACGCTATTCAGAAAGCCGTCGATTCCGCACATTGATTTGTCTGCCCCTGTTGACCTGTTCCGTCAGCGGCGGCGCAATCTCGCAGCCCGCCGCCCGGTTGACGGTCGAGCCATATTACGAAGAAATAAATCAGCAATAATTCATGGGTGAATGTCGGACAAATCCGGAAAAAAAACCGCGTCAAGCCCGACGTGCCATCGGCCTGGCGAGCAGGAAACGGGTCCACATCACGGTGCATCGACGAATCGCGTGCATGCCGGCGTTCCGGGCCCGACGGGTCGTATTCGTCATGCCGCGCCGGTCGCCCACTTCAGCAACTGCGCGACCTCGCGGAAATGCTGCTGCTGGATCGTGCCCTTTTCGGGCGTGCTCTCGTACAGCGCGTGCGCGAGGCCGGCGTTCGCGAGCGTCGGGCGCAGCGCGTCGCGCGCGAGCCGCACGATCCGTTCGGCCGCCTCGCCCTCGCCGCGCGCGAGCACCCACGGCAGCGTCCCGATCCCGCCGTAATAGAGCGCAACCGCGACGCTCGACGAATAGACGACCACCGACGCGAAGCCGATCCGGTCGGGCAGCGACGAGAACTGCGCTTCACGCGCGAGCTGCCGGCGCTTTGCCTCGATGTGCGGATCGCCCTCGTCTTCCTTGTGCTCGCGCCGCACTTCGTCGATCGACATCTTCATCTTCTGGTTGAACTCATGGCGCTGGTGAACGATGTCGATCAGCGCCATCACGATGTAGATCAGCGCGGCCCAGCCGAACAGCAGCATCAGCAGCTTCACGATCAGCGCGAGAATCGACATCGGCCGCGTGAAGCCGGCCTGCACCGACGGGTCGAGCGACTCGACGATCAGCCAGCCGAGCGTCGCGGCGAGCAGCACGGTCTTCAGCAGCATCTTCGCGAGGTTCACGAGGTTGCGCATCGACCACATGTTCTTCAGCCCCTCGGCCGGATTGAGCCGCGACAGCTGCGGCACGAGCCGGCTCCACGCCATCACGCCGCCCACCTGCACGAAGCCCGCGAGCACGCCGGCCAGCAGCCCGGCCGCGACGATCTGCGCGGACAGCAGCGCCCAGTCGCGCGCGGCGCCGTCGATCAGCACGGCGAGCCGCGCGGACGGATCGGCCGCGCCGGCCGCATCGAACACGAGCCGGAACAGCGCCTGCAGCCGCGCGAACAACGTGCCGAGCCCCACCGCGAGCGCGACGCACACGCCGACGAAGAAGGCCGACGAGATCGTCTCCGCGCTCTTCGGCACGTCGCCCTTCTGGCGCGCCTCGCGCAAGCGCTTCGCGGTCGGCTGCTGGTTCTTCTCGGACATGGGCGCTCCGGTTCCGGCGGGCCGTCACGCGCCGCCGTGCGCGGCGAACAGCGCGCGCAGCAGCGCCATCAGCCCGCTGTCGGGGCTCAGCAGCGCATGCAGCGACGCGTACACCACCGGCAGGAACAGCACCATCATCAGCACCGCGAGCGCGCTCTTCACCGGCTGCGCGAACACGAAGATGTTCAGCTGCGGCACCGCGCGCCCGACGAGACCGATGCCGAGCTCGACGAGCACCAGCACGATGATGACGGGCGCGGCGAGCTTCACCATCCATTCGAAGATCGTGTCGGTCTGCCGCACGACGAAGGTCTCCAGCATCGACGAGAAATCGGGGCCGAGCGAGCCGATCGGCCACCACGCATACGACTGCGCGAACAGTTGCACCAGCACCTGCAGGCCGCCCGCGGTGACGAACAGCGCGATCGCGACGAAATTGAGGAAGCCCGAGGTCGGGCCGCCCTCGTGCCCGCCCATTGGATCGAAGAACGCGGCGCTGCCGCTGCCGGTCTGGAAATCGATCAGGTAGCCGACACCCTGGATCGCGAACAACACCGCGCTGAACGCGCCCGCGAGCAGCATGCCGACCACCGCCTCCTTCGCGACGAGCAGGCACCACATCAGGAACGGCAGCGCGGCGACCTGCGCCGGGTCGATCACCGGCGCGACGAACGCGGCGATCACCACCGCGATTCCGTTGCGCACGAGGCCTGTGACGATCTGCTCGTTGAACACCGGCACGACGAACATGACCGGCAGCAGGCGCGGCATCACGTAGAGCAGCGGCCGCAGCGTGCCGGCGATGTCGTTGAAGTTCGCGGCGTGGTCTAGCATCGGCGGTCCGCGGCGGCGGGTGCCGGGTCGGCGGCGGGGGTGGGTGCAGTGTCTGCGGCGGTCGAGTCGGAGGTGTCGGCCGCGTCCGTCGCATCCGCATCCGCCGGCCGCGACACCATCTGCGCATCGAAGCCGGCGGCCATCTCCGGCTGCCCCGACGCATGCGCGTGCGCATCGCCCGCCCAGACGCCCGCCGTCGCGAAACGCCGCACCGCATGCGCATCCGCAACTTCGTCAGCGTCACGCTCGACCCGCGCGGCACGCGCCTGCAATGCCTTCTCGCCAGCCTTGTCGAGCTTGTCCTCGGCAGCCTTCGCCTTGCGCGCGGCGCGCTGCAGGTCGGCGAGCGTCGCCTCGTGATCGCGGTGCACGTGCGCGGCTTCGCTGACCGACGCATTCGCAACGCCAATGTGGCGATCGAACGTGCGCGTGTCGGCCGCGGCGTTCTGCAGCGCGCGCGCCTCGCGCAGGTCGTCGGCGAGCCGCGTCTGGATCGCGGCCTTCGCGGCGACCTGCTGCGCGAGCTGCGCGTGCGCGGCATCGAGCGCGCGGCGGCTCTGCGCGGCGATGCCCTGCTGGCGCGCGGCTGCAACGCGCGCGATCTGGCTGCGCATCTCGCGCACGCGCTTCAGGCGCGCAAGCGTCGCGAGCACGAGACGGTCGTCGGCTTCAGACATGGTCGTTCGCGAGTTTCGTCAGCTTCGCGAGCAGCGCGTCGAAACGCACGTCCTCTTGCGAAGCCTGCGCGCAGAACGCGCCGATCGCATCGCGCGCACGCAGCGCGAGATCGCCGAGCCGGTCGCTGCCTTCGCGGTACTCGCCGATCTGCACGAGCAGCTCGATCTCCTGGTACTTCGCGATCAGCTCGCGCACGCGCGCGGCCGATTGCTGATGCGCGCGGCTCGCGACGAGCGGCATCACACGCGACAGGCTCGCGAGCACGTCGATCGCCGGATAGCGGTTCGCGAGCGCGATCTTGCGCGACAGCACGATGTGGCCATCGAGGATCGAGCGCACTTCCTCGGCGATCGGATCGGATTCCTCATCGCCTTCGACGAGTACCGTGTACAGCGCTGTGATCGAGCCGGTCGCGCCCTGGCCCGCGCGTTCGAGCAGGCGCGGCAGCACGGCGAACGTCGACGGCGGGAAGCTGCGCCGCGTCGGCGGCTCGCCGCTCGCGAGGCCGACCTCGCGCTGCGCGCGCGCGAAGCGCGTCAGCGAATCGACCAGCAGCAGCACGCGCTTGCCCGCATCGCGGAAGTGCTCGGCGATCGCGGTCGCCACGAGCGCGGATTTCACGCGCTCCATCGCGGGACGGTCGGAGGTCGACACGACGACGATCGAGCGCGCGCGCACCTCGGGCGACAGGCTGTGCTCGATGAACTCGCGCACTTCGCGGCCGCGTTCGCCGACCAGCGCGATCACGTTCACGTCGGCTTGCGCACCGCGCGCGATCATCCCGAGCAGCGTGCTCTTGCCGACGCCGGACGGTGCGAAGATGCCGACGCGCTGGCCGATGCCGAGCGTCATCAGGCCGTCGATCACGCGCACGCCGGTCGGAAACGGCGTGTCGATCATCTTGCGCGCAAGCGGGTTCGGCGGGTCCTGCTGCGTCGATACCCACGCGGCACCCGTCACGGGCCCGCGATCGTCGAGCGGCCGGCCGAGGCCGTCCAGCACGCGGCCGAACAGCGCTTCGCCGACCGGGAACACGTGCTCGCGCCCGGACGGCACGACGGTCGTCTCCGGCGACAGCCCGGCCACGTCGCCGAGCGGCGTGAGCAGCGTGGTCTGCCGCGAGAAGCCGACCACTTCGGCGAGCAGCGTCGGCTGGTTCGGCGTGCGCAACTCGCAGATCTCGCCGAGTCGCGCGCGGATGCCGGTCGCGTTGAGGATCTGCCCGACCGCGTGATTGACGCGGCCCTGCACCGACACCGGCGAGAAGAACGCGAGCCCCGCGTCGAGATCGCCGACGAGGCGGCCGCGATCGAACGGCGCCGCATCGTCGTCGCTGTCACCGCCGAACGACTGCGGATCGTCGAACGGCGCGTTCATCGCGTCGTGCCCTTCAGCGCATCGCGGCGGATCGCCTGGCGCAGCGCGTCGATCTGCAGGTCGAGGCTCGCGTCGATGCGCCCGGACGGCGTCTCGACCGTGCACGCGTGGCGTTCGAGCTGTGCGTCCTCGACGATGCGGATCCTTTGACGATTCGACTGTCCGGCGAACGCGCGCTCGAGCGCATCGCGCATCTCGTCCTCGCGGCCCGGCGCGACCCGCACGATCAGGAACGCCTCGTCGCGCACGAGCGGCGCGATCCGCGCGAGCGCGGCCTCGTAGAGCTTCTGCGTGCCCATCTCGCCGACGATCGCGCGCACGGCCTTCACGACGATGTCGGCCATCGAATCCTTCATCGACTCCATCGTCCGGGCGGCGGCCAGCGCCTGCGTGTATGCCTGCGCCGCATGCTCGCGCTGCGCGCGGCGCATTCCCTCGTCGTAGCCCGCCGCCTGGCGCTTGTCGAATTCGCGCTGCGCATCGGCGACGATGCGCGCGGCCTCGTCGCGCGCGGTCGCGATCACCGCGGAGGCGTCGAGCAGCGCCGCGTATTCGCGCTCCTTGAGCACCTTGCGCTCCGACAGCAGCTGCAGGTTGTCGCTCGTGATCAGAAAAGCCAGTCCCATGACGCAAGCCTCTCGGGAATCAGAAACAGGAACAGCAATTCGCCGAACTGGTCGCGCTGCGCGCGATTCAGCCAGTACGGCGCTTCGTTGTCGATCGCGCGGTTGAACTTCAGGCGCGCGCGCCGCGCGACCGCGTCGCCGGCCACGCCGATGAAATCCGCGAGCAGTCGCCCGCCGCGCGCACGAATCACCACCGGCAGCGCGGCCGGATCGGCACGCCACGGTTCGAGCGTGTCCGCGAGCGCGCCGAATTCCGGCGCGCGCTCGAGCGCGAGTTCCAGCGCGTCGCCGCCGAGCTTCGCCGCGACTTCCGCACGAATGCGGCGCACGGTCAGCGCGTCGCGCAGCCAGCCGCGATGCAGCAGCAGCCCCGTATACGACGCGAGCTGCTCGAGCGCCGCGCCGGGCAGCAGCGCGAGCCGCGCACACGGATTGGCGACGTCGAAGTCGTGGAGTCCGGCCACGCCGTTCGCATCGAGCAGGTGACGAGCAAGCAGCTTGCGGCCGGCCGGACCGAACGCGTCGGGCGAGCGATAGCGCGAGGGCCACTCGGCCGGCACGCGCGTCACGTGCAGATAGCGGTCCGGGCGCAGGTTGAATTCGCAGACGAGCGCGTGAAACGCCGCGCGCCGCGCGGGCGGCGGCGGCGCGAGCGGTTGCAGCCACGGCAGCGGCGCGGCATCGGGCCTGGCACCCGGCGGCAGCGCAGCGTGTTCGCTCATGCGCCGTCGCGCGCGCCGTCCGGCGTGCGCAGGCCGCTCCCCGACGACGCTGACGCACCGCCGGTTCCGTTCGCCCCGCGCGGCGTGCCGACCAGCCCGGCCAGCCGGGCGCCGAACATCCCGCGCCGCGCGGCCGACAGCGCGATCACCGCGCAGGTCAGCAGGATCAGCGCGAACACCAGCCAGCCGAGCGGCGAGCGCAGACGCAGGACGTCCGACACCGCGCTGCCGATGCCGTCCACGCGCGTCGTGTGTGCGGCGGCTGGCTGCAGGAACAGCGACACGTTGTCGTACTGCAGCCCTTCGATGCTGTGCGCGACGAGATCCTTGACCATCGGCGCCATCGCGCGCAGGTCCACGCCGGGCCGGTAGCGGATGTACACGGCCGCCGACGACGGCTTGATCTTGTCCGCGAGCGGATCGTTCTCCGGAATCACGACCTGCACGCGCGCGACCACCACGCCCTCGATGTCCTGGAGCGTGCGCGACAGGTCCTGCGACACGCCGTACAGGTAGCGCACGCGCTCCTCGGCCGGCGTCGACACGAGCCCCTGCTTCTGGAACAGCTCGCCGAGGCTCGCATAGCTCGGCTTCGGCAGCCCGTTCGCCTGCAGCACGGTGAGCGCCGACTGCATGTCGCCGTCCGCGACGCTCACCTGCCATGCGTTGCGATCCGACGTGTCGCGCGCGTCGTTGTCCTTCGACGCGCTGATGCCCGCATCGCCGAGCACGGCGACCATCTGGTTCGCGTCGCGCTCCGACAGGCCGGAGTACAGCTCCTTCTGGCAGCCGGCCAGCAGCGCGAGCAGTCCCGCGAGCAGCGCACGCGCTGCCCGGCTGCGCCACGCATGCATGCGCGGCGTCGAATCGATCGTCGTCATCGTTTGTCCGCTTCAGGGCGCGCGACCGCTTCAGGCACACGCACCGGCCTTCGTCACTCCTGCGTCTTCAGCACCGTATGCGTGAAGCCGTTCGCCGCCTGCGCGACCGACAGGCTCAACTGGTATTCGGAAATCGTGGTCGTCGCCGTCCACTGGAAATCCATCGCCTTCACCATCGTCATCAGCGGATCGCTGCGGTTGTCCGCCATCGACGTCAGCATCTCGGTGCGATGCTTGTCGATGTTCGCGTACCGCGTGTCGAGATCGTTGCCGTACGTGCGCAACCGCTCGACCAGCGACGCATGATTCGCCTGCGCGGGTGTCGCGGGCGTCATCTGCACCGCCGGCGCCGCATCGGCCGGCGCGCGCGACATCGCGACGCCAGACGCCGACGGCGAGCCCGCGGCTGCACCCGGCTGCATCAACGCATCGAACTGGCGCACCTGCACCGGATCGGACGCCGTGCCCGCCTGCTGCACGGCGCCCGCGAGCGCGGCCGCGCCCGGCGGTGCTGCACCTACGCCTGTTACCGACATGATCGTGTCCTCCTTGACCGGCAGCGCCGGAAACGAGCCGGCCGACACGCACGCGCGCCCCGCCAGGCACCCTGCACGGGCTGCCTGGGCATGGGGCGTCGCGCGGCGCGGCCGGCGGCCGGCGTCATGCGCGGCCGGCGGAACTCAGGTGTTGCGCAACCTGGGCGTTCGCCGTCCCTTCCTGCGCGGTCACTGCGTTGCTGGTTTCGAACGTCGCGGTCGACTGCTGGACCTGGAAGTTGATCTTCGTCAGTTCGAGCTGCGTCTTGGTCAGGTCGTCCGCCTGCTGCTGGACCTGGGTCGTGTCGTTCGGACCACCCGTGCTACCGGCTGCTGAGGCACCCATATTTCGCTCCTTTTGCGTGAAGAACGTCATCCACTTTCCGGCGGCGGCCCCATGCCCCGCCAGTGACGTGACGCGCCGCATGCATGCGGCGTGTCGCGTAATGCGCGCACCGCGCGACACGCGATGCGCAAATCCTGTCGCGACGCTAGTGCGCCGCCTCCTTCGATGCACCAGCGGCCGCGACGGCCGGCGTCGCCGGCGCATCCTGCAGCAGCGTCGGGCCCGGCACCGGCTGCGCGACGCCTGCCGCCGCACCGCTCGCGAGCGGCGGCACGGGCGGCGCCGGCGCGCGCTCGGGCGCGCTCGCGGACGGGCCGCCAAGCGGCATCGTGATGCGCTGGCCGTTGCGCTCGAACACGACTGCGTCCGGACCGATCGACACGACGGTCGGCCCCTCCTTCAGCCGCGCGCCTTCGAAATAGCGGCTGCCGTCCGCCATCTCGATGTAGCGCTGGTCGCCGTCGCCCGCGAATACCGTCGTGATCTCCGGAATCCCCGCGACGCCGCCGAGCGTCGTCGCGGTGCGTGGCGCGGCGGCATCGGCGTCGCGCACGTGGTCCACCACCTCGAGCGCCGGACGCGCGTCCTTCATGTAGTTGCGGATGCGCGGCTCGATCTGCGCGCGCTCGGCCGCGCCCGTCAATTCGATCCGGCCGCGGCCGAGATACGCGACCGTCAGCGCGGTGTCGCTGAAATAGGTCTGCGCGGTCGCGACCAGGTCGCTGACCACGTAGATGTTGCCCAGCGCCGCGTTGTCGACGCCCGCGACGATCTGCGCGACGCGTTCGCGCGCGGCCGGATCGCTCACGTAGCCCGACACGATCACGCCGTCGTCGCGCGGCGCGACGGCCAGCTCCGGATACGCGTGCAGCAGTTGCTGCAGCCGGTGCGTGCGCGCGAGCACCGATTCGTGCTGCCACGGCAGGCGCCCGGACCAGGTGACGAAGCCGTAGCCGAGCGCGCCCAGCAGCACGCCGAGCCACAGCGCGACCAGCGCGATCACGAGCCGCCGGCTGCCGAGGCGGCGCAGCCCGCCTGCGAGCCAGCCGAGCCACGCGGCCTCGCGCGCGGTATCCGGCGCACCGGTCTCATCCGGCAGCGCGACGCTCGCCTGCGCGTGCCGCGCGATGCCGAGCCGGATCGAGCCGACCGTCACGACGTCATGCGGCGTCAGCGAGCGACGGCCCGCGCCGAGCGGCTCGTCGTTGAACAGCACCGGCGCCCCGCCGTCGCCGCCGTGGTTCTGCACCGTCACCGCGAGCGCACCGACCTGCAGGCACACCTGTTTCGCGCCGATCTCGCGATCGGGCAGGATCACTTCGCAGTCGGCCGCGGTGCCGACCCAGTTCGCGCCGCGCGCGAGCGACATCGTGCGGCCGTACATCGGCCCGCTCAGGAAGCACAGGTTCCACGGCGACGCGAGCGCGGCCGACCCGGACGCGGCGCCTCCCGCGCCGCCGGGCAATGCGCCGTCGCCGTGCGGATCAATGATGGTCGTCGACATGAGTGGTGGCTCCTGCGGTCGTCGCCACGGGCTGCGCGGCCGAATCCTTCGGCGGCGGCAGCGCAGGCGGGCCGAACTTCGTGCCGGGCAGCGGCGCGGGCGTGAGCGGCACCGCGATGTCGTTGTCCGGCGGGCGGTACATCGACGTGCCGTTCGAACCGGCCGGCCCGTCCGCGCCCGGATTCACCGGCGAGCCGTCGGGCGCATACATCGACGCGGTCGTCACCACGCGCGGCGTCAGCAGGTAGAACCGCTCCATGTGGTTGCCCGACTTGTCGGTGTACTTGAACAGGTTGCCGATCAGCGGGATGTCGGACAGCCACGGCACGCCGCTCTTGTTCAGCCTCACCTCGTCGTCGTTGAAGCCCGCGATCAGCAGGCTCTTGCCTTCGTCGATCATCGTCTTGGTGACGATGTTGCGCTGCTGGATCACGGGCACGTTCGACACGGCCTGCCCCGGCACGATGTTGCCGTCCTGGATGTCGATCGACATCATCACGCTCTGCGGATTGCCGGAGACGGCGGCCGCGTTGCGGATCGCCTCGTCGACGATCATCGGCGTCACCTTGATGCTCGTGCCGGTCGTCACGCTGTACAGCGACGAATCCTGGTAGCCCTGCACCTGCACGTAGAACTGCGTCAGGTTCTCGAGAATGGCCTCGGTGTTGTCGAGCGCGAGCACCTTCGGCTTCGATCGCAGCTGCGCCTGCCCCTTCTGCGCGAGCGCGTTCACGCGCGTGAGCAGGTAGTTGCGCAACGAGCCGCCGATCGACGCGGTCAGCGCGATCCCGGTCGGCATGAAGGCGCCCGTCTGCCCGGTTTCCGACGTGCCGATGCCGAACGTCAGCGGGGGATTGCCGGCGCCGTTGAACTGCGTGTTGCCGTTCAGCGGGTTCTGGCCGTTGCCGATCTGCACGTCGCCGTGCGTCGTGTGCAGGCGCCAGTCGATCCCGAGGCTGTCGAGCGAATCCTCGTTGATGTCGATGATCGTCACGTTGATCTCGACGATGCGCGGCCGCTCGTCGAGCTGGTTGATCAGCGACTGATAGCGGTACATGTTCTCCGGCAGGTCGCGCACGATCACCGCGTTGATCGCCGGATCGGCAACGATCTGCGGCAGCGTGTCGCCACCGCCGCCGCTCGAGAACGGCGAGAAGCCGCCCGCGCTGCTGTCCGCGCCGCCATAGCCGCCCTGGCGCGGGCCACCGGACATGTCCGGGAAGTCGAGCCGCGGCACGGCGATCGTCAGCCCCGAGCCGAGCTTCACCTGACGCGCGGCCTGCCCGAGCGGCGTGCTCGACGGCAGTTCGCTCGTGCCGCCGCCCCTGCCGAACAGCCGGCGCAGGATCGTCGCGACGCCCGGCACCGTCACTTCCTTGCCCGAGCGGTTGATCGTGAAGTCGGACGCCCAGCCGTACCTGAGGCGGAAAGCGCGGATGTCCGCATGCGCGCCGTTCGCCGACGGATCGCCGACCGAGCCGACCGCCTGCCGCACGAGCTCCACGTAGCGGCGCGGGCCGGCCACGTATACGCTGTTCGCGCGGTCGTTGATCACGAGCGTGTAGCGCTTGTCGGGAATCTGCATGGCCTGCAGCGCGCGCCCGATCTCGCCGGCCGCGTTCGGCGGGATCGGGATCATCTGCGTCTGCGACTGGTCGGCCGGGTCGACGTACAGAAACGAGCCGTCGTAGTACCACGTGAGCCCGTAGGTCGAGCAGATCGTGTCGAGCGTCTGCTGCGGCGTGCCCGAGAAGCGGCCGCTGATCACGCCGTCGACCTTCGGGTCGACCACGGCCGTCACGCCCTGCGACGATGCGAGCTCGCGAATGAAGTCACCGATCTTCTTGCCGTTCGCGACGATCGTAAACGGCTTGTTGCGCCAGCGCAGGTCCGCCGCCCGCGCCGGCTGCGCGACCGTCATGCACAGCGATGCCGTGAGCAGCGCGGTCGCGCACATGGCGAGCGCGGCCCGTTGCAGGCGGCGCGGTTGAAACCGGATCGGGGTGACGCGTCGGCGCATCAAAGCACTCCTGTGGAAGAAACGAACATGCGTTCAAGCGCCTGCTGCGCGAAGCGCAACACCTCGCTGCCGAGCCAGCCCGACAGCAGCACGAGCGCGACCATCACGGCGATCAGCCGCACCGCGATGCCGATATTGGCGTCCTGCACCTGCGTGACCGCTTGCAGGATCGCGACCACGAGGCCGGTGACGGTGGCGATCAGCACGATCGGCAGCGACAGCAGCAGCACCAGCATCAGCGCCTGCCGGGTCAGGTCGAGGATCGTCGAGCTCGTCATTGCGCGACTCCCGGCGCGCGCACGCCGGCGCCCGCGCCGAGCGTGCCGTCGTCGGGCGGATTCTTCACCCAGCCGACCGTGTGCAACTGCACGTCCTCCTCGACCTCCTGGTACGACAGCACCGCGAGCTCGGGCAGCACCGGCTGCAGGATCGTCTTCACGTAGCGACGCGCGCCGAGCGCGACCATCACCGCGAGCCGCGCGGCGCCTTGCGGGTTGCCATGGCCGCCTGCGCCGGCCGCCTGCGCCGACGTCGCGGCCTGCACGATCGCGCGCACCTGTTCGCCGATGTCCTGCTTGATCGCGCTCGACAGCGCGAGGAAATTGCCCTGCTTCGTGCGCATGACCGCGTTCTCGATCCGCTCCTGCAGGTTCTGCTCGAACAGCACGACGCGCAGCTGCCGCGTCGCGCCCGCATGACGATCGGTGATCATCCGGCGCAGGTCGACGCGCACCAGCTCGACCAGCGCGATCACGTCGTCCGGCTCGTTCGGCGCCCACGTGATGAGGCTTTCGAAAATCACGCGCAGGTTGCGGATCGGCACCTGTTCGGCAAGCAGCCGGCGCAGCACCTCGGTCACGCGCTGCAGCGGCACGAGCCGCGTCAGTTCCCCGACGAGTTCGGGATGCTCGCGGCGCACCAGGTGCACGAGCGCTTGCGTTTCCTGGATGCCGATCAGCTCGTCCGCATGCTGGCGCACGATCTGTTCGACGTGCGCGGCGAGCGCGCCTTCGCTCGTCAGCCACTTGCCGTCCGGCGCCGCGCCGTCTGGCTTGATCCACAGCGCGGTCGCGAACGGGCCGAACGCCTCGGCCGGCTGGCGCTCCGCGCGCTCAGGCAGCGGCGCGACGCCGTCCCACAGCAGCCAGCCCGGCTTCAGCGCGCCATGCGCCGCAAGCACGTCCTGCAGATAGATCCGGTACGTGCCGGCCGCTGCGCCCTCGTCGTCGTTCAGCGTGATGCGCGGAAATACCGTACCGATATCCGCGTCGACGCGCGCCTTCGCGCTCGACAACGCGGTCTGCAGCTGCGCAAGGTTCAGCGTCGTGCGCAGGTCGTCCGACAGCGACACCGCGATCAGCGACGTGACGCCCGCCGCATGCGACACCTTCGCGGGCTGGCCGTCGTCGGTCGCGCCGATGCGGCCCGCGATATGAATCAGGTTGAAGCTCGGCGCGGTCGTCTTGCGCTTCAGCTGCGTGAATGCGAACGCGCCGAGGCCGAACGCGATCAGCGCGAACGACCACTTCGGAAAACCGGGCACGACGAGGAAGCCGGCCAGCACCAGCGCCGCGATCAGCAGCGCGCGCGGATGCGCGCCGAGCTGCTCGCCCAGTTGTTCGCCGAGCTGGCGCTGCCGCGTGTCGCGCGTCGCGACGCGCGTCGTCACGATGCCGGCCGCGATCGACACCAGCAGCGACGGGATCTGCGACGCCATCCCGTCGCCGACCGTCAGGATCGCGTAACGTTGCAACGCCTCGCCGATGTCCATGCCGTGCATCAGCGTGCCGACCGCGATGCCCGCGACGATGTTGATGAACGCGATCACGAGGCCTGCGATCGCGTCGCCCTTCACGAACTTCATCGCGCCGTCCATCGCGCCGTGCATCTGCGATTCCTGTTCGAGCTTCTCGCGACGCTCGCGCGCTTCGTCGGCGCTGATGATCCCCGCGCGCAGGTCCGCGTCGATGCTCATCTGCTTGCCCGGCATCGCATCGAGCGAGAAGCGCGCGCCGACTTCGGCGACCCGCTCGGAGCCCTTCGCGATCACGATGAACTGCACGACGGCGATCACGAGGAACACCACGCCGCCCACCACGACGTTGTTGCCGACCACGAGCCGGCCGAACGCGTCGATCACGTGGCCCGCGTTCGCGTGCAGCAGGATCAGCTTGCACGACGCGATGTTCAGCGCAAGCCGGAACAGTGTCGTAAACAGCAGCAGCGCGGGAAACGACGAGAAGCTGACCGCGGAAGGCACGTAAGTCGACACCGTCAGCAGCACGACGCTGGCGGCGAGATTCAGCGAGATCATCCCGTCGAGCGCGGCTTGCGGAAGCGGCAGGATGAACAGCGCGACCACCGACACGATGAACGCGGCGAGAAACAGGTCGGCGCGCGGCGATGCCCCGAGACGTCGCCCGGACACGCTGCGGGCGGCGGAAAAGATCCGCTGCCAGTCGCGAGGGAGCGCCTTCGGTTCTGCCATCGTGCCGTCGTCCTGTCGTTGTCGCCGGCGGGCACGGGCCGTCATGCCCCGTGTCGCGCGGACCGTTGAATGGGACGAGTGTAGCGACGCGACACCGCGCAAAAAGGGATGCACCTCGTAGCGGCGCGGCGGTTTTCCGGTGACGATCGGATCCGACTACGAAACCCGGCGGCGCGTGTTCGCGCGCATCGCCGGAACCGCTTCCATCGCGCGGCGGGCGCCGCGCGCGCAGACAGGGTCAGGACTCCAGACGGCGTGCGGCGAGATACGCGAGCTGCGCGCGATTCCGGACGTTGAAGAGTTTTTCGAGCGAACGGATGTGGTGACCGACCTTGTGCAGCGACGTGCGCAGCGCGCTCGCGATCTCCTGGTCGGACAGCCCGTGCACGAGGCGCTCGAGCACCTGCTGCTGCTCGTCGCCCAGCGCGAAGCCGCGCATGCGCGCGATGCGCGCCTCGAGAAACGGCAGCGCGACGCGATGCACGGCGAGGCTCACCGCCAGCGCGCCGCCGATCACGCGATCGTCGATCCACTCGGTACCGTGCGCTTCCGACGTCACGTTCACCGCGACGCGCAGGTCGAGCCGCGGCGCCGACAGGCTGAAGATCACGCCGCTGTTCATCGCATGCGCACGCAGATGGCCGGCCAGCGCGAGCACCTTGCGGTCGCCGCTGCCCTGCGCGGACGACTCGATCTCGTCGAGCCGCCACGCGACCGGAAAGCCGCTTTGCCGCACTTGCGCGAAACGCGGGTCGCTCTCGTAGAGCATGCCCTCGATATACGGCTGCACGAACGTCGCGGGCGCGAGGTCGCGCAGCAGATGCGCGCACAGAATGCGCCGCCCGATCATTTCATATGCGCCGTAACCGAGTGTGCTGAAACCGATTTGCCGCAATCGGGCATGGCATTGGGCGAAATCGACGGGAGCGAGGTCGGATTTACCGGGTGCGATTTGGATGCCGGTAAAAACGTCGCGCTCGATTGCATGAATTTCTTTTGAATAAGCGGCAGCAGCAGCGATATCGGCTTGCGAGAACCACTCGACGCGTGGCGCGTCGTCAGCATATGTCATGAGGAGCCCACCCTTTCCCAATATGTGAACCTGCCCCGTCACGATCTGGTCTTTTCTTTATGTTTTTCTGGTCTTCTCTATACCGGTGCGAATATGAACCTTTCGCCCGAATTAGTATTACGGCATATTACGCGCACACAGGCATTTTTGTACAATGCCCCCGCGTTTCGTCAGGATGACGATCGACGCATATCATAAAGATGCTCGATCGCATCGTCGCGAGCGCCGTACACGATACGGTTGCCGCCACGCGATGCGCGTCGATTCCGAGGGATGGCTCATGTCCGATATTGCATTGCAAGAAGAAGCGGTCGCCCCAACGTTGTCCCGTCCGTCGCGGCGGACGGCCGCCTGCAACGACGCGTCGAGAGAACGCACGGTGCAGGTCGTCTGGTGCGACGACGTCAAGCGCGGCGACATCGCGCAGCCGCACGCGCCGAAGCTTGGCGTCGCCGATACGCTCGCGCACGCGCAGAGCACCGCGGAGCGCAACCGGATCGTCGCAAGCCTGCTGCACCTGACGGGCTTCTCGACGTTCGCGTATTTCGCGCTCGAATTCTCGCGAGAGCGCGTCGAAAGTCTCTACCTCCACGAGGCGTTCACGCCGACCACCTATCGCGGCGACTACGTGAGGCACAACCATCACGACATCGATCCGCGCACGCTTGGCGCGCGCGTCTGCAACATGCCGATCGTGTGGGACCTGCAGCAGCTGCGCCGCGAACACCGCGAGCGCGACGACGCGCCGTGCGTGACGCCGGCAGCGCTCGACGGCTTCCTGCAGACGATGCAGGACGACGGCATGTGCAGCGGCATCATGTATTCGATGGCCGTGCCCGGCACGCGGCTGCACGCGTTCATGAGCTTCACCGCGCCGCGCCGCACGCGCGAGTGGATCACGCCGGCGACGATCGAGCAGGCGCTGTCGATCGGGCTGTCGGTGCACAAGTTCGCATCGCCGCAGCTGATCGCGACGTCGCGCGAACGCGCGGTGAACGGGCTCACGCCGTTCGAACAGGAACTGCTGCTGGGCATCGCGGAAGGAGCATCGGACAAGGAGATCGGCCGGCGCCTCGACACCAGCGCGCACAACGTCGACTATCACCTGCGCAAGCTGCGCAAGCGCTTCGGCGTCGCGAACCGGATCCAGCTCACGTACCTGACGTCGAAGCTCGAACTGATCTGACGCGCGCGACGAACCTGCGTATACGCACATGCCGGCCTCGCGGGCCGGCATGTGCACACACCTGGCGACGACGCCGTAAGGCGCTACTTCAGCAGCGTCATCTGCACGACCTTGACGATCACGAGGCCGACCGCGATCACCAGATAGCCGCGCATCACGGCCATCCAGACGCGCGTTGCGACCGTCATCTTCTGCGGCTCGAGAGAATCAAGCGGCGGCATGCGCCATGTTTCGCGCAGCGTGCGGTCGATGCCCGGCTCGACGACACGCTTGTTGCGGCGGATCAGCACCGTCGCGAGATAACCGGCAATCGCGAGCACGGTGCCGCCGATCAGCACGTCGACGATCGCTTCGCCGCTGATGTCCGGATACATCACCGATGCGGTCAGGATGATCGACAGCAGCACGAGCACCCAGATCACCGCGCCCGTGAACACGTTCAGCTTCGTGGAGTTGACCCACGGGCCGAGCACCTGGCGATCGTTGCAGAGCACGAGCAGGAACACGGTCGCGCTCGGCAGCAGCACACCGGCGAGCGTCTGCACCGCTTCGGTCAGCAGGCCGAGCGGGCTGCCGGGAATCAGCACGAGCGCGGCAGCCGCCGCGACGATGCCGAAGTAGACGAGATAGAAGCCCTTCGCATCCGACACGCCGCGATGCAGCGAATGACGGATCTTGAACACGTCGCCGATCGCGTATGCAGTCGACAGCGACACCGCCGCCGCGCCGATGATGCACGCGTCGAGCAGCGCGACCGCGAACAGCGTCGCGCTCGTGCGGCCCGCATATCTCTCGAGGCCCGCGATCACGCCGCCCGCGTCGGTGAAGCCGCCCGCTTCCGGATGGCCGCCGAACAGCGCGGCACTGAAGCCGATCATCGCGACCGCGCCGATCAGCACGAACGCGATGCCGATCCACAGGTCGACCTTCTCGTACTTCATGAAGCGCGGCGTGATGCGCTTGTCGATCACGTAGCTCTGCTGGAAGAACAGCTGCCATGGCGCGACCGTCGTGCCGACAATGCCGATCACGAGCAGCATCACGTCGGACAGCTTCGCGTGCGCGGGCCAGTTCGGTACGAAGAAGTCGCGCGACATCTGCGCCGCCGGCGGGTGGATCGACACGAGCACCGGCACGAGCAGCAGGCTCATCACGCACAGCACGATCGCGAACCGCTCGAAGCGCCTGAAGTCGCCGGTACTCACCGCCGCCATCGTCAATGCGGCCGCCACGCAGACGCCCGCAACCTTCGGGAGCCCGAAGAAAGCCAGCACGAACGTGATGCCGATGAACTCGGTGACGATCGTCAGTGCATTGAGCAGGAACAGGTCGATCACGCTGAACGCGCCCCAGAACTTGCCGAAGCGCTCGAAGATCAGGCGCGCATGGCCGACGCCGGTAACGGCGCCGAGGCGCAGCACCATCTCCTGATTCACGTACAGCACCGGCACCAGCAGCAGCAGCGTCCAGAGCAGCGTCGTGCCGTAGTTCTGGCCGGCCTGCGTATAGGTGCCGAATGCGCCGGCGTCGTTGTCGCCGACCATCACGATCAGGCCGGGGCCGATGATCGCGAGCAGCGTGCGCAGGCGCGCCCACCACGTCCCGCGCGCGGCGGTGTCGTGATGCGCGATGGTGCCGAGCGCGCCGCGGATGTCGCCCAGATGGGCTTCGTCGAGCACGGCGCTGCGTTCGACGGCGATCGGTGGAGAGACGTTCGATGGCGTGGACATGATGAATTCCGTACGGCTGGTTTTTTTATACGGCAAGCGTGTGGCCTTGGAATACGCGCGCGGAACGGGTCCGCGCGCGCATGCCGAGACGCGCTCGGCGCTTCTTCAGCGGATCAACGATTTCAGCTGGTTCAGCAAACGGGAGAACACCCGCGGACGGGCGTCGAGCGTCAGCATCGCGTCGTAATGCGGACGCGATTCCGTGACGTGCGGGAGGTTCGACAGCAGAAGGCCGAAGTTCATGGTCTGGCTCCTGGCGGCAACGGCATGCGTGCCGGCCGCTTGGTGGGCGCGGGGCCAGTCCGGGGCCTGAACGACGTGTCAGGCTAGTCGGCCGGCATGTCCCTGCGACCCGGGTTCAAAAGGGTCTGTTGATGCAACGGGCATAAGGGACAACTGTCACTGTCGTTCACGGCGGCTCCTGTGCGGTGTTCTGGAGAACACGGTTGACCGCCGTCAGGCGCGCTCCGCCGTTCGGGTGCATGCGAAACGCATGCGCGAACGCGGCCGCGCGCCGGGCGGCGGCAAAACCGGATGGCGCATGCGAAAACGCATCACGCTAACCGGCGCGAATCAGGGTGCACGTAGGGAGTTGCTGCGGAATACTGCTGCGCGCACCGTTTGCCTGGACGACAAACGGCGGCTTCGATGAGGCGCGGACGTCGGTCGCTCAGGCGGAAATTTCGTTCGAAGATCGACTACTGCAGGCGTCCAAGGCGGCGGCCCCAAGAGTGAAGATGCCGGATTCTATGGACCGGCCGAAACGGAAGTCAACCCTCTGGCACGCGCTGCGGGGAATTTTTTTTCCGTCCCCTACACACTGAAAGATTCGCGCCCGGAATGGCGCGCCGCAACCTTTCAACGCGTTGCAGGGCGCGCGCCGCCGATGCGTGCGAGCAACAGTCGCCGCTGCCGCCGATGGGCGGGCGTGCCGGGCATCGGCCTGCCTGCGGCGCGGCGGCGCTGCCGATGCAACACGCGCAACGCCGCTGCTTTTTTGCTTGCACCGCAGCAAAGCTCGCGACTACAATCCGCCCCAATTCATCAAGGGAGTCCCTTCGTGGACACATGCTCCAGTTGCAGTTCGATGCCGGTCCAGGCCGGCCAAGCCATCGCGAGATAGCAGCCAGACGCATGTCATTCGCCGCTAGCTCGCATTCGTCGGGTTAGCGCGCTTCCCCCCGATGCCGGCATAGCCGGCTCGTCCGTCGCACGCTCCGTTACGTTCCAACCGCCGATCGCAGGTCGCGTCATGCACCCGCGCTCGATCACGTCGTCCGGCATGCGCCGGACCGGACGGAGGATCGTCATGTTCTTTCAATCGTTCTCGGCCAGACTCAAGCGACTCGTGCACGTCGCGTCCGACCGCTTGCTGGTTTCCGGCCTTTCGCCGCTCGCCCACGCGTTCGGCGACTGGCGCGGCAGCGCCCTCGCGCACCTGCCGGCGGCACCGCGCCCGCTCGACTGCGTGCTGATCGGTGCGATGGCCGCCGCCGTCGCGCTCGTCGCGCTGCTCTGCACGGCCGCATCGCGCCTCGGCTTCGCATACGTATGGCGGATCGGCGGCTGGCTGCCGTAACCGGCGGTGCGCAACGCGCGGCATGCCTGCGTGTCGCTGCCCCCACCTGCTCCATCGCTTCGCGTTCCCATTTCTTCAGTCAAGCTAATCAATCAAACAACGGAGCCCGCATGAAAAATCGCTTCGAATCCGCACCGCGTACACCGCGCCTCGATGCGCTCGCCGCGTTGCTGCTGTCGCTCGCCGCCGCGCCTGCGTTCGCGCAATCGTCGTCGCCGGCTGCAGCGTCCGCCGCGGCCGAGCCGGCGGCCGACGTCAGCGACGCCGCCCCCGCACCCGCTGCCGATGCTGCCGCGCCAGCGCCCACCGGTTTCTGGGAGCGCTCGAACCTGCTCGGTAACATGGGCGGCCTGCGCGACGTGCTCGGCGATCGCGGCATCACGCTGAACCTGCAGGAAACCAGCGAATACCTGTACAACGCCGCAGGCGGCACGCAACGCGGCGGTGCCTATCAGGGCCTCACGCAATTCGGCTTCAACGTCGATACGGAAAAGGCGATCGGATTGCCGGGCGGCACGTTCAACGTGTCGGCGCTGCAGATCCACGGCACCAACCTCACGCAGCGCTATTTGCAGACGCTGCAGACCGCGACCGGCATCGAGGCGAATTCGACCACGCGGCTGTGGGAGCTCTGGTACCAGCAGGCGTTCCTCGCCGGCAAGGCCGACGTGAGGGTCGGCCAGCAGAGCGTCGACCAGGAATTCATGGTGAGCCAGTACGCGGCGACGTTCATGAACGCGACGTTCGGCTGGCCCGTGCTGCCGTCGACCGACCTGCCGTCCGGCGGCCCCGCGTATCCGCTGTCGTCGCTCGGCGTGCGGCTGCGCTTGAAGCCGGCCGACGCGTGGACCGCGATGGTCGGCGTGTTCGACGGCAACCCGGCCGGCCGCAGCGACGGCGACGCACAGGTGCTGAACGCGCACGGCACCAACTTCAACCTGCGCAGCGGCGCGTTCGTGATCGGCGAACTCCAGTACGCGCTGAACGCGCCGCCGGCCGATCCGAAGGCGCCGCAACCGCTCGGCCTGCCGGGCACGTACAAGCTCGGCTTCTGGTATCAGTCGCAGCACGCGAACGATCCGCGCGTCGGCACCGACGGGCTGTCGCTCGCGAATCCGGCCAGCAACGGAATCCCCGCCACGCATCGCGGCAACTACGGTTTCTATGCGGTCGCGGATCAGATGGTGTGGCGGCCGTCGGCGGACAGCCCGCGTTCGGTCGGCGTGTTCGCACGCGTGATGGGCTCCCCGGGCGATCGCAACGTTGTCGATTTCGCGGCGAATGCGGGCGTGACGCTCAAGGCGCCGTTCAAGGGCCGCGACGACGATACGGCCGGCATCGCGATCGGCTACGCGAAGATCGGCTCGCATGCACGTGCGCTCGACGGCGACACGGGCACGTATACGACGCCCGGCTATCCGGTGCGTCGCGCGGAAACGGTGATCGAGGCGACCTATCAGTACCAGGTCGCACCGTGGTGGCAACTGCAGGCCGACCTGCAGCACTTCTTCCGGCCTGGCGGCGGCATCCCGAACCCGAACCAGGCCGGCGCGCGCATCGGCGACGAAACGGTGGTCGGCGTACGCACGACGATCACGTTCTGACACGCGCGCATGTGATATGGGCCGGACTGCCGCTCGCGCGGCGATCCGGCCCGTGTCCGTTTACGTGCCTGCGTGCCTGCGTGCAACGCACGCGGCCCGTCACTCGCCATACAGGCCGAGCAGTTTCAGCGTGACGCCGTTGGTCCAGCCGAAGCCGTCCTGCAATGGATATTCGCCGCCACCGCCACCGCCCGCGCCGGCCCCTTCCACCACGTACTTCTCGACGAGCTTGCCTTCGGTCGCATACACATGCTTCACGTCGGCCAGGAAGCGCGTGCCGATGTCCTTCGCGAGTGCCGGTTCGCCGTAGCGGCGCAGTCCGTCGATCGCGATCCACTGCAACGGCGCCCAGCCGTTCGGCGCGTCCCATTGCTGGCCGGTGTTCTCGGTCGTCGTCGCGAGGCCGCCCGGTTGCAGCAGCGTCTTGCGCACCTCGCGCGCGGTCGCCTTCGCGCGTTCGGGCCATGCGACACCCGCGAACAGCGGATACAGCGCGGCCGCCGTCACGCCGTCGCGCGGCTTGCGCAACTGCCAGTCGTAGTCGCCGTAATAACCGCGGCGATTCCACAAATAGTGGTTGATCGCCGCCGCGCGCCGCGCCGCCCGGCCGGAAAAATCCGCCACGCACGCGATGTCGCGCGTGACCGCGCAGCCCTTCACGATCGTCGTCTCGAGATGGAACATCAGGCTGTTCAGGTCGACCGGCACGATCGACGTCGTGCGGATCGTCGCGAGCGTCTTGCCGTCGCCGAACCAGCGCGAGCTGTAGTCCCAGCCGCTTTCGGCGCCCGCGCGCAGGTCGCGGTACACCTCGTTCGCGGGGCGATTCGGCACCGCCTTCGCGGTCGTCACGTCCTCGAGATACGACTCGTCGCGCGGCGTGTCGCTCGCGTCCCAGTAGCGGTTCAGCACCGCGCCGTCCGGCATCGCGACCACGTTGCGCGCCGCCTGCCCGCGCGGCGTCGTGGTTTCGCCCTGCATCCAGTACGCATGCTCCTTGCGCAGCGCCGGCAGGTATTTCTGGTAGACCTTGTCGCCTTCGGCTTGCGCGGCGAGCGTGACCATGTAGGCGAAGAACGGCGGCTGCGATCGGCTCGCGTAGTACGTGCGGTTGCCGTTCGGGATGTGGCCGATCGTGTCGATCAGATACGCAAAGTTGTCGAGCATGTCGTCGACGAGATCCTCGCGCCCCGACACCTGCAGCCCGAGCATCGTGAAATAGGTATCCCAGTAGTAGCCTTCGCGGAAGCGGCCGCCCGGCACCACGTACGGCTTCGGCATCGCGATCAGCGAGCTGTACGGCGGCACCGTCATGCTGGTGCGCGTGAGCTGCGGCCACAGCCAGTCGATGTGCTGGCGCAGCGTCTGGTTCGCGGGTGGCGTGACCCCGCCTTCCGGCGGCGGCGTGAAGTGCTGGTCGACGAACGCCTTCAGCGAGAAGCCCGGCTGCGACTTCTGTTGCTGATACAACTGTACGATCGTCGCGGGATCGGTGTTGGGCGTCGCGTCGACGAAGGTCTTCTGATCGGGATAGATTTGAGCCGTCTGCACCGCGACGAACAAGTCGCCGTAGAGCTGGCTCGGTGGCGGCAGCAGCGTGCCGGAAGCCGGGCTCGCGAGCGTCGCCGTGGCGGGCGTGGCAGGCGCGGCGGACTGGCTGGCCGCCTGCATCGAGGCTTGATTTGCGCTGTCGGCCTGCGCCGCGCAACCGGTGACGGCGAGGTAAGCAACGGCGAGGACGGCGGCCCAGCGCAGACGCGGCGCGGGAACGGACGGATGCGAGGCAGGATGCGATGCGGTCGATGCGGCACGACGTGACGTCATGACGTGTCCCCTCCTTTCGATGATGAATGGTTCGGCAGGGGTCTCGTTCGCGCGTGCGCTCGTCTCGATGGCCGTCGATCGATGCGCGTCGTTGTATTACGCAGATGAGTTCCGACTGTCGCACGAAACGCGCAACGCACGCAAGTTTCGCGGCGGCCACCGCGAGCGCACGTCATGTGCCGTGTCACGAATCGCACCCGGCACCGCAGTCGTTCCTTCTTTCACGCGCGGTAACAGGAACGACTGTTGCAACATGCGGAACAACCATTGTCTCGCGTGACGCAACGACCACATTGTGGGCATAATGGCGTCTTTACCGCGCGCCCTGCCCATGTCGCCCGTCTTTCTAGCACCGCTCATCGTTGCCTGTGCGTTGTTCATGGAAAGCGTCGACGCGAACATCATCGTCACCGCACTGCCCGCGATGGCGAGGGACTTCGGGCACAATCCCGTCACACTGAACATTGCGATCACGGCCTACGTGGTCGGCCTCGGCGTATTCATCCCGATCTGCGGATGGCTTGCCGACCGCTTCAGCGCGCGCGCCGTCTTCCGCACCGCGATCGGCATCTTCGTCGCCGGCTCGCTGATGTGCGCGGCCTCCAACTCACTCGGCGTGCTGACGTTCGCGCGCTTCGTGCAGGGCGTCGGCGGCGCGATGATGGTGCCGGTCGGCCGGATCATCATCTTCCGCGCGGTGCCGCGCTCCGATCTCGTGCGCGCGATGAACTACCTCGCGATTCCCGCGCTGTTCGGGCCGACGCTCGGGCCGCTCGTCGGCGGCTTCATCACGACCTATCTGCACTGGCGGATGATCTTCTTCATCAACGTGCCGATCGGCATCTACGGGATCTACCTCGCCAGCAAGCACATCGCGAACACACACGAGCCCGATCCCGGCCCGCTCGACTGGTTCGGCTTCCTGCTGTCGGCAAGCGGCGCCGCGCTGCTGCTGATGGGCCTCACGCTGATCGACGGCTCGCTCACGTCGCGCGGCAACGCGCTCCTGATGTGCGTGGCCGGCGCGGTGATGCTCGCGCTCTACGTGCCGTACGCGCGCCGCAAGGCGCGTCCGGTGCTCGACCTCAGTTTCCTGAAGATCCCGACCTATCACGCAAGCGTGGTCGGCGGGTCGCTGTTCCGCATCGGCCTCGGCGCGGTGCCGTTCCTGCTGCCGCTCGCGCTCCAGGAAGGCCTCGGGATGAGCGCGTTCCACTCCGGGCTAATCACCTGCGCATCCGCGCTCGGCGGCGCGGTGAGCCGCTCGACGGCCACGCATACGCTGCGCCGCTTCGGTTTTCGCACGGTGCTGATCTACAACGCCGCATTCGCCGGGCTCGCGATCGCCGCCTACGGCGTGTTCCATCCGGGCATGGCGACCTGGGCGATCTGGACGATCGTGCTGGTCGGCGGCATCTTCCCCGCGCTGCAGTTCACGAGCCTGAATTCGATGATCTACGCGGATATTTCGCAGGCCGATGCAGGCCGCGCGACGAGCCTGGGCAGTGTCGTGCAGCAGATGTCGCTCGGGCTCGGCGTGACGGTCGCCGGCCTCGTGCTGCACGTGTCGCACTGGCTGCAGGGACATCAGACGATGGTGTGGTCGGATTTCTGGCCCGCGTTCGTCGTGGTCGGGCTGTGTTCGTTCGCGTCGATTCCGATCACGCGACGGCTGCCGCCCGGCGCCGGCGATGAAGTCGCGCGCGGCAAGCGGCAATAAACAGGCTGTCCGGGAAAGGGCTGGCAGCGGAATAACCGGAAAACAAAAAAATCAGCGGACATCCACACGGGGCCGGTGCACAGCCGCATGGATGTCCGCTCAGGGCTCCGGGTCTCTCATTGGGGGTTGAGATTCCCTGATCTGCTTCCTGCGTGCCATGGACATATGTGCGTCGGAAGCCGAATCGTCGCGCGCACATTTCGTCGCGCCATGACTGCACTATAGGGAAAGTCGCGCCGCGCATCTGTCAAGCATTGTCAGAAGCGTCGCGTGCATGCGTCGCACACGTGCGCCGCTTTCGCGCTAAAGTGGTGCCCGACTGCCACCCTCAGCCGCCGTTCCGATGCTTACGCTCTCGCCCGCCGCCGCCCGCGCGCTGCATCTCGCCGCGCAGGGCCTGCTGACCCCGCCCCGCCGCAAGGCCACCAAGGCCGACGTGCTCGACACGATCCGCCGGATGGCGCAGTTGCAGATCGATACCATTCACGTCGTCGCGCGCAGCCCGTATCTCGTGCTGTTCAGCCGCCTCGGCGACTTCGCCCCGCAGTGGCTCGACGAACATCTTGCCGAGGCGCGCCTGTTCGAATACTGGTCGCACGAGGCGTGCTTCCTGCCGGTCGAGCAATTCGGGCTGATGCGCTACAAGATGCTCGATCCGTCGGGAATGGGCTGGAAATACGCGGCCGAATGGCACGAGCAGAATCGCGCGGACATCGACCGCATGCTCGCGCGAATTCGCGACGAAGGCCCGGTGCGGTCGGCGGATTTCATTCGCGAAGACGGCGCGAAGGGCAACGGATGGTGGGACCGCAAGCCCGAGAAAAAGCACCTGGAGGTGCTGTTCACGACCGGCGACCTGATGGTGTCCGAACGCCGCAACTTTCAGCGGATCTACGACGTGCGCGAACGCGTGCTGCCCGGCTGGGACGATGCACGCGACCTGCCGCCGCGCGACGCGGTGCTGCCCGCGCTGCTCGACTACACGTGCCGCGCGCTCGGCGTCGTGCGCGCGGACTGGGTGGCCGATTACTACCGGCTGCCGCGCCGTTCGTACCGCGCGGAGCTCGAGCGGCTCGCGGATGCGGGCGAACTGATTCAGGTGGAGATCGCGGACTGGAAGGAGCCGGCCTACGTGCATCGCTCGCTCGAAGCGCTGCTGCCGGCCGCCGCGGCCGATACGCTGCGCTCGACCGTCACGACGCTGCTGTCGCCGTTCGATCCGGTGGTGTGGGACCGGCGGCGCGCGTCGACGCTATTCGGGTTCGACTACACGATCGAGTGCTATACGCCCGCGCACAAGCGGCGCTACGGCTATTTCTGCCTGCCGGTGCTGCATCGCGGCCGGCTGATCGGGCGTGTCGACGCGAAAGCGCATCGCGCGCTCGGCACGTTCGAATTGAAGGCGGTGCATGTCGAGCCGGGCGTGCGGTTCGGCACGGGGCTCGCGGCCGACGTCGCGAAGGCCGTGAAACGGCTGGCGGCGTGGCATGGGACGCCGGAGGTGACGGCCACGCACGCGCCGCCCGAATTGTCGAAGGCGCTGGCCGGCGCGTAAGGCCGGCGGAGCCGCGCCGCGCGACGGGCAACAGCGACGCGCGCGCCGCTTGCGATTGCGCGGCGGCGCGCCCGTCTGCCGCCACCTGCCACCTGCCACGGCTCAGTCGCGCAGTTTGCGAAAGCGCGGGGTGCCGTCCGGCAGGTTCTCGTTGAACATCGCTTCAGGCCGCACCCACAGGCCGCGCGCATGCGGCCACAGATGCTCGTACACCACCACCGATTCCTCGGTTTCGGAATGACGGGCAACGCCGATGTAGCGATACAGCCCGCCCTTGTAGTGACGATGCGTGGCGAGTTGTTCGGCTTCCTGTTCGGTCATGATCTGCTTCCCTTCGGCAAAACGAAAGCGCGTATTGTATGCGCTCGCCGCGCATCAGCGTTTCACGTAGATGTCGGGGCGGCGAATCTCCATCAGCCGCTCCGGATTCGCGGACGGCCCGAAGCCGACCGGCCGGTACAGTTCGTGCGCATCGGTCGTCACGAGCATGATGCGGCGCAGGCTGCGCACCATCGGCTGCGCGAATACGTGGTCGATCAGCGCGCGGCCATAGCCGTTGCCGCGGTCGGCCGGCAAGACGAAGACGTCGCACAGGTACGCGAACGTCGCGTGGTCGGTCACGAGCCGCGCGAACCCGACGAGCCGGTCGCCCACGTACGCGCCGAAGCACAGCGATCCGTCGATCGCACGCTCCACGACGTCGCGCGGAATGCCCTGCGACCAGTACGCGTCCCGGTGCAGGAAATCGAAGATCGCGTCGATGTCGAGTTCGCGCTTGTCGGTGGAAAATCTCAGCGTGGCGGGAGTGGCTGCGGGCACGTCGGCTCTCCGGTCGGGTCGGGGGCGGAGCAGCAACGATAGCGCGACTCGACCAGCCGAGGCAACCGAACGCCGCGCGGCGCACTCCGGCGTCTGCTCTTCCATCTCGTCTCGCCTCGCCGCGGGCACAACCGATCGCACGGGCCACGCGGCTCGATTCGGTGATATCGTCACCGGCTCAATGAACTCGCAGCATCGCTTCATGCCCTATCGACTCATCGCGTTCGACTTCGACGGCACACTCGCCGATTCGCTCGACTGCTTTCTCGCGGCGCTGACCGAAGCGTCGCGCATGCACGGCTTTCGCGACGCGACGGCCGACCTGCGCCCGGCGCTACGCGGCATGTCGGCGCGCGAGATCATCCGCGCGCTCGAGGTGCCGATGTGGAAAGTGCCGCGCGTGACGCTCGACATGCGCCGGCTGATGCGGCCACGCATCGCGCACGTGAAGCTGTTCCCGGGTGTCGACACGACCTTCGACGCGCTCGCCGCGCGCGGCATCCGCATCGCGATCGCGACGTCGAACAGCGAGGACATCGTGCGCGACCGGCTCGGCCCGCATGCGAGCCGATGCGTCGATACGTTCGCGTGCGGCATTCCGCTGTTCGGCAAGGCGCGCCGGCTGCGCGCGCTCGTGCGCGAAGCGGGCATGCAGCCCGCCGACGTGCTGTACGTCGGCGACGAAATCCGCGACGCCGAAGCGGCACGCCGCGCGCGGATCGCCTTCCAGGGCGTCTCGTGGGGTTACACGGCCGCCGACGCGTTGCAGGCGCATTGCGCGACGCCATTGCTGCCGCATCTCGACGCCTTGCTCGACCGCGTGTGAGGACGCAGCGCGAATCGCGCGTTCGATTCGACGGATCGCGAAGCAACCAACGCGCTCTGCCCGCAAGACGATGAAACGCCGATGACACGCGCACACATCGCAGCCATTGCATGCACGCCGCGCACGCAAAAATTTCCGCCACGATGCGCGCGACAGGTACGCTCTACCTGCCCGCGCGCACACACATCGATTCGTCTTACCAACCGTTACACAAACCACAGCGCGGTTGCACCTGCTACCTGAGCGGTCTCCTAGAATCAGTCGGGCCGGGAAACACTTCGAACGCCGCCGCGGCAGAGCGGCCACCGAGTCCGGCCCGGGCGCGCCCGGTCTCTCGCACAGCTGCGGATCACCCGATCCGCCCGTTAATCAGAGCCCCGATTGAAAGGAGGTCCCATGAACCGCTTTCCCCAAGTCTCGCGCCTTGCATTGTCTGCCGCTGGCCTGCTTCTCGTCGCCGTGACGGCGACCGCGCAAACCGCGCAACCGGCGCCGGCCGCACCGGCCGCCGCCACGCAAACGCGCATCCACGAAGCCGACCAGACTTTCATCACCGACGGCACGAAAACCGTGTCGACGCAGCACGATGCCGCACGCATCGCCAATTCGCGCACGTCGGACAGCCAGGTGAAGGCGTTCGCGCAGCGCGTGTCGACCGACGACGAGAAGATCATCCAGGCGATGCGCGCGGCCAGCCCGCGCGGCGTCGACGTGCCGGCCAACGATCCCGACACGGCCGTGCTGGACGGCATCAAGAACCTGCGCGGCGCGGAATTCGACAAGGCATACATCGAGCAGGTCGCGCTCGCCGGCCAGCAAAAGACGATCTCGGCATTCCAGGCCGAAATCGCTTCGGGACGCGACACGAAGCTGAAGGAAGTCGCACGCCAGGCGCTGCCGATCCTGCAGGCGCACTACGCGGACGCGCAGAAGCTCGCCCAGCGTCACCACCTCGCATCGGCACAGTAACGCGATGCCCCACCGCGCATCGCGCGCGGTGCTCCTCTTCCCCGCTTCCCCGCTCGTCGCGTCGCCGTCCCCCTTTCGGCGGCGCGACGCCAGCGCCTCCCCGGTTCGCGTTACGTCGCCAGCTTCGCGCGCAACCGCTCGCTCACGTCCGGCCATTCGTCGTCGATGATGCTGAAGCGCACCGAATTGCGCTTGCGGCCGTCGGGCATGATCCGCTCGTGACGCACGATCCCTTCCTGCTTCGCGCCGAGCCGCAGAATCGCCGCGCGTGACTTCTCGTTCAGTTCATCGGTCGTGAACTGCACGCGCACGCAGTGCAGCGTGTCGAACGCGTACGAGAGCAGCAGCCATTTCGCCTCGGTATTCGCACGCGTGCGCTGCGCCGATTCGCTCAGCCACGTATGACCGATCTCGAGCTTGCGATTCTTGCGGTCGATCTTCCAGAAACGCGTGCTGCCGATCACGCGGCCCGACGCGCGATCGACGATTACGAACGGCATCACGGTGCCGGCCGCGCGGCCTTGCAGCGCCGTGTCGATATAGGCGTCGACCGTGTCCTCGCCCGGCACGACCGTGACCTTCAGGTTCCACAACCGACCGTCCGCCGCCGCATCGAGCAACGCTTGCCGGTCGGATGCCTCGAGCGGCCGCAGTACGATGCACTCGCCGGTGAGCGTCGGTTGTTCGAGGGAAGATGATGCGTCCGTCATGTCCGGTTCCGTTTCCATGAAGATGACGCGGAGGATGACCCGCCGCGCAGCGAAACGCCCATCATACGGCCGGCGTCAGCCGGGCAGCGCGGCGAGCCGCTGGCGAATCGCGTGCGCTTCGCCGCGCAGCGCGTCGGCGAATGCGTCGACGAGCAGGCTCTTCGGCCGGTGCTCGGGCACGATCACGCTGACGCGGTACGGAAACGAGCGCGTGAGCGGCCGCACGTGCAGGTCGCGTCCGACGAAATCGAGCGCGGTCAGCGGGTTGACGATCGCGGCGCCGAGCCCCTGCCGCACGAATGCGCACACCGACACGGCCGACGGCGTCTCGACGATCGAACGCGGCGCGACGCCGAGCTGCGCGAACGCCTCGTCGATCAGGATCCGGTACGGGTCGTTCAGCGACAGGCTCACGAACGGGCGATCGGCGAGATCCGCTAGATCGATCGCGCGTTGCGCGAGCAGCGGATGGCCGTCGGGCAGCACGCATACCTCGTCGACTTCGAGCAACGGCGTGAGGACCGTGCCGGCCGGCGCGATGTCGTGTTCGGTCAGCCCGAGATCGTAGCGCTGCGCGGTCAGCCACTCCTCGAGCACGGGTGACTCCTGCGTCGCGACCGACACGCTGACGCCCGCATGCGCGTCATGGAAACGCCGGCAGGCGCCGGGCAGGATCGCGTGCGAAAACGCCGGCAGCGCGATCACCGACAACTGCCCGTCGCGAAACTCGCGCAGCCGCGCGGCCGTCGCCGCGACGCGCTCGAGCCCCACATACGCGAGCCGCACGTCGTCGAACAGCGTGAGCGCGGCCATCGTCGGCCGCAGCCGCCCGTGCGAGCGCTCGAACAGCGCGAAGCCGATCACCTGCTCCATGCGTGCGAGCTCGCGGCTGATCGTCGGCTGCGACGTATAGAGCATCTCGGCCGCACGCGTCGTGCTGCCGGTGACCATCAGCGCGCGGAAGACCTCGATGTGCCGGTGTGTGAGCATGAGCGCCTATATCCAAAATGAATAGAATCTCGAAAAACAGGCATTTTACTGTATAGACGTTCAGGCGCATCATTCACGCTATCCGTTCATTCGATCCGATTCTTCCGCCATGTCCCTCGATTCCCGCCAGCTCGCGGCGCTCGCGCAGCAATACGGCACCCCGCTGTGGGCGTACGACGCCGACGTCATCCGCGACCGCATCGCCCAACTGCGCCAGTTCGACGTGATCCGCTATGCGCAGAAGGCGAACTCGAACCTGCATATCCTGAAGCTGATGCGCGACGAAGGTGCGTGCGTCGACGCCGTGTCGCTCGGCGAAATCGAGCGCAGCCTCGCGGCCGGATTCAGTCCTGCGGGCGAACCGGAAGGCGTCGTGTTCACGGCCGACCTGATCGACCGCCCGACGCTCGCGGCCGTGCTGAAGCACGGCGTGACCGTGAACGCCGGCTCGCTCGACATGCTCGCGCGCGTCGGCGAGCATGCGCCCGGCCACCGCGTATGGCTGCGCGTGAACCCGGGCTTCGGCCACGGCCACAGCAACAAGACCAACACCGGCGGTCCGCAGAGCAAGCACGGCATCTGGATCGACGACGTGCCGCGCGCGATCGAGATCGTGCGCCAGTACGGGCTGAAGCTGGTCGGCATCCACATGCATATCGGCTCGGGCGTCGACTACGGCCATCTGTCGCAGGTGTGCGACGCGATGGTCGAGCTCGTCACGTCGCTCGGCCACGACATCGAAGCCATCTCCGCCGGCGGCGGGCTGTCGATTCCGTATCGCGACGGCGAGCCGCGCGTCGACGTCGGTCACTACTTCAGCCAGTGGGACGCCGCGCGCAAGCGGATCGAACGGCATCTCGGCCACGCGGTGCGCATCGAGATCGAACCGGGCCGCTTCCTCGTCGCGGAAGCCGGCACGCTCGTCACCGAAGTGCAGGCCGTGAACCACCGGCCGAAGCACGACTTCGTGCTGATCGACGCGGGCTTCAACGACCTGATGCGTCCGTCGATGTACGGCAGCTACCACGCGGTGTCCGTGCACACGCACGACGGCGCACTGCCTGCCGGCCGGCCGCTCGTCGACATCGCGATCGCAGGGCCGCTGTGCGAGTCGGGCGACGTGTTCACGCAGGACGCGGGCGGCGTGGTCACGCACCGCAAGCTCGCGCAGCCGCAGATCGGCGACCTGCTGTTCCTGCACGACGCGGGCGCATACGGCGCGTCGATGTCCTCGAACTACAACAGCCGGCCGCTCGCGCCGGAAGTGCTCGTCGATCGCGGCACGCCGCGGCTGATCCGCCGCCGGCAGACGATCGACGAACTGCTTGCGCTCGAAACGTTCGAGTAAAACGCGCCTTCGCGCCGCGTTCGACGCGGCGGACGCCAACGGCCAGGCTTGCCACTACCGGCATGCCTGGCCGTTCTGCTTTTCAGCAATCGTTTCGGGCGCAACCGCTCGACCACGCCGTAGCACCCGATGCTGCGCACCCCGTACAACCGCAGCAGATCGCATGCACCGTGCTTCACGCATGGAGAAAAACTTTCCACGCCGCGTGGAAAGTCCATGCATTTTTGGAAGCACTTTCCTTTTTGACAAAACTAAGATTGCCCTCAGTCGTTCAGCATTTGCGTCACCGGACACGCATCGACGATGCAACCGGTCTACCCCACTCGCAAGCCGCACGGGCACTCATGAACACGATGCTTGAATTCTTCGCCGCGCAACGCTACGCCACCGTGCGCGAACGCATGCCGTAACGCCTCGCGGCACACGGCTCGCACCGTCTCTCGCCGCACTGTTTCCCGCTTCCCGCCCACGGCGACGCCGCCCGTCGCCGCGGACGCGCTCACCCTGAATTTTCGACAACGACGTTTCGACAACAACCCCGGAGACAACCATGAAGCCCTTCACCCCGACGCTCAAGCAAGGCCTCGCCGCCGCCCTCCTCTGCGTGGCGGCCACCGCATCGCACGCGGCGGACCTGCTCGACACCGTCAAGCAGGCCGGCGTGCTGAAGATCGCGCTCGAAGGCACCTACCCGCCGTTCGACTACCGCAACGCCGAAGGACAACTCGAAGGGTTCGACGTCGACGTCGCGAAGGCCGTCGCCGCACGGCTCGGCGTGAAGCCGCAGTTCGTCACGACCGAATGGAGCGGAATTCTCGCCGGGCTGCAGGCCGGCAAGTTCGACGTGATCGTCAACCAGGTCGCGATCACGCCGTCGCGCCAGCAGGCGCTCGACTTCAGCATGCCGTACGTGTATTCCTCCGCGCAGCTGCTGCAGCGCCAGAACGACACGCGTGCGTTCAAGTCGCTCGACGAGCTGAAGGGCAAGAAGGTCGGCGTGACGATGGGCAGCAACTACGTCGATCTCGTGAAGACCGTGCCCGCGATCGATCTGCAGGTCTATCCGGGTACACCGGAAAACCTGCGCGACCTCGCGGCGGGGCGTATCGACGCGGCGGTCAACGACCGCCTGATGCTGAGCTATCTGATCAAGAACTCGCACTTGCCGCTGCGCCCCGGCTCCGTGCTCGCCGGCGGCGAGGACCGCATGGGGATCCCGTTCCGCAAGGGCAACCCGAAGTTCGCGAAGGCGATCGACGATGCGGTCGCGTCGCTGCAGCAGGACGGCACGCTGAAGAAAATCTCGATGCAGTGGTTCGGCTCGGACACGACGAAACCGATCGCGCAATAACGCAGCCGTCACGCGGCCGCGCACGCGCTCGCGCGGGCCGGCCGCCACCTCGGCGCACACGACACACAATCAGGAGACACGCGATGGAAGCACTCGATCTGGTCATTCAAACCCTGCCCGTGATGGTGAAGGGCGCGCTGCTCACGCTGAAGTTCGCGGTGGCGTCGATGGCCCTCGGCCTCGTCGTCGGGCTCGTGGTCGCGATCATGCGGATCGGCAGCAACCGGCTCGCGTCCGGTCTCGCGCAGGGCTACGTCAGCCTGATGCGCGGCACGCCGCTGCTCGTGCAGATGTTCGTCGTCTACTACGGGCTGCCCGATCTCGGCATCACGCTCGATCCGACGACGGCCGGCATCTTCACGCTGACGCTCAACGCCGGCGCTTACCTGTCGGAAAGCATGCGCGGCGCGATCCTCGGCATCGGCCGCGGACAATGGGCGGCCGCGCACAGCCTCGGCCTCACGCACGTGCAGACGCTGCGCTACATCGTCTGCCCGCAGGCGCTGCGCCTCGCGGTGCCGAGCCTCGGCAATACGCTGATCAGCCTGATCAAGGACACGTCGCTCGTGTCCGTCATCACCGTCACCGAGCTGCTGCGCTCGACGCAGGAAGTGATCGCCGCGACGTTTCAACCGCTGCCGCTCTACCTCGCGGCCGCCGCGATCTACTGGGTGCTGAGCACGCTGCTCACGCGGCTGCAGGGCCGCGTCGAGACGCGCCTCTCGCTGCCGTCCACGCATTGAGCATGCGCACCTCGTTCAACCCGAACCTCAATCACGGACAACCATGATTACGCTCGACAACGTTTCCAAGTGGTATGGCAAGCATCAGGTCCTTTCCGAATGCAGCGCGGCGGTATCGAAAGGCGAAGTGGTCGTCGTCTGCGGGCCGTCGGGCTCCGGCAAGTCGACGCTGATCAAGACGATCAACGGCCTCGAGCCATTCCAGAAAGGCAGCATCGTCGTCGACGGCATGCGGCTCGGCGACCCCGCCGCGAAACTCGCGCAACTGCGCGCACGCGTCGGCATGGTGTTCCAGCATTTCGAGCTGTTCCCGCACTTGTCGATCACCGACAACCTGACGCTTGCGCAGGTCAAGGTGCTCGGCCGTCGCAAGGACGAAGCGATCGAGAACGCGATGAAGCTGCTCGATCGCGTCGGCCTGAGGGCGCACGCGCACAAGTATCCGGGGCAGTTGTCGGGCGGACAGCAGCAACGCGTCGCGATTGCACGCGCGCTGTCGATGAACCCCGTCGCGATGCTGTTCGACGAACCGACCTCCGCGCTCGATCCCGAGATGATCAACGAAGTGCTCGACGTAATGGTCGAGCTCGCGCGCGACGGCATGACGATGGTGTGCGTTACGCACGAGATGGGCTTCGCGAGAAAGGTCGCGCATCGCGTGATCTTCATGGATCAGGGCGCGGTGGTCGAGGATGCGGCGAGCGAAGCATTCTTCGCCGCGCCGCGCTCCGAACGCGCGCGCGACTTCCTCGACAAGATCCTGCACTGACCGCGCGACGGCTGCGCTCCGATTTGACCGACTTTCAAAGGACGACATCTTGAACCAACCGCACTCGACCGACACCCTGCTCGCTCACGAAGGCCGCGCGCACGGCCAGCCCGGCTCGCCGGTGAACCCGCCCGTGTATCGCCAGTCGACGCTGCTCTTTCACGGCACCGACGCGCTCGACGCGGTGCGCGGCACGCCGCTCGCGTACGGACGCCACGGCAGCCCGACCACGCGTGCGCTCGAAAAGGCGCTCGCACGCCTCGAAGGCGCGCACGCCGCGCTGCTCACGCCGAGCGGCCTCAGCGCGATCACGACCGCGCTGCTAGCGGTACTGAACCCCGGCGACCATCTGCTGATGGCCGACTCGGTGTACGACCCGACCCGCTCGTTCTGCGACGAGACGCTCGCGCGCCTCGGTATCGAGACGACCTATTACGATCCGTCGATCGGCGCCGGCATCGCGTCGCTGATGCGGCAGAACACGCGCGCGGTCTTTACCGAATCGCCGGGCTCGCTGACCTTCGAGGTGCAGGACATTCCCGCGATCTGCCGCATCGCGCACCAGCACGATGCAGTCGTGCTGCTCGACAATACGTGGGGCACGCCGTTGAATTTCCGCTCGTTCTCGCACGGCGTCGACGTGTCGATTCACGCGGCGACCAAGTACATCGCCGGACACTCCGACGTGCTGATGGGCGTGATCCTGATAACCGAGGCGCTCGCGCAGAAGGTCACGCGCTGCTACCGGCAGCTCGGGATGACCGTCAGCGGCGACGATGCGTATCTCGCGCTGCGCGGGCTGCGCACGTTGTCGGTGCGCCTCGAACGCCACCAGCGCAACGCGCACGTGCTGACCGAATGGCTCGCGCGGCAGCCGGAAGTCGCGCAGATCCTGTATCCGGCCCGGCCGGGCGATGCCGGCCATGCGCTGTGGCAGCGCGACTTCACGGGCGCGTGCGGCTTGTTCGGCCTGGTGCTGCATCCGCAGCCCGACGATGCCGTGCGCGCACTGCTCGACGGCATGACGTGCTTCGGCATGGGCTACAGCTGGGGCGGCTTCGAAAGCCTGATCATTCCGTCGAATCCGTCGCGCCACCGTACCGCGACGCCATGGCTGGCAGCCGGCCCGCTGCTGCGCATCCACGCAGGGCTCGAGCATCCCGACGACATGATCGCCGACCTCGACGCCGGTTTCGCGAGAATGCGTGCCGCCGCGGCCGCGCTCGCGGAAGCCTGACATCGGGCGCGTCGCACGCATCTCCCCGCACTCCCGTTTTTTTCAACGTCCGACCACCACTGATAGCGAGGCCATCATGAAAGACACGCTGTTCATTCTCCGCCCGGGTTTCTTCAAGGACTCCGAAGGTCCGTTCTACTGCGGCGACTCGGTTGCCGTCGAAGGGCTGCTGAGCTTCTATCCGCAGTTGCGCGACGCCGTCTCGGTCGAGTACGTCGACGCGCCGCGGCCGCGCCGGCCGATCGTCGCGCTGATCGGCGAGGACAACCAGTCCGCGCCGGTGCTCGTCCTGGGCGACGGGCAGGCGCCGAAGGACGACGCGGTCGGGATTCGCGAACACAACGGCCGCCGCTTCATCGATTCGCCGGCCGATATCCGGCGCTACCTGTCCTCGCAATACGGCGTCGCGCACGTCGCGTAAGCACGCCGGCGCCCGGTGTCGACGGGCGCCGCCGAACGGGGCGCGCGGCCTGCGCGGCCCGTTCGCCGTTTCCGGCACGCACGTCGCCGTGCGCGCGCGACGTACTCGGCCACGCGGCTCGCCGCGACCGATGACCGGCCCGGGCACCCCGCCTCCGGCCCGATGGACTTCAACGCAACGCGACACCGGATGCTGGCACACACCGGGGCCCGCCGCGACCAGCCTCAGCCGGGCGAACTGCAGACGGGCGCGAACGCGAATGCCGCCGGCTCGGACGGCACGTGGCGTGCAAGCCACAATGCGGCCTCGGTCCGGTTGCTCACGCCGATCTGGCGGAACAGCGCATACAGGTGGTTCTTGATCGTGCCTTCCGCGACGTTGAGCACGCGGCAGATCTGCTTGTTCGACTTGCCTTCGGCCAGCAGCCGCAGCACGTCGCGCTGGCGCGGCGTGAGGCGCTCGAATGCGCGATCGTCCCCGGCCGGCACGCCGCCCGGGCGCGCCTGCGTCGCGCCGCCGTCGCTCGGCGGCACGTAGATCGCACCAGCCGCGACCCGGCCGAGCGCGTCAGCGAACTCGTCAGCGCTCGCGTGCCGGTCGATGATGCCGGCCGCCCCCGCCAGCAGCGCATCGGCAATCGTGCGGCGGCACACGATGGCCACCACGCACAACCATGGCGCGCCGGCGAACGTCTCGTTCAGCACGCTCGGCCAGCTCGGCCGCGCGGCGTGCTCGTCGCATTCGATCGTGATCGCCTCGACCGTCCCGGGCAGCAACGCGTCGCGCAAGCGCAAGACGTCCTCGGGACGGCGAGCCGACCACACATGCCAGTCGACATCGCGTTTACACAGTACGTCCGCCACGCCCGCGACGAATAACGGCGGGCTATCGATCATCAGAACGTTCATTGCGCGGTTTCCTCGAAATCGGGATGCTCGGTTTAGGTTTTTTTGCTTCCCTACCCGGCGTTTTTTTACCGCTGTTTTACCCGCCGCGCACTAGGCCCGTCGCTCCGTGACGAATGGCCTAATTCATCCACGCCGCGCGTACCGATGCCCGCCGAGGGCCGACCATGGCCGCCGGACGTGACGGACGTCATATTTTGTAAACGTCTTCAATTTCCTAACGTAAATAAAGACAACGAATTTCCGTTGTCTTCAACACGAAGAGGAGTTTATTCATGGACGCGAATTTCATCGGCTCAGTGATTAACGCTTTACCCATGGACCAAATGATCGCCGGCCCGTTAAAGGCGATGATCAGCGCGCAGACGCAGGCCGCGAAGAGCTACGCGGATTTCCTGATGCAGGTCTGCATCCAGGGCGGCAAGGCCGTGGCCGTCCAGTTCGACTACGACGAGACGCTGGTGGACGAAGCCGGCGTGTCGAAGGGCGTCGTGCAGAAGACGATGCGCATCCCGCTGCTCGCGGCGATCGTCCATCCGATCATCGCGATCGAGGAAGGCACGATCGACTTCGAAATGGAGATTACGCAATCGGAGAAGTCGTCGTCGTCGACCGAGGCCGGCGGCGAATTCCAGGCGAAGTTCGGCTGGGGGCCGATCAGCGTCAGCGTGTCCGGGCGTGTGTCGCACAAGGCGGAGCAGACGCGCAGCACCGACACGCGCGCGAAATATTCGATCCATACGCAGGTGAAGCGCCAGTCGCCGCCCGAAGCGCTGATGCGCGTGATCGACTTCCTGACCGAAGCCGCGACCAAGCCGGTCGTCACGGAAGGCAACGCGAAGGCCGTGAAGCCGCTGCCGGCGACGCCGACCGACGGCAAGCTGGTCGGCGATGCGTCGGCGGCGGGCGGCGGCACGGCCGCGCCTGCCGGAGCCGGTTCGGATGCCCAGCAGCCGGCGCACGCGTAAGCGCGCGGGCCGGTCATGTTCAGGCTCTTCAGACGGTCTCGCCGCGCGGACGGCGGGCACGACGATGGGGATACGCGTCCGGGCGGCAGCACAGCCCGGCCGGAACCGGACGCGACGGACCCGCCGCCGGCCGGTGCGGCGGCCGGCAAGACCGGGACGGTCTCAGGCACCGGTGCCTCGGAGGCGGTAACCGCCGATCCGGTGCGCCACGTGCCGCCCGAGGCCTCCGGCTCGCCGGCCGGGGCCGCGCCGGTCACGCACGACGCACCAGGCACCGCGCCCGGCGCGTCCGCCGGCGGCCTACCCCCCGCTCCGCCCGCCCCGCCGGCGCCGCCGGGCACGCCGGCCGACGACGAGCGCCCGCCGCCACGTGGCATCGCGCTCGACGAAATCGCGCGCGGGATGCAGCACGCCGCGGCCGCCGCGAACCAACTGCTCGCGCACCAGTACACGGCCGTGCTCGATCAGTTCTTCGACCTGCGCGACGACGGCCTGCTCGCGCCACGCGAGGTCACGGTCGCGCTCGACGCGGAGCATACGATGCCGGTGCCGCTCGTCGCGCTCGCCACGCCGCGCGGACTCGCGCTCGACCGGATGATCGTGCACCTGACGGTGCGCGGCGACTTCACCGAGGCGTTGCCGGCCGGCGGTGTCGCGGGCGACGACGACCAGCGCGGCCGCTTCTACGTGACGTTCGCGCCGCGCTCCGGGAAGAAGGACGCGCAGGGCAACGCGCGGCAGCGCGACACCGAGCACATCGACATCGAAATGCAGTTCGCGGCGCTGCCGCCGCCCGAAGCGATCATGCGCGTGATCGACGAATACACTCATCGCCTGGTGCCGCGCGCACGGCCGGGCAGCAAGGAGAACGACGATGGCGAACCAGCCTGAACACACCGGTGAGCAAGGCATCGCGCTGATCAAGCAGTTCGAGGGGCTGCGGCTCGCGCGCTATCTCGACGCGGTCGGCAAGCCGACGATCGGCTACGGGCACCTGATCCTGCCGCACGAGCGCTTCACACGACCGCTCACGCCGGCCGAAGCCGAGGCGCTGTTGCGGCGCGACCTGCGCGGCGCCGAGCTGAACCTGCGCAAGCTGCTGCGCGTGCCGGTCACGCAGCAGCAGTTCGATGCGCTGATGTCGTTCGTCTTCAATCTCGGCGCGGGACGGCTGCGTTCGTCCACGCTGCTGCGCTACCTGAACGCCGGCGCGTGCGCGCGTGCGGCCGACCAGTTCCTCGTCTGGAACAAGGCCGGCGGCAAGCCGCTCGCGGGGCTCACCAAGCGCCGCCAGGCCGAGCGCGCGCTGTTCATGTCGTGAGCGCCGGGACACCGCACCGGCCGAACGTCACGGGTCGCCGCGCATGTCGTTCGCGCCATTTCGCACGTCGTCGGCCGCCCGTAAGCTGAAACCGTCGCTGAAGTCTTGCCGCATCCGTTCCAGCCGTCCGTCATTCGCCATTCGTTACTCGTCACGTCAGGAGTCCCGCATGAAGGTCACTCGCTCGCCCGGCCGCACGACGCCGCCCCGTTCCACCGTTTCGCGCACGCTGCGCCGCGTGCTCGGCGCCGCATGCGTCGCCGTTGCCGCAGTGGCGTCGGTCGCGCCGCACGCCGTCGCCGCCCCCGCCGATCCGCTGCCCGCATACGGCGCCGACCTCCAGCGCACGTCGGTGTCGGGGCTGTCGTCCGGCGGCTTCATGGCCGCGCAGTTCGACGTCGCGTTCTCGAGCCGGCTGATCGGCGCGGGCATCGTGGCGGGCGGGCCGTTCTACTGTGCGGGCGTGAACGAGTTGATCCCGCCGGCGGTGGCCGCCACCACGCTGTGCATGCAGCCGATCGGCCCCGCACCATCCGCGGCCGATGCATGGCGCGCCGCGCGCATGTTCGCGCAGCGCGGCGAGATCGACGATCCGGCCGCGCTGCGTGGTCAGCGCATCTACGTGTTCAGCGGCGCGAAGGATACGGTGGTGTCGACGCGCGTCGTCGACCAGACCGCGCGCTTCTACACGCTCGCGCAGGTCCCGGCCGCGAACCTCCAGTACCGCGAATCGCCGGACGCCGGGCATGCGTTCATCACGAACCGCCCCGAAGACAACGCATGCAGCGCGAACGCGAGCCCGTATATCGACAACTGCGGCTTCCAGCAGGCGCACGACATCGTGCGCTGGATCTACGGCACACCTGACAAGCCGCTCAATCCGCCTGCCACTCAGGCAGGCGGCAAGCTGCTGAAGTTCGATCAGCGCACGTTCGATCCGCAGCGCGGCGCGTCGCTCGGCGACACGGGCTACGCATACGTACCGGCCGACTGCGAGCGCGTGGCCTGCGCGGTGCACGTGGTGTTCCACGGCTGCGTGCAGAACGTCGCTGCCGTCGGCGAGAAGATGATTCGCGGCGTCGGCTACAACGAGATCGCCGATACGAACCGGTTGATCGTGCTCTATCCACAGGTCGAAAAATCGGCCGTCAATCCGCTCGGCTGCTGGGATTTCTGGGGCTATACGAGCACCGATCCGCTCCACCCCGGCTTCTACCGCCGCGACGCGCCGCAGATGGCCGCCGTGATGCGGATGGTGCAGCGCCTCGGCGCCGCGCGTCAGTAATCCACGTATCGGCCGCCATCGCGCCGTCACCGCCCCTTCATCACGAGGAATCGCCATGTTCTCCACGTTCATCGCCCAATGGGAACGCGCGCACGCCGACGCGCTCCAGCAGTTCGGCAAGGTCGCCGCGCAGGCGACCGGCACCGGCTGCACGCCCGGCGGCCCCGCGTGGCGCGCGTTCGCGCACACCGCGCTGCTCGCCGGCCACCGTTACACGGATGCCTGCCAGGCCGCGACCGACGCGTTGTGGCGCGGCCAGCTCGAACGGTTCGCGCCCGGCAGTTCGGCCGCCGCGGTCAAGGAGCTGGCGGCACTGAACGCCGATCTCGCGACACGCGTCACACAGAGCCATCTGCAGCATGCGGGCGCGATGGCCGACGCGGCCGCACAATATCTCGACGATCTCGGCCGCACGCGCGGCCCCGCCGATGCCTTGATGGCGCTCGGCCGCTTCGCGGGCGATCTTCAGGCCCAGGCGCGTGCACATGCGCTGCACGTCGCGTCGCTCGCGAATGGCGTCGCGCCCGCGCTTGCGCAGTGGGCCGACCGCACGCTGCGCGACGATCGCGGCACGTCCGATCAGGAGCAGGCGTCATGAACATCAAGCTCCGCTTCGTCAATCGCTCGAACGACTGCGGCAACAGCGAGGTCGTGCTGTTCCAGCGCGACGTGATCCCCGATCTCGACGCATTCGCGATCGCGTGGAAGGTGATCCGTTATTGCGGACGCGACTGCTTCCATCCGTTCGACTACTCGACCGACATCGACGTCGCGCTCGGCGACGAGCACGGCAACTTCTCGCCGCGCGTCACGGCGCCCGCCGGCATGCGCTTCGTGGTCGACGCGCAGCCGACGGGACGCGGCCGGCTCGTGCCCGACTCGGCCGACGCACCGGGCGGCGACATCGAGGTCGTCAACCGGCTGCGGCGCGGCGCCGTGAACGTCAACGCGTTCAGCGCAGGCCGGCTGATCGCGGTGAAGGAAGCGGTCGCGCCCGGGCAGAAGGCCGTGTTTCGCTTCACGCCGACGCTGTGGATCGGCGTGGCGTCGCAGATACAGGAAAGCCGCGCGCTGCACGCGGCGGTGCTATCGAGCGCGAACACGCTTCTGCCGCTGGCGGGCGTCGCCGCGGCAGACATCGTGATGACGGGCGGCGGCACCGGCACCGACGCGCAGCCGTTTGCATTCGCGCTCGAACACATCGTGCGCGCGTAGCGCCGCCAGACACGGATTGAACCGGCTTGACGGCACGGCTTCGCGGCCGGTCCGGCGGGAAAGGTGTGCGGCAGACCGACTGCCGTCTTTTCAAACTCAAGGAGCAACGACGTGGATATCCAACTGAACCTGATCAACCGCTCGAACGACGCCAACAACTCGAGCGTCGTGATCTTCCAGAAGAACGTGGCGACCGACTTCGACGAACTCGCGATCGCGTGGAAGGTGATCCGCAATTGCGGCCAGGGCGACAACCATCCGTTCAAGTTCCCGATGACGATGAGCGTGAGCGCGAGCGACAGCTGGGGCAACTACATGCCGCAGCAGGTCGCCTCGAACGGCCAGGTGTTCCAGGTCGTGCGCTCGAGCTCGGGCGACGTGCTGCAACTCGGCGGCGACCCGGGCGCGAGCTCCGAGGTGCAGGTGCGCAACGACCTGCCGGCCGGCGCGATCAACGCGACGATCTACAAGGACGGCAGCGCGCTTGCGCGCAAGACGTCCGTCGCGCCGGGCCAGAAGGCCGTGTTCCAGTTCAAGCCGACGATCTGGATCGGCGTCGCATCGCAGATCGAACAGGGTGCGCTGATGAATTCCGCGGTGATCTCCGACATCAACACGGAACTGTCGCTGCTCGGCATCGCGAGCGCCGACATCGTGATGACCGGCGGCGGCCCCGGCCCGCGCTCGATGCCGTTCACGTTCCGGCTGGAAAACGTGGTGATGGCGTAACGGTTCGTGCGCCGGCGATGTACGGCCGGCGCCCATTCAATCAGTTATCCAAATCGAACCAAGGTGACTCATGGACATCAATCTCAACTTCGTCAACCTGTCGAACGACGTCAACAACAGCCAGATCGTGATCTTCCAGAAGAACGTGTCGACTGACTTCGACGAGCTCGCGATCGCGTGGAAGGTCATCACCAACTGCGGGCGCGGCGACAACCATCCGTTCGTGTTCCCGATGCTGACGACCGTCTCCGCGAGCGATGCCGACGGCAACTACATGCCACAGAAGCGCGCGGACAACGGACAGGTCTTCAACGTGTCGCGCTCGACGTCGGGCAACGTGCTCGCGTTGGCCGGCCCGGCGCCGACGTCGCGCGAGATCCAGCTGCGCAACGACCTGAGCCAGGGGGCGATCACCGCGTCGGTCTTCAAGGACAACCGGCTGCTCGCGCACAAGACGGGCATCGTGCCGGGGCAGAAGGCCGTGTTCGAGTTCAAGCCGACGCTGTGGATCGGCACGGCGTCGCAGATCGAACAGGGCGCGGTGATGAATTCGGCCGTGCTGTCCGACATCAACACCGAACTGTCGCTGCTGGGGATCAAGAGCGCGGACATCGTGATGACGGGCGGCGGCGGCGGCACCACCGCGACCGCGTACCAGTTCCGGCTCGCGAACGTGGTGATGGGGTAAGCCGCAAGCCGCGCCCGCGCGACGGCGAACGGGTGGCACCCGTCACGTCGTCGCGCGCCGGCGCGTCAGCCCGCGCGCTGCACGGGCGCCATCTTCGAGAAGTACTTCGCCCCCGCGACGCAGCCGACAACCACCGCCGTCACGGCGAGCATCGACGGCGGCACCGTCTCGTGCAGCAGCCCGGCCGCGAGCAGGAAACCGAAGAACGGCTGCAGCAACTGAAGCTGGCCGACGCCCGCGATCCCGCCGAGCGCGAGGCCGCGATACCAGAACACGAAGCCGATCAGCATGCTGAACAGCGACACGTACGCGAGCCCCCACAGCGCGGCAGCATCGACGCCATCGAACGTCGCGGGCCACGTGAACCACGCGAGCGGCAGCATCACCGGCAGCGACAGCACGAGCGCCCACGAGATCACCTGCCAGCCGCCGAGCTGGCGCGACAGGCGCGCGCCTTCCGCATAACCGAGCCCGCATGCGACGATCGCGGCCAGCATCAGCGCGTCGCCCAGCACCGACGCACTTCCGCCGTTGCGCAGCGCGAACGCGGCCACCGCCCCGCTGCCGACCAGCGAGAAGATCCAGAACGGCAGCCGCGGCCGTTCGCCGCCACGCCAGACACCGAACAGCGCGGTCGCGAGCGGCAACAACCCGACGAACACGATCGCATGCGCGGACGTCACGTGCTTGAGCGCGAGCGCCGTCAGCAACGGGAAACCGACCACGACCCCGAGCGCGACGACGACGAGCGACGCGGTCTCGGTACGCGTCGGCCGCTTCTGTTTCAGCGCGACGAGCAGGATCAGGCCGAGCACGCCGGCGATCGTCGCGCGCGCGAACGTGAGGAACAGCGGATCGAGCCCCTGAACCGCGACGCGCGTCGCGGGCAGCGAGCCACTGAAGATGATCACGCCCAGCAGGCCGCTGAGCCATCCGTCGGTCGTCTTTTGCACGGGAAATCCTGATCGGAAAAAGGTGAATGACCGATGATCCGCCGCCCGTGAAAAGCGCGTAAGCTACAGCCCAATACAATTCGGACAAACTGTACTGGACAACCGTCCGTACAGTTCCCTCTCGCCATGAGCCGTTCCATGCAAGCCCCTGCTCCGCCCGCGCCGTCGCGCACCCGCGTGGAAACCGTGATGGACACGCTGCGCGCACGGATCGCGAGCCGCGCGCTGATGCCCGGCGCGCGCGTGCCGTCGATCCGGATGATGGCCGACGCGCTGCACGTGTCGAAATCGACCGTCGTCGACGCATACGAGCGGCTCGCGAGCGAAGGCGTGCTCGTCGCGCGGCGCGGCTCCGGCTTCTACGTGTCCGGGCACGCGCCGCCGCTCGCGCTCGCCGAACTCGGCCCGCGCCTCGATCGCGAACTCGATCCGCTGTGGCTGTCGCGCCAGGCACTTGAGGCGGCGCCGAGCTCGGTGAAGCCGGGCTGCGGCTGGCTGCCGTCGTCGTGGCTGCCGGACGAAAGCCTGCGACGTGCGCTGCGCGCGGTGTCACGCGACGAAGCCGACGCGCTGACCGACTACGCGACGCCGCTCGGGCTGCCCGCGTTGCGCCAGCAGTTGGCGTGGCGGCTCGCGCAGCACGGCGTCCATGCGGAACCCACGCAGATCATGCTGACCGACGGCGGCACGCACGCGCTCGATCTCGTGTGCC
>NZ_QTQA01000021.1:0-136596 GCF_003853825.1 Burkholderia sp. Bp9012 | reverse complement strand
GAAAAGTTTGAGCGGACCAAGCCGCACGTCAACGTTGGTACGATTGGTCACGTTGACCACGGCAAGACGACGCTGACGGCAGCGATCACGACGGTTCTGACGAAGAAGTTCGGCGGCGAAGCGAAGGCGTACGACCAGATCGACGCGGCACCGGAAGAAAAGGCGCGCGGCATCACGATCAACACGGCACACGTCGAGTACGAAACGGCAAACCGCCACTACGCACACGTCGACTGCCCGGGCCACGCTGACTATGTGAAGAACATGATCACGGGTGCGGCGCAGATGGACGGCGCGATCCTGGTTTGCTCGGCAGCAGACGGCCCGATGCCGCAAACGCGTGAGCACATCCTGCTGGCGCGTCAGGTTGGCGTTCCGTACATCATCGTGTTCCTGAACAAGTGCGACATGGTGGACGACGCTGAACTGCTCGAGCTGGTCGAGATGGAAGTTCGCGAACTCCTGTCGAAGTACGACTTCCCGGGCGACGACACGCCGATCGTGAAGGGTTCGGCGAAGCTGGCGCTGGAAGGCGACACGGGCGAGCTGGGCGAAGTGGCGATCATGAGCCTGGCAGACGCACTGGACACGTACATCCCGACGCCGGAGCGTGCAGTTGATGGCGCGTTCCTGATGCCGGTGGAAGACGTGTTCTCGATCTCGGGCCGTGGTACGGTGGTGACGGGTCGTGTCGAGCGCGGCATCGTGAAGGTCGGCGAGGAAATCGAAATCGTCGGTATCAAGCCGACGGTGAAGACGACCTGCACGGGCGTTGAAATGTTCCGCAAGCTGCTGGACCAAGGTCAGGCAGGCGACAACGTGGGTATCCTGCTGCGCGGCACGAAGCGTGAAGACGTGGAGCGTGGCCAGGTTCTGGCGAAGCCGGGTTCGATCACGCCGCACACGCACTTCACGGCTGAAGTGTACGTGCTGAGCAAGGACGAAGGCGGCCGTCACACGCCGTTCTTCAACAACTACCGTCCGCAGTTCTACTTCCGTACGACGGACGTGACGGGCTCGATCGAGCTGCCGAAGGACAAGGAAATGGTGATGCCGGGCGACAACGTGTCGATCACGGTGAAGCTGATCGCTCCGATCGCGATGGAAGAAGGTCTGCGCTTCGCAATCCGCGAAGGTGGCCGTACCGTCGGCGCCGGCGTCGTCGCCAAGATCATCGAGTAAGCCAGTTATTCGTTGATCGACAGTTTTGGGGCTGGCATCAGCCGGCCCCAGCATGGTTTAGGGGTATAGCTCAACTGGCAGAGCGTCGGTCTCCAAAACCGAAGGTTGGGGGTTCGATTCCCTCTGCCCCTGCCAAAAATCGCCACGTGTCCCACGTGGCATTTGTTTTAAGGTGTTATGGCGAATCCATCCGTCGAAACTGTAAATACCTCCGGCGATAAGCTGATGCTGGCCCTGGGCGTATTGCTGGTCTTGGCCGGATTCGTGGGCTTCTTCTGGCTGGCCAATCAGCAGTGGTACGTCCGCGGTGCCGCATTGGCGGTAGGTATTATCGCCGGCGTGGCCGTCGGCCTGATGTCCGCACCTGGCAAGAGCCTCATCGCGTTTGCCAAGGATTCGTACAAGGAAGTCCGCAAGGTCGTTTGGCCCACCCGCAAGGAGGCAACGCAAACCACACTCGTCGTGTTTGGTTTCGTGCTCGTGATGGCGATTTTCCTCTGGTTGAGTGACAAATCGATCGAATGGGTGATTTTCTCGGCGATTCTGGGTTGGAAATGATATGAGCGATACTCCGGCATCCCCGAGCGGAAAGCGTTGGTACGTCGTGCACGCCTACTCCGGTATGGAGAAGAGCGTGCAGCGCGCGCTTCAAGAGCGCATCGAACGTGCTGGCATGCAGGATAAATTCGGTCAGATCCTGGTTCCGACCGAAGAAGTGGTCGAAGTCAAAGGTGGCCACAAGGCTGTAACCGAGCGTCGTTTCTTCCCCGGCTACGTGCTGGTGGAAATGGAGATGACGGACGAAACGTGGCACCTCGTGAAGAACACGGCGAAGGTCACGGGTTTCGTCGGCGGTGCGCGTAACCGTCCGACCCCGATTTCCCCGAAGGAAGTCGAAAAGATCATGTCGCAGATGCAGGAAGGCGTCGAGAAGCCGCGCCCGAAGACCCTGTTCGAAGTTGGCGAGATGGTGCGTGTCAAGGAAGGCCCGTTCACGGACTTCAACGGCACTGTCGAGGAAGTCAACTACGAAAAATCGCGCGTGCGTGTGTCGGTCACCATCTTTGGCCGCTCTACCCCGGTCGAACTCGAGTTCGGTCAGGTCGAAAAAGTTTAATCCCGATTCGGTGGGCAGCCTCGGCTGCCCACCTTCGCGCTTACGGCTCGCGTTATGGCCGTTGAGGAGCGTCAGTAGCCAGCGGCGAAAGCGCGTTATCACTCACCGAACGCCCCTTGGCGTTCCAACGAGGTTTACAAATGGCAAAGAAGATTGTCGGCTTTATCAAGCTGCAGATCCCTGCAGGTAAAGCCAACCCGTCGCCGCCGGTCGGTCCGGCACTGGGTCAGCGCGGCCTGAACATCATGGAGTTCTGCAAGGCGTTCAACGCGCAGACTCAAGGCATGGAGCCGGGTCTGCCGGTGCCGGTGGTCATCACGGCATACGCTGACAAGAGCTTCACGTTCGTGATGAAGACGCCGCCGGCGACCGTCCTGATCAAGAAGGCGGCGAAGGTGGACAAGGGCTCGAGCAAGCCGCACACCGACAAGGTCGGTTCGATCACGCGCGCTCAAGCCGAAGAAATCGCGAAGACCAAGATGCCGGACCTTACGGCAGCTGATCTGGACGCAGCCGTTCGCACCATCGCTGGTAGCGCACGCTCGATGGGCATCACTGTGGAGGGCGTGTAAATGGCTAAGATCTCCAAGCGCCGTCAGGCATTTGCCGCCAAGGTCGATCGTCAGAAGCTGTACGCGATCGAAGACGCACTGGCACTCGTGAAGGAATGCGCGAGCGCGAAGTTCAACGAATCGATCGACGTCGCAGTGCAACTCGGCATCGACGCGAAGAAGTCGGACCAAGTCGTTCGTGGTTCGGTCGTTCTGCCGGCAGGTACGGGCAAGTCGGTTCGCGTTGCCGTGTTCGCACAAGGCGACAAGGCCGAGCAGGCTCGTGCAGCAGGCGCGGAAATCGTCGGTATGGAAGACCTGGCTGAGCAGATCAAGGCTGGCCAGATGGACTTCGACATCGTGATCGCTTCGCCGGACACGATGCGTATCGTCGGTACGCTCGGTCAGATCCTCGGCCCGCGCGGCCTGATGCCGAACCCGAAGGTCGGCACGGTCACGCCGGACGTTGCGACTGCAGTCAAGAACGCGAAGGCTGGTCAGGTGCAATTCCGTGTCGACAAGGCCGGTATCATTCACGCGACCATCGGCCGTGCATCGTTCGAATCGACCGCACTGCGTTCGAACCTGTCGGCACTGATCGAAGCGCTGCAGAAGGCCAAGCCGGCAACGAGCAAGGGCGTCTACCTGCGCAAGATCGCACTGTCGAGCACGATGGGTGTCGGCGTGCGTGTCGACCAGGCTACGCTGGCAGCACAGTAAGCAAGTATTCGGGCCGCTTCGTTCGCGAAGCGGCCTACATGGGCTTTGGGCGGTTGTTCGTGCAGCAAGGCGGGCAACCGGTTATCAAAGACCGTTGGTGGGGCGCAGCAGGCAGGCGATCCCTTAATTCAAGCCAACGCAGATGGCGAACCCGAAAAAGTTTTGCAGTGGTGAAGCCGCAGGCCGTGAAGCGATTCCCGGCGTGAGGTGGAAATACTCCTAACGAGGTCGGACGCCGTTGTTGAACGAGGTACGTGAGGTTTCGTGCCGAACGTATCGTTTCTGGAGGCTAACCGTGCCGCTTAATAGAGAAGACAAGCAAGCCGTCGTCGCTGAGGTTGCCGCGCAAGTCGCGAAGGCCCAGACCGTTGTGCTGGCTGAGTATCGTGGAATTGCGGTTGGCGATCTGACCAAGCTGCGCGCGAAAGCGCGTGAGCAACAGGTTTACCTGCGCGTGTTGAAGAACACGCTGGCGCGTCGCGCTGTTGAAGGTACGCCGTTTGCTCCGCTGGCAGAGCAGATGACTGGCCCCCTGATCTACGGCATCTCGGAAGATGCAATTGCTGCTGCTAAGGTCGTCAACGACTTCAGCAAGGGCAATGACAAGTTGGTCATCAAGGCTGGTTCGTTCGATGGCAAGGTGATGGACAAGGCTGGCGTGCAAGCGCTGGCAAGCATCCCGAGCCGTGAAGAACTGCTCTCGAAGCTGCTGTTCGTTATGCAATCGCCTGTTTCGGGCTTCGCGCGTGCTCTTGCCGCGCTGGCCGAGAAGAAGCAAGCAGAAGCTGCGTAATCGAGCGAGCATCAGCGTCACTGATCGCTGGCTGTATCCGAATTCAATTTAGGAGTATTTCAAATGGCAATCGCAAAAGAAGACATCCTGGCAGCAGTCGAAGGGATGACCGTTCTGGAACTGAACGAACTGGTCAAGGCGTTCGAAGAGAAGTTTGGCGTGTCGGCAGCTGCAGTGGCAGTCGCTGGCCCGGCAGGCGGCGGCGCTGCTGCTGCTGCAGAAGAGAAGACCGAATTCACGGTCGTTCTGGCTGAAGCAGGCAGCAACAAGGTTGCAGTCATCAAGGCAGTTCGCGAACTGACGGGCCTCGGCCTGAAGGAAGCGAAGGACGTCGTTGACGGCGCACCGAAGGCTGTCAAGGAAGGCGTCGACAAGGCTGCTGCTGAAGAAGCCAAGAAGAAGCTGGAAGAAGCAGGCGCAAAGGTCGAAGTCAAGTAAGTTTCGACGCGCTGTGCGAAGGCTGGCGGTATTTTCACCGCCGGCCTTTTTGTGCTTTGTGGGGACGTTATTCTGGCACTCATTCGGGAGCCCGAATAATCGGCCCCAGAAGCCAAAGAAAACCGCCGAATCGTAATCAATGGTCGCGATCGGCGTTTCTCTTTGTCTTCTGAAGCGACTGCAGAAGGCAAGTTTGGTCGGGTAGCGGGCAACACAGGCATCCGCTGCCGTCAGCCAGCGGTTGGTAGCGGCCAACCACCAAGCTTCTCGGCTCGTTCAAGCCGTTGGACGGCCATCGGGTCTCAGTCGGTGAACACTCGGGTTTGAAACGTCCAGGTATTCCGCCTCGATAGCACCCGCCGTGATTCGGAGATCGTATGCAATATTCCTTCACCGAGAAGAAGCGCATTCGCAAGAGTTTCGCGAAGCGCCCCATCGTTCACCAAGTTCCGTTCTTGCTGGCCACCCAGCTTGAATCATTCAGCACGTTTCTGCAAGCCGATGTGCCGGCCACACAACGCAAGCCTGAAGGTTTGCAGGCCGCGTTCACATCGGTATTTCCCATTGTTTCGCACAACGGTTTTGCGCGCCTCGAGTTCGTGAGCTATGCGCTGTCCTCGCCGGCATTCAACATCAAGGAATGCCAGCAGCGTGGCCTGACGTACTGCTCCGCGCTGCGCGCGAAGGTCCGCCTTGTCATCCTCGACAAGGAATCGCCGAACAAGCCGGTCGTCAAGGAAGTGAAAGAGCAGGAAGTGTACATGGGCGAAATGCCGCTCATGACGCCGACGGGCTCGTTCGTCATCAACGGCACCGAGCGTGTCATCGTCTCGCAGCTGCACCGTTCGCCGGGCGTGTTCTTCGAACACGACAAGGGCAAGACGCACAGCTCGGGCAAGCTGCTGTTCTCGGCACGGATCATTCCGTACCGCGGCTCGTGGCTCGACTTCGAATTCGATCCGAAGGACATCCTGTACTTCCGCGTCGACCGTCGCCGCAAGATGCCGGTCACGATCCTGCTGAAGGCCATCGGCCTCACGCCGGAACAGATCCTCGCGAACTTCTTCGTATTCGACAACTTCACGCTGATGGACGAAGGCGCACAACTCGAGTTCGTGCCCGAGCGCCTGCGTGGTGAAGTCGCGCGTTTCGACATCACGGATCGAGATGGCAAGGTCATCGTCCAGAAGGACAAGCGGATCAACGCGAAGCACATTCGCGACCTCGAAGCCGCCAAGACCAAGTTCATCTCGGTGCCGGAAGACTATCTGCTCGGCCGCGTGCTGGCGAAGAACGTCGTCGATGGCGATACCGGCGAAGTGATCGCGAGCGCGAACGACGAAGTCACGGAAAGCGTGCTCGAGAAGCTGCGTGAAGCGGGCATCAAGGACATCCAGACGCTCTATACGAACGATCTGGACCAGGGTCCGTACATCTCGTCGACGCTGCGTGTCGACGAAACGACCGACAAGACGGCCGCGCGCATCGCGATCTACCGCATGATGCGTCCGGGCGAGCCGCCGACCGAAGAAGCAGTCGAGGCGCTGTTCAACCGTCTGTTCTACAGCGAAGAAGCGTACGACCTGTCGAAGGTCGGCCGTATGAAGTTCAACCGCCGCGTCAGCCGTGACGAGATCACCGGCCCGATGACGCTGCAGGACGACGACATCCTGGCGACGATCAAGATCCTCGTCGAACTGCGCAACGGCAAGGGCGAAGTGGACGACATCGACCACCTCGGCAACCGTCGCGTGCGTTGCGTCGGCGAACTGGCGGAAAACCAGTTCCGCGCGGGTCTCGTGCGTGTCGAGCGCGCGGTCAAGGAACGCCTCGGCCAGGCCGAAAGCGAAAACCTGATGCCGCATGACCTGATCAACTCGAAGCCGATTTCGTCGGCGATCCGCGAGTTCTTCGGTTCGTCGCAGCTGTCGCAGTTCATGGACCAGACCAACCCGCTGTCGGAAATCACGCACAAGCGCCGTGTTTCCGCACTGGGCCCGGGCGGTCTGACGCGCGAACGCGCAGGCTTCGAAGTGCGTGACGTGCACCCGACCCACTATGGCCGCGTGTGCCCGATCGAAACGCCGGAAGGTCCGAACATCGGTCTGATCAACTCGCTCGCACTGTATGCGCACCTGAACGAGTACGGCTTCCTCGAGACGCCGTACCGCAAGGTCGTGGACAGCAAGGTGACCGACCAGATCGACTACCTGTCGGCGATCGAGGAAGGCCGCTACATGATCGCGCAGGCGAACGCCGCGATCGACGAGAACGGCACGCTGGTCGACGAACTCGTGTCGTCGCGTGAAGCCGGCGAAACGATGATGGTCACGCCGGATCGCATCCAGTACATGGACGTCGCGCCGTCGCAGATCGTGTCGGTTGCAGCTTCGCTGATCCCGTTCCTCGAGCACGACGACGCGAACCGTGCACTGATGGGTTCGAACATGCAGCGTCAGGCCGTGCCGTGTCTGCGTCCGGAAAAGCCGGTCGTCGGTACGGGCATCGAGCGCACCTGTGCGGTCGACTCGGGCACGACGGTTCAGGCGTTCCGCGGCGGCGTCGTCGACTATGTCGACGCAGGCCGTATCGTGATTCGCGTGAACGATGACGAAGCGGTCGCGGGTGAAGTCGGTGTCGACATCTACAACCTGATCAAGTACACGCGTTCGAACCAGAACACGAACATCAACCAGCGTCCGATCGTGAAGATGGGCGACAAGGTCTCGCGCGGCGACGTGCTGGCCGACGGCGCCTCGACGGACCTGGGCGAGCTCGCGCTCGGCCAGAACATGCTGATCGCGTTCATGCCGTGGAACGGCTACAACTTCGAAGACTCGATCCTGATCTCGGAGAAGGTCGTGGCCGACGATCGCTACACGTCGATCCACATCGAAGAGCTGAACGTCGTTGCACGCGACACGAAGCTCGGGCCGGAAGAAATCACGCGCGACATCTCGAACCTGGCGGAAGTCCAGCTCGGCCGTCTCGACGAATCGGGCATCGTGTACATCGGTGCGGAAGTCGAAGCGGGCGACGTGCTGGTCGGCAAGGTCACGCCGAAGGGCGAGACCCAGCTGACGCCGGAAGAGAAGCTGCTGCGCGCGATCTTCGGCGAGAAGGCTTCGGACGTGAAGGACACGTCGCTGCGCGTGCCGTCGGGCATGAGCGGCACCGTGATCGACGTCCAGGTATTCACGCGTGAAGGCATCCAGCGCGACAAGCGTGCGCAACAGATCATCGACGACGAGCTGAAGCGCTACCGTCTCGACCTGAACGACCAGCTGCGCATCGTGGAAGGCGACGCGTTCCAGCGTCTCGCACGGATGCTCGTGGGCAAGGTCGCGAACGGCGGTCCGAAGAAGCTCGCGAAGGGCACGAAGATCGACCAGGCTTACCTGGAAGACCTCGACCACTACCACTGGTTCGACATCCGCCTCGCGGACGACGAAGCAGCGGCATCGCTCGAAGCGATCAAGAACTCGATCGAAGAAAAGCGTCACCAGTTCGATCTCGCGTTCGAAGAGAAGCGCAAGAAGCTCACGCAAGGCGACGAACTGCCGCCGGGCGTGCTGAAGATGGTCAAGGTGTACCTCGCGGTGAAGCGCCGCCTGCAGCCTGGCGACAAGATGGCAGGCCGCCACGGTAACAAGGGTGTCGTGTCGAAGATCGTCCCGATCGAAGACATGCCGTACATGGCCGACGGCCGTCCGGCAGACGTCGTGCTGAACCCGCTCGGCGTGCCGTCGCGGATGAACGTGGGTCAGGTTCTGGAAGTGCACCTCGGCTGGGCCGCGAAGGGCCTCGGCTGGCGTATCGGCGAAATGCTGCAGCGTCAGGCGAAGATCGAGGAACTCCGCGTGTTCCTGACGAAGATCTACAACGAGTCGGGCCGCCAGGAAGATCTGGAAAGCTTCACCGACGACGAGATCCTCGAACTCGCGAAGAACCTGCGCGAAGGTGTGCCGTTCGCAACGCCGGTGTTCGACGGTGCGACCGAGGAAGAAATGGGCAAGATGCTCGACCTCGCGTTCCCGGACGACATCGCGGAACAGCTCGGCATGAACCCGTCGAAGAACCAGGTCCGCCTGTACGACGGCCGCACGGGTGAAATGTTCGAACGTCGCGTGACGCTCGGCTACATGCACTACCTGAAGCTGCACCACTTGGTCGACGACAAGATGCACGCGCGTTCGACGGGCCCGTACTCGCTCGTCACGCAGCAGCCGCTGGGCGGTAAGGCGCAGTTCGGTGGCCAGCGTTTCGGTGAAATGGAAGTGTGGGCACTCGAAGCGTACGGCGCGTCCTACGTGCTGCAGGAAATGCTGACGGTGAAGTCGGACGACGTGACCGGCCGGACGAAGGTGTACGAAAACCTCGTCAAGGGCGATCACGTGATCGATGCAGGCATGCCGGAATCCTTCAACGTGCTGGTGAAGGAAATCCGCTCGCTCGGTATCGATATCGATCTCGACCGCAATTAATCGGACTACGGAGAGAAAGCAATGAAAGCTCTGCTCGATCTATTCAAGCAAGTCCAACAGGAAGAAGTTTTCGACGCGATCAAGATCGGTCTGGCCTCGCCCGACAAGATCCGTTCGTGGTCGTTCGGTGAAGTGAAGAAGCCGGAGACCATCAACTACCGTACGTTCAAGCCGGAACGCGATGGTCTCTTCTGCGCGAAGATCTTCGGGCCGATCAAGGACTACGAGTGCCTGTGCGGCAAGTACAAGCGTCTGAAGCACCGCGGTGTGATCTGCGAGAAGTGCGGCGTCGAAGTGACGCTGGCGAAGGTGCGTCGCGAACGCATGGGCCACATCGAACTGGCCTCGCCGGTCGCGCACATCTGGTTCCTGAAGTCGCTGCCGTCGCGTCTGGGCATGGTGCTCGACATGACGCTGCGCGACATCGAACGCGTGCTGTACTTCGAAGCGTACGTGGTGATCGAACCGGGCATGACGCCGCTGAAGGCGCGGCAGATCATGACCGAAGAGGATTACTACAACAAGGTCGAGGAATACGGCGACGAATTCCGTGCCGAGATGGGCGCGGAAGGCGTGCGTGAACTGCTGCGCGCGATCAATATCGACGAGCAGGTCGAGACGCTGCGCACCGAGCTGAAGAACACCGGCTCGGAAGCGAAGATCAAGAAGTACGCGAAGCGCCTGAAGGTCCTCGAGGCATTCCAGCGCTCGGGCATCAAGCCCGAGTGGATGATCCTCGAAGTGCTGCCGGTGCTGCCGCCGGAACTGCGTCCGCTCGTGCCGCTGGACGGCGGCCGTTTCGCGACGTCGGACCTGAACGACCTGTATCGCCGCGTGATCAACCGTAACAACCGGTTGAAGCGTCTGCTCGAGCTGAAGGCCCCTGAAATCATCGTCCGCAACGAAAAGCGGATGCTGCAGGAAGCCGTCGACTCGCTGCTCGACAACGGTCGTCGCGGCAAGGCGATGACGGGCGCGAACAAGCGTCCGCTGAAGTCGCTCGCCGACATGATCAAGGGCAAGGGCGGTCGTTTCCGTCAGAACCTGCTGGGCAAGCGCGTCGACTACTCGGGCCGTTCGGTCATCGTGGTCGGCCCGACGCTGAAGCTGCACCAGTGCGGTCTGCCGAAGCTGATGGCGCTCGAGCTGTTCAAGCCGTTCATCTTCAACAAGCTGGAAGTGATGGGCGTCGCGACGACCATCAAGGCGGCGAAGAAGGAAGTCGAGAACCAGACGCCGGTGGTGTGGGACATCCTCGAAGAGGTGATCCGCGAGCACCCGGTGATGCTGAACCGTGCGCCGACGCTGCACCGTCTCGGTATCCAGGCGTTCGAGCCCGTGCTGATCGAAGGCAAGGCGATCCAGCTGCACCCGCTCGTCTGCGCGGCGTTCAACGCCGACTTCGACGGTGACCAGATGGCCGTTCACGTGCCGCTGTCGCTCGAAGCGCAGATGGAAGCGCGCACGCTGATGCTGGCGTCGAACAACGTGCTGTTCCCGGCCAACGGCGATCCGTCGATCGTGCCGTCGCAGGATATCGTGTTGGGTCTGTACTACGCGACCCGCGAAGCGATCAACGGCAAGGGCGAAGGCCTGTCGTTCACCGGCGTGTCGGAAGTGATCCGCGCGTACGAGAACAAGGAAGTCGAGCTGGCATCGCGCGTCAACGTGCGGATCACCGAAATGGTCCACAACGAAGACAAGTCGGAAGGCGCACCGGCATTCGTGCCGAAGATCACGCTGTACGCGACGACCGTCGGTCGCGCGATCCTGTCGGAGATCCTGCCGCACGGCCTGCCGTTCTCGGTGCTGAACAAGCCGCTGAAGAAGAAGGAAATCTCGCGCCTGATCAACACGGCGTTCCGCAAGTGCGGTCTGCGCGCGACGGTGGTGTTCGCCGATCAGCTGATGCAGTCGGGTTTCCGTCTCGCGACGCGCGCCGGCATTTCGATCTGCGTGGACGACATGCTCGTGCCGCCGCAGAAGGAAACGATCGTCGGCGACGCCGCGAAGAAGGTGAAGGAGTACGACCGCCAGTACATGTCGGGTCTCGTCACCGCGCAGGAACGCTACAACAACGTGGTCGACATCTGGTCGGCGACGTCGGAAGCGGTCGGCAAGGCGATGATGGAGCAGCTGTCGACGGAGCCGGTGATCGACCGCGACGGCAACGAGACGCGCCAGGAGTCGTTCAACTCGATCTACATGATGGCCGACTCGGGCGCCCGGGGTTCGGCGGTGCAGATTCGTCAGCTGGCCGGTATGCGTGGCCTGATGGCGAAGCCGGACGGCTCGATTATCGAGACGCCGATTACCGCGAACTTCCGCGAAGGCCTGAACGTGTTGCAGTACTTCATCTCGACCCACGGTGCACGTAAGGGTCTGGCTGATACGGCACTGAAGACGGCAAACTCGGGTTACCTGACCCGTCGTCTCGTCGACGTCACGCAGGATCTGGTGGTGGTCGAGGACGATTGCGGCACGTCGAACGGCGTGGCGATGAAGGCGCTGGTCGAAGGCGGTGAAGTCGTCGAGGCACTGCGCGACCGTATCCTCGGCCGCGTCGCGGTCGCGGACGTCGTGAACCCGGAAACGCAGGAAACGCTGTACGAATCGGGCACGCTGCTCGACGAAACGGCGGTCGAGGAAATCGAACGCCTCGGCATCGACGAAGTGCGCGTGCGCACGCCGCTGACCTGCGAAACGCGTTACGGTCTGTGCGCAGCCTGCTACGGCCGTGACCTCGGCCGCGGCTCGCTCGTGAACGTCGGCGAAGCAGTCGGCGTGATCGCGGCACAGTCGATCGGTGAACCGGGCACGCAGCTGACGATGCGTACGTTCCACATCGGTGGTGCGGCATCGCGTGCGGCAGTGGCGTCGTCGGTCGAAGCGAAGAGCAACGGTATCGTGCGTTTCACGGCGACGATGCGTTACGTCACCAACGCGAAGGGCGAGCAGATCGTCATCTCGCGTTCGGGCGAGGCGCTGATCACCGACGATATCGGCCGCGAGCGCGAACGTCACAAGATCCCGTACGGCGCGACGCTGCTGCAGCTCGACGGTGCGGCGATCAAGGCCGGCACGCAGCTGGCGACGTGGGATCCGATGACGCGTCCGATCATCACCGAGTACGGTGGTACGGTGAAGTTCGAGAACGTCGAGGAAGGCGTGACCGTCGCGAAGCAGATCGACGACGTGACCGGCCTGTCGACGCTGGTCGTGATCGACGTGAAGCGTCGCGGTTCGCAAGCTTCGAAGAGCGTGCGTCCGCAGGTGAAGCTGCTCGACGCGAACGGCGACGAAGTGAAGATCCCGGGCACGGAACACGCAGTGCAGATCGGCTTCCAGGTCGGTGCACTGATCACCGTGAAGGACGGCCAGCAAGTGCAGGTGGGTGAAGTGCTTGCACGTATCCCGACCGAAGCGCAGAAGACGCGTGACATTACCGGCGGTCTGCCGCGGGTGGCGGAACTGTTCGAAGCGCGTTCGCCGAAGGATGCCGGCATTCTCGCGGAAGTCACCGGCACGACGTCGTTCGGCAAGGACACGAAGGGCAAGCAGCGTCTCGTCATCACGGACCTCGAAGGCAATCAGCACGAGTTCCTGATCGCGAAGGAAAAGCAGGTGCTGGTCCACGATGCTCAGGTCGTCAACAAGGGCGAAATGATCGTGGACGGCCCGGCCGATCCGCACGACATCCTGCGTCTGCAGGGTATCGAGGCGCTGTCGCGCTACATCGTCGACGAAGTGCAGGACGTGTATCGTCTGCAGGGCGTGAAGATCAACGACAAGCACATCGAGGTGATCGTTCGCCAGATGCTGCGTCGTGTGCAGATCACCGACAACGGTGATACGCGCTTCATCCCGGGCGAACAGGTCGAGCGTTCCGACATGCTGGACGAGAACGATCGCATGATCGCCGAGGGCAAGCGTCCGGCGTCGTACGACAACGTGCTCCTCGGTATCACGAAGGCGTCGCTGTCGACCGACTCGTTCATCTCCGCGGCATCGTTCCAGGAAACGACCCGCGTGCTGACCGAAGCGGCGATCATGGGCAAGCGCGACGATCTGCGCGGCCTGAAGGAAAACGTGATCGTCGGCCGTCTGATCCCGGCCGGTACGGGTCTCGCGTTCCACAAGGCACGCAAGGCGAAGGAGATGTCCGATCGCGAGCGTTTCGATCAGATCGCAGCGGAAGAGGCATTCGACTTCGGCACGCCGAGCGCGCCTGCGGAAGAGCCGCAACACCCGGCAGCCGAATAAGCGCGGGGCGGCGCGAGCCGCCTCACGTTGCGTATTCGCTGTCATCGAAACCGCCCGGTCCGCCGGGCGGTTTTTTTTATACGTCGTTCACGTGCATGACGGGCTTGCCGCACGCTTGCGCAGGCCCGTCATGCGCGTGCACGAACCCTGCCGATCGGCCAACGTTGCACGATTCGCCGCGCGTCGCGCGAGCGGGTTGTTAAAATCGCGGTCATCGTTCCGCCGTCCTCGTTCTCATCATTCATGTCCCGCGCCCTCGAAATCCTCGACGAAGTCTTTGGTTATTCCGCATTTCGCGGCCAGCAGGGCGAGATCGTCGAACACGTCGCCGGCGGCGGCGATTGCCTCGTGCTGATGCCGACTGGCGGCGGCAAATCGCTGTGCTACCAGATTCCGGCGCTGCTGCGCCGCGAGGCCGGGCAGGGCGCCGGCATCGTCGTGTCGCCGCTGATCGCGCTGATGCAGGACCAGGTCGCGGCGTTGAGCGAAGTCGGCGTGCGCGCGGCCTACCTGAACTCGACGCTGTCGGGCGCCGAGGCCGCGGCCACGGAGCGTGCGCTGCGCGAAGGCGAAATCGACCTGTTGTACGTCGCGCCGGAGCGCCTGATGACGGGGCGCTTCCTCGACCTGCTCGAGCGCGCGAAGATCGGCTTGTTCGCGATCGACGAAGCGCACTGCGTGTCGCAATGGGGGCACGATTTCCGTCCGGAATACATTCAGCTGTCGGTGCTGCACGAGCGGTTCCCGTCGGTGCCGCGTATCGCGCTGACCGCGACGGCCGATGCGATCACGCGCGACGAGATCATCCATCGTCTCGCGCTCGACGACGCGCGCGTGTTCGTGTCGAGCTTCGACCGCCCGAACATCCGCTACCGGATCGTCGAAAAGGACAACGCGCGTTCGCAGTTGCTCGATTTCATCCGCGCCGAGCACACGAATGCCGACGGCACGACCGACGCCGGTGTCGTCTACTGCCTGTCGCGCCGCAAGGTCGAGGAAACGGCCGAATGGCTCAAGGCGCAGGGCGTGCGTGCGCTACCGTATCACGCGGGGATGGAGTTCGAGGTGCGGCAGAAGCACCAGGAAATGTTCCAGCGGGAGGAAGGCATCGTGATGTGCGCGACCATCGCGTTCGGCATGGGCATCGACAAGCCGGACGTGCGCTTCGTCGCCCACCTCGATTTGCCGAAGAGTGTCGAAGGCTACTACCAGGAAACCGGCCGTGCGGGCCGCGACGGGATGCCGGCAAACGCGTGGATGGCGTATGGGCTCGGCGACGTCGTCCAGCAGCGCAAGATGATCGACGAGTCCGATGCGGACGACGCGCACAAGCGCGTACAGACGTCGAAGCTCGATGCGCTGCTCGGACTGTGCGAGACGATCTCGTGCCGGCGCGTGCGGCTTCTGAACTACTTCGGCGAGGCGAGCCACCCGTGCGGCAACTGCGACACGTGCCTCGAACCGCCCGATTCGTGGGACGCGACGCGCGAGGCGCAGATGGCGCTGTCGTGCGTATTCCGCGCGCAGCGCGCGAGCGGCTTCAATTTCGGCTCGAGCCATCTGATCGAGATTCTGCGTGGCGGCCGCACCGAGAAGGTGCTGCAGCGCGGCCACGACCAGCTCAGTACGTTCGGGATCGGCGCGTCGCTGTCCGAGCCCGAGTGGCGCGCGATTTTCCGGCAGCTCGTGGCGTATGGCTATCTGGCGGTCGACCATGGCGGCTTCGGCGCGCTGATGCTGACCGAGGCCGCGAAGCCGGTGCTGAAGAACGAGGAGAAGGTCACGCTTCGCCGCTACGTGAAGCCGCAGCGTACGCGCCAGTCGTCGAGCCGCAGCGGCACGCGGGTCGATCCGACTGCCGGCATGGGCACGCGCGAGCGCGCACGCTGGGATGCGCTGCGCGCGTGGCGCGCGGAAACCGCGAAGTCCGACGGCGTGCCGGCCTACGTGATCTTCCACGACGCGACGCTGGCCGAAATTGCGCGCAACGCGCCGGAGACGATCGACGACCTGCGCCACATCCCCGGCATGGGTGTGCGCAAGCTGGAGCGCTTCGGCGACGAGATCATCGACGTCGTCGAATCGGCATGACACAGGTGTTCCGACCCTTCCGGTAAACCGCCCGCGCGGTTGGCAAATCACGCAAGCCGTTGACTTCGTTGGCATTTCCGGCATATGATGCTGGGTTCCGGTATTCGGTGGGTCGAGCCGCGTTCGAAAGTTCGTGTCCGTATCGCCAGTTCGGAAATCAACTGTGCGTCGATTCTCGCTTTGCCCGAAATCGATGTGCAGATTTTGTTCAATTTCAGGAATAAACAATGCCAACCATCAACCAACTGGTTCGCAAAGGCCGTCAGTCGGAAACGACGAAGAGCAAGAGCCCGGCCCTGCAGGACTGCCCCCAGCGTCGCGGCGTGTGCACCCGTGTGTACACGACGACGCCGAAGAAGCCTAACTCGGCACTCCGTAAGGTTGCCAAGGTTCGTCTGACGAACGGCTTCGAAGTGATTTCGTACATCGGCGGTGAAGGCCACAACCTGCAGGAACACTCGGTTGTGCTGATCCGCGGCGGCCGTGTGAAGGACTTGCCGGGTGTGCGTTACCACATGGTTCGCGGCTCGCTGGATACCCAGGGCGTCAAGGACCGTAAGCAAGCGCGCTCGAAGTACGGCGCGAAGCGTGCAAAGGCTGCCAAGTAAGCAGTTTTTGATCAGGGATCGCCGCAGGGCGGTCAAGGCGGGAGTGCCGGATTGCCGGTGCTGTCGAGTAAGTGGTCACCCGGCCAAGCTGGTTAGTCGTGAAGATGTGATCGGGTTTGTTGGTGGCCGCGGGGCTGAATGCAGCTCCAACTGAACAGGTAAAGGAAGAATCATGCCGCGTCGTCGCGAAGTCCCCAAGCGGGAAGTGTTGCCGGATCCGAAGTTCGGCAACGTTGATGTAGCCAAGTTCATGAACATGCTGATGCTGTCCGGCAAGAAGTCGGTCGCAGAGCGCATCGTTTATGGCGCATTCGAACAAATCCAGACCAAGGGTGGCAAGGACCCGCTGGAAGTGTTCACCGTTGCGCTCAACAACGTGAAGCCGGTGGTCGAAGTGAAGAGCCGTCGCGTTGGTGGTGCCAACTATCAAGTTCCGGTCGAAGTGCGCCCGTCGCGTCGTATGGCATTGGCGATGCGCTGGCTGCGTGAGGCTGCGAAGAAGCGCAGCGAGAAGTCGATGGCCCTGCGCCTGGCAGGTGAACTCTCCGAAGCGGCCGAAGGCCGTGGCGGCGCGATGAAGAAGCGCGATGAAGTTCACCGCATGGCAGAAGCCAACCGCGCGTTCTCGCATTTCCGTTTCTAAGCGCCTGGCTGGGCTGTTAGCGGAAATAAATTCCGGGCGGGTGCGCTTTTCAGGCGCCTCGCCCGTTTGTGTTGAAGCATGATGCAGCAGGGCTGCATCGTGTCATCCCAGTAGAGGATCAAAGTGGCTCGCAAGACTCCTATCGAGCGCTACCGCAATATCGGTATTAGCGCTCACATCGACGCCGGCAAGACGACGACGACCGAGCGCATTCTGTTTTACACCGGTGTGAACCACAAGATCGGTGAAGTTCACGACGGCGCAGCCACGATGGACTGGATGGAGCAGGAACAGGAGCGTGGCATCACGATCACGTCCGCTGCTACCACGGCCTTCTGGAAGGGCATGGGCGGCAACTATCCGGAACACCGCATCAACATCATCGACACCCCGGGGCACGTCGACTTCACGATCGAAGTGGAGCGTTCGATGCGCGTGCTCGACGGCGCGTGCATGGTGTACTGCGCAGTGGGCGGCGTGCAGCCGCAGTCGGAAACGGTGTGGCGCCAGGCTAACAAGTACAAGGTGCCCCGTCTCGCGTTCGTCAACAAGATGGACCGTACCGGCGCGAACTTCTTCAAGGTCTACGACCAGCTCCGTCTGCGCCTGAAGGCGAATCCGGTTCCGGTCGTGGTGCCGATCGGCTCGGAAGAAAACTTCAAGGGCGTGGTCGACCTGATCAAGATGAAGGCGATCATTTGGGACGAAGCGTCGCAAGGCACGAAGTTCGACTACGTCGACATCCCGGCCGAGCTCGCCGAGACCTGCAAGGAATGGCGCGAAAAGATGGTCGAAGTGGCTGCTGAAGCCAGCGAAGACCTGATGAACAAGTACCTGGAAGAAGGCGATCTGCCGGAAGCCGACATCGTCAAGGCTCTGCGCGACCGTACGATCGCGTGCGAAATCCAGCCGATGCTGTGTGGTACCGCGTTCAAGAACAAGGGCGTGCAGCGTATGCTCGACGCCGTGATCGACTTCCTGCCGTCGCCGGTCGACATCCCGCCGGTCAAGGGCGAGCTCGAAAACGGTGAAGAAGCGGAGCGCAAGGCGTCGGACGACGAGAAGTTCTCGTCGCTCGCGTTCAAGATCATGACCGACCCGTTCGTCGGCCAGCTGATCTTCTTCCGTGTGTACTCGGGCGTCGTCAACTCGGGCGACACGCTGCTGAACTCAACCAAGGGCAAGAAGGAACGCCTCGGTCGTATTCTGCAGATGCACGCGAACCAGCGTGAAGAAATCAAGGAAGTTCGCGCAGGCGACATCGCTGCTGCGGTCGGCCTGAAGGAAGCGACCACGGGCGACACGCTGTGCGACCCGGCGAACCCGATCGTTCTCGAGCGCATGGTGTTCCCGGAGCCGGTGATTTCGCAGGCTGTCGAGCCGAAGACCAAGGCTGACCAGGAAAAGATGGGCCTCGCGCTGAACCGTCTGGCGCAGGAAGACCCGTCGTTCCGCGTGCAGACCGACGAAGAGTCGGGCCAGACCATCATTTCGGGCATGGGCGAGCTCCACCTCGAAATTCTGGTTGACCGGATGAAGCGTGAATTCGGCGTGGAAGCGACCGTCGGCAAGCCGCAGGTTGCATACCGCGAAACGATCCGTTCGACGGCGAAGGACGTCGACGGCAAGTTCGTCAAGCAGTCGGGTGGTCGCGGCCAGTACGGTCACGCGGTCATCACGCTCGAGCCGAACGAACAAGGCAAGGGCTACGAGTTCTTCGACGAGATCAAGGGTGGTGTGATTCCGCGTGAATACATCCCGGCGGTCGACAAGGGTATCCAGGACACGCTGAAGTCGGGCGTGCTGGCTGGCTTCCCGGTCGTCGACGTGAAGGTTCACCTGACGTTCGGTTCGTACCACGACGTTGACTCGAACGAAAACGCGTTCCGCATGGCCGGTTCGATGGCGTTCAAGGAAGCGATGCGCAAGGCGAACCCGGTCGTCCTCGAGCCGATGATGGCTGTCGAAGTCGAGACGCCGGAAGACTACATGGGCAACGTGATGGGCGACCTGTCGGGCCGTCGCGGCATCGTCCAGGGCATGGAAGACATGGTTGGCGGCGGCAAGATCGTTCGCGCCGAAGTGCCGCTGTCGGAAATGTTCGGTTACTCGACGTCGCTGCGTTCGCTGACGCAAGGTCGTGCAACGTACACGATGGAGTTCAAGCACTACGCTGAAGCTCCGCGCAACGTTGCTGAAGCGATCATCAGCGCGAAGTCGAAGTAAATCTGTAGCTACCAACCGATTATTTTTTGAAAGAAGAGAATCATGGCAAAAGAAAAGTTTGAGCGGACCAAGCCGCACGTCAACGTTGGTACGATTGGTCACGTTGACCACGGCAAGACGACGCTGACGGCAGCGATCACGACGGTTCTGACGAAGAAGTTCGGCGGCGAAGCGAAGGCGTACGACCAGATCGACGCGGCACCGGAAGAAAAGGCGCGCGGCATCACGATCAACACGGCACACGTCGAGTACGAAACGGCAAACCGCCACTACGCACACGTCGACTGCCCGGGCCACGCTGACTATGTGAAGAACATGATCACGGGTGCGGCGCAGATGGACGGCGCGATCCTGGTTTGCTCGGCAGCAGACGGCCCGATGCCGCAAACGCGTGAGCACATCCTGCTGGCGCGTCAGGTTGGCGTTCCGTACATCATCGTGTTCCTGAACAAGTGCGACATGGTGGACGACGCTGAACTGCTCGAGCTGGTCGAGATGGAAGTTCGCGAACTCCTGTCGAAGTACGACTTCCCGGGCGACGACACGCCGATCGTGAAGGGTTCGGCGAAGCTGGCGCTGGAAGGCGACACGGGCGAGCTGGGCGAAGTGGCGATCATGAGCCTGGCAGACGCGCTGGACACGTACATCCCGACGCCGGAGCGTGCAGTTGACGGCGCGTTCCTGATGCCGGTGGAAGACGTGTTCTCGATCTCGGGCCGTGGTACGGTGGTGACGGGTCGTGTCGAGCGCGGCATCGTGAAGGTCGGCGAAGAAATCGAAATCGTCGGTATCAAGCCGACGGTGAAGACGACCTGCACGGGCGTTGAAATGTTCCGCAAGCTGCTGGACCAAGGTCAGGCGGGCGACAACGTGGGTATCCTGCTGCGCGGCACGAAGCGTGAAGACGTGGAGCGTGGCCAGGTTCTGGCGAAGCCGGGTTCGATCACGCCGCACACGCACTTCACGGCTGAAGTGTACGTGCTGAGCAAGGACGAAGGCGGCCGTCACACGCCGTTCTTCAACAACTACCGTCCGCAGTTCTACTTCCGTACGACGGACGTGACGGGCTCGATCGAGCTGCCGAAGGACAAGGAAATGGTGATGCCGGGCGACAACGTGTCGATCACGGTGAAGCTGATCGCTCCGATCGCGATGGAAGAAGGTCTGCGCTTCGCAATCCGCGAAGGCGGCCGTACCGTCGGCGCCGGCGTCGTCGCCAAGATCATCGAGTAACATCGACGATCCGCGGATCCCTCCGGGGTCCGCGATTCCACGGTAGGCAGTCGTACCGTCGAAACCGGGTGTCCAGTTTGATCTGGCACCCGGTTTTGTCTTTGTGGCGTGCGCGTTGCGGCATTGACAAACGCACACCACCACTCCGATTTTTCGTGTAGAATCGCGGGCTTAGCAGTGGAAGTACCGTTCGGAAGCTGGCGCCTCGCTCCCCGCAGGCAGCAGGTTTCGCGTTCTTTTAGTGTCCGGCGATGCAACATCGCCTCGCTCTTTTCAAGGAATCGTCATGCAGCAACAGAAAATCCGCATTCGCCTGAAGGCTTTCGACTATCGTCTGATCGATCAATCGGCTGCCGAAATCGTCGATACCGCGAAGCGGACTGGCGCAATCGTCCGTGGCCCGGTGCCGCTGCCGACGCGCATTCAGCGTTTTGACATCCTGCGCTCGCCGCACGTCAACAAGACGTCGCGCGATCAGCTCGAAATCCGTACCCACCAGCGCCTGATGGACATCGTCGATCCGACCGACAAGACGGTTGACGCGCTGATGAAGCTCGATCTGCCGGCTGGCGTCGACGTGGAAATCAAGCTGCAGTAAGGCTTTCGGCGCCATCCGGATTGCTGGGTGGTGCTAAGTATTTGTATTGCTTGCGGAAATCGAGAAGTCGGGCTATACTGCTTGGCTTTTCGCGTATTCGCGTAAAAAAGTTGGGCCTTGCGTGCCCGGCATTTTGTAAATCAGCCCCGACCAATCGCAGTCGGGAATGGAGAAAATGATGAGCCTTGGACTCGTAGGTCGCAAGGTTGGCATGACCCGTATCTTCACGGCTGAAGGGGATTCGATTCCCGTCACCGTGCTGGACGTGTCGGACAACCGCGTGACGCAGATCAAGACTGTTGAAACCGACGGCTACACGGCCGTGCAGGTTGCATTCGGCTCCCGCCGCGCATCGCGCGTGACGAAGCCGCTGGCAGGTCATCTCGCCAAAGCCGGTGTCGAAGCCGGTGAAATCCTCAAGGAATTCCGCATTGACGCGGCCAAGGCAGCAGAGCTGTCGAATGGCGCCGTGGTCGGTGCTGATCTTTTCGAAGTGGGCCAGAAGGTCGACGTGCAAGGCGTGTCGATCGGTAAGGGCTACGCTGGTACGATCAAGCGTTACAACTTCTCCTCCGGCCGTGCCACCCACGGTAACTCGCGCTCGCACAACGTGCCGGGCTCGATCGGTATGGCGCAGGATCCGGGTCGCGTTTTCCCGGGTAAGCGCATGACGGGTCACCTCGGTGACGTTACGGTGACGGTGCAGAACCTCGAAATCGCTCGTATCGACGCAGAGCGCAAGCTGCTGCTCGTCAAGGGCGCGATTCCGGGCGCGAAGGGCGGCAAGGTTTTCGTGACGCCGGCCGTCAAGACCAAGGGGGCGAAATAATGGAACTCAAGCTCCTGAACGAAAATGGTCAGGAAGGTGCAGTGGTCAACGCGTCGGACGTCGTGTTCGGTCGTGACTACAACGAAGCGCTGATCCACCAGGTCGTCGTCGCGTACCAGGCGAATGCTCGCCAAGGTAACCGCGCACAGAAGGACCGTGAGCAAGTCAAGCACACCACCAAGAAGCCGTGGCGTCAGAAGGGTACGGGCCGCGCTCGTGCCGGTATGTCGTCGAGCCCGCTGTGGCGTGGCGGTGGTCGCATCTTCCCGAACTCGCCGGAAGAAAACTTCTCGCACAAGGTCAACAAGAAGATGCATCGCGCAGGTCTCTGCTCGATCTTCTCGCAGCTGGCCCGTGAAGGTCGTCTGTCGGTCGTCGAGGACATCATCCTCGAAGCGCCGAAGACCAAGCTGCTGGCTGACAAATTCAAGACCATGGGTCTCGACTCCGTGCTGATCATTACGGACACGGTCGACGAGAACCTGTACCTGGCTTCGCGCAACCTGCCGCACGTGGCGATTGTCGAGCCGCGCTACGCTGACCCGCTGTCGCTGATCTACTTCAAGAAAGTGCTGGTCACGAAGGCTGCGGTCGCCCAGATCGAGGAGTTGCTGTCATGAGCGAGATTCGCAAGAACGATCATCGTTTGATGCAGGTCCTGCTCGCACCGGTGATCTCGGAAAAGGCGACGCTGGTTGCCGACAAGAACGAGCAAGTCGTGTTCGAAGTCGCACCGGATGCCACGAAGCAGGAAGTGAAGGCGGCTGTCGAGCTGCTGTTCAAGGTTGAAGTTGATTCGGTCAACGTGCTGGTTCAGAAGGGCAAGCAAAAGCGCTTCGGCCGTTCGATGGGCCGTCGCAAGGACGTGAAGAAGGCGTACGTTTGCCTGAAGCCCGGCCAGGAAATCAACTTTGAAGCGGAGGCCAAGTAATCATGGCAATCGTGAAAGTTAAACCGACTTCGCCGGGTCGCCGCGCGATGGTCAAGGTGGTCAACAAGAATCTGCACCAGGGCAAGCCGTACGCGGCACTGCTCGACTCGCAGAGCTCGACCGCCGGCCGTAACAACAACGGCCGCATCACCACGCGTCATAAGGGTGGTGGTCACAAGCAGCATTACCGTATCGTCGATTTCCGTCGCACGAAGGACGGCATCCCGGCAAAGGTCGAGCGTCTCGAATACGACCCGAACCGTAGCGCGAACATCGCGCTGGTGCTCTACGCAGACGGCGAGCGTCGCTACATCATCGCCCCGAAGGGCCTGACCGTCGGCCAACAGCTGATGTCGGGTTCGGAAGCGCCGATCCGTGCAGGCAACACGCTGCCGATCCGCAACATTCCGGTCGGTACGACGATCCACTGCATCGAGATGCTGCCGGGCAAGGGCGCGCAAATGGCGCGTTCGGCTGGCACGTCGGCCATGCTGCTGGCACGTGAAGGCGTCTACGCGCAGGTTCGTCTGCGTTCGGGCGAAATCCGCCGCGTGCACATCGAGTGCCGTGCAACGATCGGTGAAGTCGGCAACGAAGAGCATAGCCTGCGCCAAATCGGCAAGGCTGGCGCGAACCGCTGGCGCGGTATCCGCCCGACGGTGCGTGGCGTTGCGATGAACCCGGTTGATCACCCGCACGGTGGTGGTGAGGGCAAGACGGCTGCAGGTCGCGACCCGGTGAGCCCGTGGGGTACGCCGGCTAAGGGTTACCGCACCCGCAGCAACAAGCGCACGACGACGATGATCGTCCAGCGCCGTCACAAGCGTTAAGGAGTAGGCAATGGCACGTTCTGTAAAAAAAGGTCCGTTCTGCGACGCCCATTTGCTGAAGAAAGTTGAGGCGGCTGCAGCTTCGCGCGACAAAAAGCCGATCAAGACCTGGTCGCGTCGCTCGACGATTCTGCCGGATTTCATCGGCCTGACGATCGCTGTTCACAACGGCCGTCAACACGTTCCGGTGTACATCTCGGAAAACATGGTCGGCCACAAGCTTGGCGAGTTCGCACTGACCCGTACGTTCAAGGGTCACGCGGCCGACAAGAAGGCCAAGAAATAAGGGGCAATCAAGATGGAAGTGAAAGCAATTCATCGCGGTGCCCGCATCTCGGCGCAAAAAACGCGCCTTGTGGCTGACCAGATCCGCGGTTTGCCGGTCGACAAGGCGCTGAACGTTCTGACGTTCTCGCCGAAGAAGGCGGCTGGCATCGTGAAGAAGGTTGTGCTGTCGGCAATCGCGAATGCGGAGCACAACGAAGGCGCTGATATCGACGAGCTCAAGATCAAGAGCATCTACGTCGACAAGGCTGCATCGCTCAAGCGTTTCACCGCGCGCGCAAAGGGCCGCGGTAACCGCATCGAGAAGCAATCCTGTCACATCACTGTGACGGTCGGGAATTAAGGAGCCATACGATGGGACAGAAAATTCATCCGACTGGCTTCCGCCTGGCTGTCAGCCGCAATTGGGCTTCGCGTTGGTACGCGAACAACAACAATTTCGCGGCGATGCTGCAGGAAGACATCGGTGTTCGTGAATACCTGAAGAAGAAGCTGAAGAACGCTTCGGTCGGTCGGGTCGTCATCGAGCGTCCGGCAAAGAACGCGCGCATCACGATTTACAGCTCGCGTCCGGGCGTCGTCATCGGCAAGAAGGGCGAGGATATCGAACAGCTGAAGACGGAACTGCAACGCCGCATGGGCGTGCCGGTTCACGTCAACATCGAAGAAATCCGCAAGCCGGAAACCGATGCGCAACTGATCGCTGACTCGATCACGCAACAGCTCGAGCGCCGGATCATGTTCCGTCGCGCGATGAAGCGTGCGATGCAGAACGCGATGCGTCTGGGTGCCCAGGGCATCAAGATCATGAGCGCAGGCCGTCTGAACGGTATCGAAATCGCTCGTACGGAGTGGTATCGCGAAGGTCGCGTGCCCCTTCACACGCTGCGTGCCGATATCGACTACGCAACCTCGGAAGCGAAGACGACCTACGGGATCATCGGCGTCAAGGTTTGGGTGTACAAGGGCGACACGCTCGGCCGCAATGACGCGCCGGTGGTCGAAGAAGTAGCCGAAGACAAGCGTCCGCGTCGCAATGCGCGTCCGGGCGACCGTCGTCCGCGCCGTGACGGCGAAGGCGGCGCTCCGGGTGCTCGTCGTGGCGCACCGCGCCGTGGCGCCGGCAAGCCCGAAGACGGCAAGACTGGAGAATAACGATGCTGCAACCGAAACGCAGAAAGTATCGTAAAGAGCAGAAGGGTCGTAACACTGGCAAGGCGACGCGCGGCAACGCAGTGTCGTTCGGTGAATTCGGCCTGAAGGCGATCGGTCGCGGTCGTTTGACCGCACGTCAAATTGAAGCGGCGCGTCGTGCAATGACGCGTCACATCAAGCGTGGCGGCCGCATCTGGATCCGGATCTTCCCGGACAAGCCGATTTCGCAAAAGCCGGCAGAAGTGCGTATGGGTAACGGTAAGGGTAACCCGGAGTACTACGTCGCCGAAATCCAGCCGGGCAAGATGCTCTATGAAATGGACGGCGTAACCGAAGAACTGGCACGCGAAGCGTTCCGTCTGGCTGCAGCGAAGCTGCCGCTGAAGACGACGTTCATCGTGCGCCAGCTCGGCGCCTAAGGAGAAAACATGAAGGCTTCCGAACTTCTCCAGAAAGACCAGGCCGCGCTCAACAAGGAGCTGGCGGACCTGCTGAAGGCGCAATTCGGCCTGCGCATGCAACTCGCGACCCAGCAGCTCACGAACACGAGCCAGCTGAAGAAGGTTCGTCGCGACATCGCACGTGTGCGGACCGTCATGACTCAGAAGGCGAACCAGAAATGAACGATAGCGTGAAAACCTCGCTGAAGCGGACGCTGGTCGGTCGGGTCGTCAGCAACAAGATGGACAAGACCGTCACCGTGCTGATCGAGCACCGCGTCAAGCACCCGATCTACGGCAAGTACGTCGTGCGCTCGAAGAAGTACCACGCGCATGATGAAGCGAACACCTGCAACGAAGGCGATCTCGTCGAAATCCAGGAAACTCGTCCTGTTTCGAAGACGAAGGCCTGGACGGTGTCGCGCCTCGTCGAAGCAGCTCGCGTCATCTAAGCGGGCAGGGCAGTTGGCAGTAACAGGCACTTCGCCAAGAAGTGCTTGAAATCGCAAAGTTTTTGCTTGCGTGACCGGGATTATTTGTTATAATCCCGGTCTTCCCTCTTTATGGGAGCCCCGTCGCGGGCGAAGTTGGTGGGGGAAGCGGACTGGCGCCAGCCTGTCCGAAAGATTCACCGAATTGCGATGGCGGGTTTCGTTTGCCGTCGCTGCTGTTCCAACCCAAGCAGCCGATTGGCTGACGGGACCAAGACTGACCGAATGCATCATGGTGGTGCATCCGGATTAAGTTGGGAAAGACAAACCATGATCCAGACCGAATCTCGGCTCGAAGTAGCCGACAACACGGGTGCGCGTGAAGTCATGTGCATCAAGGTGCTCGGCGGCTCGAAGCGTCGTTATGCCGGCATTGGCGACATCATCAAGGTGACCGTCAAAGAAGCAACGCCGCGCGGGCGCGTGAAGAAAGGCGAAATCTACAACGCCGTGGTGGTCCGCACCGCCAAGGGTGTTCGCCGTCAAGACGGCTCGCTGATCAAGTTCGACGGCAACGCCGCTGTGCTTTTGAATAACAAGCTTGAGCCGATCGGCACCCGTATCTTCGGGCCGGTGACGCGTGAGCTGCGTAGCGAACGATTCATGAAGATCGTTTCGCTGGCGCCGGAAGTGCTGTAAGGAGTCGCGATGAACAAGATTCGCAAAGGTGACGAAGTTATCGTCGTCACTGGCAAAGACAAGGGCAAGCGCGGCGTCGTGCTGGCTGTCGGTGCAGAACATGTGACGGTTGAGGGTATCAACCTCGTCAAGAAGCATGTGAAGCCGAACCCGATGAAGGGTACGACGGGTGGCGTGGAAGCGAAGACGATGCCCCTGCATATTTCGAACGTCGCACTGGTCGACGCGAATGGCAAGGCGTCGCGTGTTGGCATCAAGGTCGAGGAAGGCAAGAAGGTTCGCTTCCTGAAGACGACCGGTGCCGTACTGAGCGCCTGACGCAGCGGAGTAAAAAATGGCTCGTTTTCAAGAGTTTTACAAAGAAAAGGTTGTGCCCGGCCTGATCGAGAAGTTCGGTTACAAGTCGGTCATGGAAGTGCCGCGCATCACCAAGATCACGCTGAACATGGGTCTTGGCGAAGCGATCGCTGACAAGAAGATCATCGAGAACGCCGTTGGCGACCTCACGAAGATCGCTGGTCAGAAGCCGGTCGTCACGAAGGCACGCAAGGCAATCGCAGGCTTCAAGATCCGCCAGGGCTACCCGATCGGCGCGATGGTGACGCTGCGTGGTCGTGCGATGTACGAATTCCTCGACCGTTTCGTGACCGTTGCCCTGCCCCGCGTGCGTGACTTCCGCGGTGTGTCGGGCCGTGCTTTCGATGGCCGCGGCAACTACAACATCGGTGTGAAAGAGCAGATCATTTTCCCCGAAATCGACTACGACAAGATCGACGCACTGCGTGGGCTGAACATCAGCATCACGACGACTGCGAAGACCGACGACGAAGCAAAGGCTCTGCTCGCCAGCTTCAAGTTCCCGTTCAGAAACTGAGGTTACCGTGGCTAAACTGGCACTGATCGAACGTGAAAAGAAGCGCGCCCGCCTGGTCGCGAAGTTCGCAGCAAAGCGCGAAGCGCTGAAGGCGATCGTCGAAGACCAAAGCAAGTCGGAAGAAGAGCGCTACGAAGCACGCCTTGAGCTGCAGCAACTGCCCCGCAACGCAAACCCGACCCGCCAGCGTAACCGCTGCGCGATCACGGGCCGTCCGCGTGGCACGTTCCGTAAATTCGGCCTCGCGCGTAACAAGATTCGTGAAATCGCATTCCGTGGCGAGATTCCTGGCCTGACCAAGGCGAGCTGGTAATAGGAGAAACGTAAATGAGCATGAGTGATCCTATCGCCGATATGCTGACTCGCATCCGCAACGCGCAGATGGTCGAGAAGGTATCGGTCGCGATGCCCTCGTCGAAGGTCAAGGTTGCAATCGCGCAAGTCCTGAAGGACGAAGGTTATATCGACGATTTCGCCGTCAAGGCGGAAGGTGCGAAGTCCGAACTGAATATCGCGCTGAAGTACTACGCAGGTCGCCCGGTCATCGAACGCCTTGAGCGCGTGTCGAAGCCTGGTCTGCGCGTGTACCGCGGCCGTAACGACATTCCGCAGGTCATGAATGGCCTGGGCGTGGCAATCGTGTCGACGCCGAAGGGCGTGATGACCGACCGCAAGGCGCGCGCTACCGGCGTCGGCGGCGAAGTCATCTGCTACGTCGCTTAAAGCCGAGGAGAGAGAAACATGTCTCGAGTAGGTAAGAGCCCGATCGCGCTGCAAGGCGCGGAAGTCAAGCTGGCCGACGGTGCAATCACCGTCAAGGGCCCGCTGGGCACCATCACGCAAGCGATCAATCCGCTCGTGAACGTGGCGAACAACGACGGCACGCTGAATCTGTCGCCGGTCGACGAAAGCCGCGAAGCAAATGCACTGTCGGGCACGATGCGCGCGATCATCGCGAATGCCGTGCACGGCGTGACCAAGGGTTTCGAGCGCAAGCTGACGCTGGTTGGCGTCGGTTATCGTGCGCAGGCGCAAGGCGACAAGCTGAACCTGTCGCTGGGTTTCTCGCACCCGGTGGTGCACCAGATGCCGGAAGGCGTCAAGGCTGAAACCCCGACGCAAACCGAAATCGTGATCAAGGGGATCAACAAGCAACAAGTCGGTCAAGTGGCTGCGGAAGTTCGCGGTTACCGTCCGCCGGAGCCCTACAAGGGCAAGGGCGTGCGCTATTCCGACGAGGTTGTGATCCTCAAAGAAACGAAGAAGAAGTAAGGGTGCGCAATCATGGATAAGACTCAATCTCGCCTGCGCCGCGCTCGCCAGACGCGTATCAAGATCGCTGAGCTGCAGGTCGCGCGTCTCGCCGTGCATCGCACGAACACGCACATCTACGCTCAAGTGTTCTCGCCCTGCGGCACCAAGGTGCTCGCCAGCGCGTCGACGCTCGAAGCAGAAGTGCGCGCCGAACTGGCCGACAAGTCGGGCAAGGGTGGCAACGTTAATGCTGCGACGCTGATCGGCAAGCGTATTGCCGAGAAGGCAAAGGCCGCCGGCATCGAATCCGTCGCCTTCGACCGCTCGGGCTTCCGCTACCACGGCCGCGTCAAGGCGCTGGCTGAGGCAGCTCGCGAAGCTGGGCTCAAGTTCTAAGGAAGGAATTCGTCATGGCAAAGATGCAAGCGAAAGTTCAGGCTGACGAGCGCGACGACGGCCTTCGCGAAAAGATGATTTCGGTCAACCGCGTGACCAAGGTCGTGAAGGGTGGCCGTATTCTCGGCTTCGCCGCACTGACCGTGGTTGGCGACGGCGATGGCCGTATCGGTATGGGCAAGGGCAAGGCGAAGGAAGTGCCGGTCGCTGTCCAGAAGGCAATGGAACAAGCTCGCCGCAACATGTTCAAGGTGCCGCTCAAGAACGGCACGCTGCAGCACGAAGTGCACGGCAAGCATGGCGCATCCGCTGTCCTCCTCGCTCCGGCGAAGGCAGGTACGGGCGTGATCGCCGGCGGCCCGATGCGCGCAGTGTTCGACGTGATGGGCGTTCAGAACGTCGTGGCGAAGAGCCACGGTTCGACGAACCCGTACAACCTCGTTCGCGCCACGCTGGACGGTCTGCGCAAGCAGTCGACCCCGGCAGACATCGCGGCGAAGCGCGGCAAGTCCGTCGAAGATATTTTGGGCTAAGCCCGGGTGGTCACCATGTCTGAAAAAACTGTCAAGGTTCAGCTCGTTAAGAGCCTGATCGGGACCCGCGAATCGCACCGCGCGACCGTGCGTGGCCTGGGCCTGCGCCGACTCAACTCGGTTAGCGAGCTGCAGGACACGCCGGCGGTCCGCGGCATGATCAACAAGGTCTCGTACCTCGTTAAGGTCATCGCGTAAGCGGCCCTACGGATCAAGGAGTTGATATGGAATTGAATAACCTGAAGCCGGCCGCTGGCGCCAAGCACGCCAAGCGTCGCGTCGGTCGCGGCATCGGTTCGGGCCTCGGCAAGACGGCTGGCCGTGGTCACAAGGGTCAGAAATCGCGTTCGGGCGGCTTCCACAAAGTCGGTTTCGAAGGCGGTCAGATGCCGCTGCAACGTCGTCTGCCGAAGCGCGGCTTCACCTCGCTGACGAAGGAATTCGTCGGTGAAGTGCGCCTCTCCGACCTCGAGAAGCTGCCGGTCGATGAAATCGATCTGCTCGCACTGAAGCAAGCCGGCCTGGTCGGCGAGCTGACGAAGAGCGCAAAGATCATCGCGACGGGCGAACTGAAGCGCAAGATCGTCGTGAAGGGTCTCGGTGCCACCAAGGGTGCGCGCGCTGCGATCGAAGCGGCTGGCGGTTCGTTCGCCGAGTGACACGCGTAGCGCGTCGTTACTTGCATTCATCGGAGAAGGTACTTGGCTAACAGCCCGAGTCTTGCAAAACCCGGTCGAAGCACGGCGAAATTCGGCGATCTGCGTCGGCGAGCGATGTTCCTGCTCCTGGCGCTGATCGTCTATCGCATCGGCGCGCACATCCCCGTGCCGGGCATCGATCCGGATCAACTGGCGAAGCTGTTCCAGAGCCAGGCGGGCGGCATCCTGGGCATGTTCAACATGTTCTCGGGTGGCGCGCTTTCCCGCTTCACGATCTTTGCGCTGGGGATCATGCCGTACATCTCGGCGTCGATCATCATGCAGTTGCTGGCGATCGTCTCGCCGCAGCTCGAGGCGCTGAAGAAGGAAGGGCAGGCAGGGCAACGGAAGATCACGCAGTACACGCGGTATTTCACCGTGGTGCTCGCGACCTTCCAGGCGTTCGGGATCGCGGCTGCGCTGGAAAACCAGCCAGGCCTCGTGATCGACCCCGGCATGCTGTTCCGACTGACGACGGTCGTGACGCTGGTTACCGGCACGATGTTCCTGATGTGGCTGGGTGAGCAGATCACCGAGCGTGGTCTTGGTAACGGCATCTCGATCATCATCTTCGGCGGGATCGCAGCAGGGTTCCCGAATGCCGTCGGTGGGTTGTTCGAGCTGGTGCGCACGGGTTCGATGAGCATCATTTCGGCGATCATCATCGTCGTTCTGATCGCCGCGGTGACTTACCTGGTCGTGTTCATCGAACGCGGTCAGCGCAAGATCCTCGTGAACTATGCGAAGCGCCAGGTCGGCAACAAGATCTACGGTGGCCAGTCGTCGCACTTGCCGCTGAAGCTGAACATGTCGGGCGTGATTCCGCCGATCTTCGCATCGTCGATCATCCTGTTCCCGGCCACGATTCTCGGCTGGTTCAGCACGGGTCAGCCGTCGGGAAGCTGGATCTCCAACACGTTGCATAACGTCGCGGAGGCGCTGAAGCCGGGCCAGCCGGTCTATGTGCTGCTGTACACGCTGGCGATCGTGTTTTTCTGCTTCTTCTACACCGCACTGGTGTTCAACAGCAGGGAAACCGCGGACAACCTGAAGAAGAGCGGCGCGTTTGTTCCGGGCATTCGTCCGGGCGATCAGACCGCACGATATATCGACCGTATTCTCACGCGTCTGACGCTGGCGGGTGCGATCTACATCGTCTTCGTGTGTCTGTTGCCGGAATTCCTGGTGCTGCGCTGGAACGTGCCGTTTTATTTTGGTGGAACGTCGCTGCTGATCATTGTCGTCGTCACGATGGACTTCATGGCGCAGGTGCAGTCGTACGTTATGTCGCAACAGTATGAGTCGCTGCTCAAGAAGGCAAACTTCAAGGGCGGCAACATCCCAATGCGTTAATTAAGGACTATGGCCAAAGACGATGTAATCCAGATGCAAGGTGAGGTGATCGAAAACCTCCCGAATGCGACCTTCCGTGTGAAGCTGGAAAACGGCCATGTCGTGTTGGGGCATATCTCCGGGAAGATGCGGATGCACTACATCCGCATCCTGCCAGGCGACAAGGTGACGGTTGAATTGACGCCTTACGATCTGTCTCGTGCGCGGATCGTGTTCCGGGCGAAGTGATTTGAAAAAAGGGTATTATCATGAAAGTGATGGCATCGGTTAAGCGCATTTGCCGCAATTGCAAGATCATCAAGCGCAAAGGCGTCGTTCGCGTGATCTGCAGCTCGGATCCGCGCCACAAGCAGCGCCAAGGCTGACCGCGCGTTTGTTTGCGCTTTTTGTTTGAGGAAAAACAATGGCTCGTATCGCAGGGGTTAACATCCCGAATCACCAGCATACCGAGATCGGCCTGACGGCAATCTTCGGTATCGGCCGCACGCGCTCGCGTAGCATCTGCACGGCAGCTGGCGTGGAATTCTCGAAGAAGGTCAAGGACCTGACCGACGCAGACCTCGAAAAGCTGCGTGAAGAAGTGGGCAAGTTCATCGTCGAAGGCGATCTGCGCCGTGAAGTGACGATGAACATCAAGCGCCTGATGGACCTCGGTTGCTACCGTGGTGTTCGTCATCGCAAGGGCCTGCCGATGCGCGGTCAGCGTACGCGTACGAACGCACGTACCCGCAAGGGTCCGCGTCGTGCAGCGCAAGCGCTGAAGAAGTAAGCGGAACTGACAGTTACAGGAAAACGTAATGGCTAAGGCTTCGAATACCGCGGCGCAACGCGTTCGCAAGAAGGTTAAGAAGAACGTCGCTGAAGGCGTGGTTCACGTTCACGCGTCGTTCAACAACACGATCATCACGATCACCGATCGCCAGGGCAATGCACTGGCATGGGCGACGTCGGGCGGCCAGGGCTTCAAGGGCTCGCGCAAGTCGACGCCGTTCGCTGCTCAGGTTGCTGCTGAGTCGGCCGGTCGCGTGGCGATGGAATATGGCGTGAAGAATCTGGAAGTGCGGATCAAGGGCCCGGGCCCGGGTCGTGAGTCGGCAGTGCGTGCACTGCATGGCCTCGGCATCAAGATCACCGCGATTTCGGACGTCACCCCGATTCCGCACAACGGCTGCCGTCCGCCGAAGCGCCGTCGTATCTAAGAATGTGCTGGCACGTTCGTGCTGGCACATTTGCCTGTCGCCGCGTAGCGTCGACGGGCGTTGCTTTTTTGATTGACTAAGCCCACCGTTCGCCCCAAAGGGCGCGAACTAGCGCGGATTTCGATCCGCGTGACTGATTGATAAAGGAATGCAAAGTGGCACGTTATATCGGCCCCAAGGCCAAGCTGTCCCGCCGTGAAGGCACCGACCTGTTCCTGAAGAGCGCGCGCCGCTCGCTCGCCGACAAGTGCAAGCTCGACAGCAAGCCGGGTCAGCACGGCCGTACCTCGGGCGCACGTACGTCCGACTATGGTACGCAGCTGCGTGAAAAGCAAAAGGTCAAGCGCATTTACGGCGTCCTGGAGCGTCAGTTCCGACGTTACTTCGCTGAAGCCGACCGTCGCAAGGGCAACACGGGTGAAAACCTGCTGCAGCTGCTCGAGTCGCGTCTCGACAACGTCGTGTATCGCATGGGCTTCGGCTCGACCCGCGCTGAGGCGCGTCAGCTGGTGAGCCACAAGTCGATCACCGTGAACGGCGTCGTCGCGAACGTGCCGTCGCAGCAAGTGAAGGCGGGTGACGTCGTCGCGATCCGCGAAAAGGCGAAGAAGCAGGCGCGTATCGTCGAAGCGCTGTCGCTGGCCGAGCAAGGCGGCATGCCGAGCTGGGTTGCAGTCGATGCGAAGAAGTTCGAAGGCACGTTCAAGCAAATGCCGGAACGCGCTGACATCGCAGGCGACATCAACGAAAGCCTGATCGTCGAATTGTATTCGCGTTAATCCGATTGACGGCCGAGGTACCCCGATTGCGTTATGCAAGGGGGGGCCTCGGCTGTTTATTTTCTGGTTGTTACCGGTCAGCCTTATCGGTGTAACGAGCCGAGGGTATTGAAAAGGAAAGCCCATGCAAACCAGTTTGCTGAAACCCAAGATCATCGCCGTGGAATCGCTGGGCGAGAACCACGCGAGGGTGGTCATGGAACCGTTCGAACGCGGTTACGGCCACACCTTGGGCAATGCGCTTCGCCGCGTGCTGCTGTCGTCGATGGTTGGCTACGCGCCGACCGAAGTGACGATCGCAGGCGTGGTGCACGAGTACTCGACGCTTGATGGCGTGCAAGAAGACGTCGTCAACCTGCTGCTGAACCTGAAGGGCGTGGTGTTCAAGCTGCATAACCGTGACGAAGTGACGGTTACGCTGCGCAAGGAAGGCGAAGGCGTCGTCACGGCCGGCGATATCGAGCTGGCTCACGATTGCGAAGTCATCAACCCGAATCACGTGATCGCGCATCTGTCGAAGGGCGGCAAGCTCGACGTTCAGATCAAGATCGAGAAGGGTCGCGGTTATGTGCCGGGCAACGTCCGTCGCTACGGCGAAGACACGGCCAAGATCATCGGCCGCATCGTCCTCGACGCATCGTTCTCGCCGGTTCGCCGCGTGAGCTACGCGGTCGAAAGCGCACGTGTCGAGCAGCGTACCGACCTCGACAAGCTCGTCATGAACATCGAGACGAGCGGCGTGATCACGCCGGAAGAAGCGATCCGTCAATCGGCCCGCATCCTGGTCGACCAGCTGTCCGTGTTCGCGGCGCTGGAAGGCACGGAAACGGCCGCCGAGGCACCGTCGCGCGCACCGCAGATCGATCCGATCCTGCTGCGTCCGGTGGACGATCTCGAGCTGACGGTTCGTTCGGCGAACTGCCTGAAGGCCGAGAACATCTACTACATCGGCGACCTGATCCAGCGCACGGAAAACGAGCTGCTGAAGACGCCGAACCTCGGTCGCAAGTCGCTCAACGAGATCAAGGAAGTGCTCGCTTCGCGCGGTCTCACGCTGGGCATGAAGCTCGAAAACTGGCCGCCGGCTGGTCTCGACAAGTAAGCCCGGTTGTTGCTGTAGTTGGCAAAGATGCGGATTTTCCTTTAAAATCCGCATCTTGCTTTTTTCGTTACCGGCCCGTGCACCCCAGCGGTGCGATAGAAGAGCTGGATCAAAACTTTGAATCAAGGAAACTGAAATGCGCCATCGTCATGGTCTGCGGAAACTGAACCGCACGAGCAGCCACCGTCTGGCTATGCTCCGTAACATGTCCAACTCGCTGATCGAGCACGAAGTCATCAAGACGACGCTGCCGAAGGCGAAGGAACTCCGTAAAGTCGTCGAGCCGCTGATCACGCTCGGCAAGAAGCCGTCGCTGGCAAACCGTCGCCTGGCGTTCAACCGCCTGCGCGATCGTGACTCGGTGGCGAAGCTGTTCGACGTGCTCGGTCCGCGTTTTGCGAACCGTCCGGGCGGCTACCTGCGCGTGCTGAAGTTCGGCTTCCGCGTCGGCGACAACGCACCGATGGCACTGGTCGAGCTGCTCGATCGTCCGGAAGTCGACGAAACGGAAAACGTGCAAGAAGCCGAGTAAGCTTCCAGTACGCAGCAGTATCTGAAAAGGGCCGAGCGATTGCTTGGCCCTTTTTGTTTTTTGTAGTGCCGCGGGCTGCGAAAGATTGTCGCAGCCCGCGGCCGGCAGCGTCGCGCGGGCTGCGCTACGATACGGAACTGTCGGCACGGGCCCTCGATGGGCGAATCGTGGCGGCGGAAGCCGGTAAAAACCAGCCAGGAGGGCGCGTATGGTGGTGGTGTTGATGCTCACGACGGTGCCGGATGCGGCGACGGCTGCAGCGCTCGCCGACGGCGCGCTCGATGCGCGGCTTGCCGCGTGCGTGTCGGAACTCGGTGCGATCAAGTCGCGCTACCACTGGCAGGGCAAGGTCGAGACGGCCGACGAGATCCAGTTGCTGTTCAAGACGAGCCCCATGCGCTCGCTCGAACTGGAGCGATTTATTCTCGCGCATCATCCTTACGAGACGCCAGAAGTCGTCTCGTGGCAGGCGACGGCTTCGGCCGCGTACGGCCAGTGGGTGACCAGCGAAACTCAACGTCTATTTCATGTTTAACGGTATGGCGCTTTCCGTGCGCGTGCGCGCGCTGCGGGTCCTCGCAGTCCTGTTGTCGTTCATGTTCGTGCTGGCCGGCGTGTCGGTCGCGCGCGCGGCCGACGATTTTCTCGATCCGTCGGTCGCGTTCAAGTTCAGCGCGAGCGAGTCGCCGGGGCAGGTGGACGTCCGCTTCAAGGTCGCCCATGGCTATTACCTGTACCGCGAGCGGTTCGCGTTCGCTGTGAAGGGCGGGCAGGTGACGCTCGGCGATCCGCAATTCCCGGCCGGTCACGTGAAGTTCGACCAGACGTTCCAAAAAGAAGTCGAGACCTATCGCGACGAGGTCGTGATTCACGTGCCGGTCAAGCAGGCGGCGGGACCGTTCGAACTCGCGGTGACGTCGCAGGGATGCGCCGACGAAGGGATCTGCTATCCGCCCGCGGAGCACGTCGTGAAGGTCGACGGTGCGGCGCTCGGCGCGGCCGCGCCGGCCGACGGCGCACCGGCCTCGGGCAACTGGTTCGACAAGGTCACGAGCGCGGATTTCGCGCAGTCGCTGCTCGAGGGGCACGGCTTCTTCACGATCGTCGCGCTGTATTTCGTCGCGGGCGTGGTGCTGAGTCTCCTGCCCTGTTCGTATCCGATGATTCCGATCGTGTCCGCGATCATCATCGGCCAAGGCACGCGGGCGACGCATGCGCGCGGCTTTGCGCTGTCGCTGACGTACGTGGTCGGCATGGCGCTCGTCTATACGGTGCTGGGCATCGCTGCGGCGCTGGTCGGCCAGAGCCTTGGCGCGTGGTTGCAGAACCCGTGGGTGCTCGGCGCGTTCGGCGTGCTGCTCACGGCATTCGCAGTGTCGCTGATTTCCGGCAAGGACATCGCGTTGCCCGAGCGCTGGCAGAACGGCGCGGCCGAAGCTTCGCGCGCGCGGCAGGGCGGTCACTTCGTCGCGGTCGCGGCGATGGGCGCGTTGTCGGCGCTGGTCGTCGGCGCATGCATGACGGCGCCGCTGTTCGCGGTGCTCGCGTTCATCGCGCACACCGGCAATGCGTGGCTCGGCGGTGCTGCGCTGTTCGCAATGGGACTGGGGCTCGGCGTGCCGCTGCTCGTCGTTGGCGTCGGTGCCGGCACGGTGCTGCCGCGCGCGGGCGCATGGATGGATGGCGTGAAGGTGTTCTTCGGCATCGTGCTGCTCGCGGCCGCGCTGTGGATCGTGTGGCCAGTGCTCGCGGGCGGGCTGAAGATGGTGCTCGCTGCGTTGTGGCTGCTCGTCGCGGCTGCGGCGCTCGGCCTGTTCACGCCGCATGCCGGCGCCGCGTCGATCTGGCGCCGACTCGGTCGTGGCCTCGGTGCGGCGCTCGCGATCTGGGCCGCGACGCTGCTCGTCGGGCTCGCGGCGGGCTCCAACGACCCCGTGAAGCCGCTGGCCGTACTCGCGACGCGCACGGTTGCATCGGGCGATGCGTCGGCAGCCGGGCAGGTGGGCCCCGCGTTCGCGTCGGTGCGCTCCAGCGGCGAACTCGACGCGCTGCTGAAGACGTCGGGCCGGCCCGTGATGCTCGACTTCTACGCCGACTGGTGCGTGAGCTGCAAGGAAATGGAGCATCTGACGTTCACCGATTCGCGCGTGCAGGCGCGGCTCGCGCAGCTTCACCTGGCGCGCGCGGATGTCACCGCGAACAATCCGGACGACCAGGCGCTCCTCAAGCGCTTCAACCTGTTCGGGCCGCCGGGCATCATCTTCTTCGATCGCAACGGCAACGAAATCGGCCGCGTGGTCGGCTATCAGGCGGCCGAGACGTTCCTGCGCAGCCTCGATCGCGCAGCGGTGCCGACGGTGTAAGGCGCGCGCGTCCGCCGCACATGGGCGCCCGTTGCGCCCACCGGACCGCAAATGCAGAACGGCGGGACACCGATGAAGTGTCCCGCCGTTTTTCTTGATACTCGCCGTCGTGCGGCTCAGCGCTGCGCTTTCAGCAGACGGGCAGCATCGAGCGCGAAGTACGTGAGGACACCGTCGGCGCCCGCGCGCTTGAATGCGAGCAGCGATTCGAGCACGACCTTGTCGTGGTCGAGCCAGCCATTCATCGCGGCGGCCTTCAGCATCGCGTATTCGCCGCTCACCTGGTACACGTAGGTCGGGAAGCGGAACTCGTCCTTCACGCGGCGCACGATGTCGAGATACGGCATCCCGGGCTTGACCATCACCATGTCGGCGCCTTCGTCGATGTCGAGGCGCACTTCGCGCAGCGCTTCGTCGCTGTTCGCCGGATCCATCTGGTAGGTCATCTTGTTGCCCTTGCCCAGATTGGACGCCGAGCCTACCGCATCACGGAACGGGCCGTAGAACGCCGACGCGAACTTGGCCGAATAGGCCATGATGCGCGTATGGATATGGCCGTCGCTTTCAAGCATCTCGCGGACCGCGCCGATGCGGCCGTCCATCATGTCCGACGGCGCGACGATGTCGACGCCGGCTTCTGCCTGCGCGCGTGCCTGGTCGACCAGGATCTCGATCGTGTCGTCGTTGATCACGTAGCCGTTCTCGTCGAGCACGCCGTCCTGGCCGTGGCTCGTGTACGGATCGAGCGCGACGTCGGTCAGCACGCCGAGTTCGGGGAAACGCTTCTTCAGCTCGCGCACAGCGCGCGGGATCAGGCCTTCCGGATTGGCCGCTTCGCGTCCGTCGGGCGTTTTCAGCGACGGCTCGATGGCCGGGAACAGCGACAGCACGGGCACGCCAAGTTCGACGCACTGCTCGGCGACCTGCATCAGCAGATCGACCGATACGCGCTCGACGCCGGGCATCGACGGGACGGCCTGGCGTTCGTTGGTGCCTTCGACGACGAACACCGGGTAGATCAGGTCGTCGGTGGTCAGGCGGTTTTCGCGCATCAGGCGCCGGGAGAAGTCGTCGCGGCGCATCCGGCGCGGACGATGAAGCGGATGGAAGCTCATGGCGATTTGGCAGAAATCAGGGCAAGAAGGACCTTACGGAACCCTTAGGTCATTTTCGAGATCGTTGGTATATGATAGCGATCGAGTGGCACGCGTCGCGTGCAACTCCCCGCTTCTCCTCCCTGAGCGGGTGCCTGTCGTTATTCGATTAGGCTGTTTGACCCGCCGTTCAACGGCGGGTTTTTTTATGAGCCGGCCGAATCCGCAGGTGCCGTCAGGTGCGCCCGGCCGATCCCGGCCGCGCATTGCCCGCTCATTGTCCTACAGGCTCGCTTTTTTCGTCGGCGACGGACGGCCGCACCCAGCTCTCGATCAGTTCATGAGCCTCGTCGAGCCCCGTGCGCTTCAGCGCCGAGAACAGCTGGACGGTCAGCTTGCCCTTCACGCCCTGGTCGCGATACGCGTCGAGTCCCTTCTGCGTGTTACGCAGCGCGTTGATGCTTTCCTGGCGCGTCAATTTGTCGCACTTCGTCAGCAGCGTGTGGATCGGCTTGCCGGTCGGCGCAAACCACTCGAGCATCCGGCGATCGAGGTCGGTCAGCGGGCGCCGCGAATCCATCATCAGGATCAGGCCGCACAGCTGCGAACGCGTTGCGAGATAGGACGACAGAAGCATTTCCCAGTGGGCCTTCGCGGCCCCCGGCACTTCCGCGTAACCGTAGCCGGGCAGGTCGACGAGGTTCGCGACGGGCTCGGCGGCCGGGCCGACGGAGAAGTAGTTGATGTGCTGGGTGCGGCCTGGCGTCTTCGACGCGAACGCGAGCCGCTTCTGGTTGCACAGCACGTTGATCGCCGTCGATTTGCCGGCATTCGAGCGGCCGGCGAACGCGATTTCCGGCTGTACCGTCGGCGGCAGGTCGCGCAGATGGTTGACGGTCGTGTAGAAGCGGGCTTGGTGGAGCAAAAAGGCCATGGGGGAAACCGGAGGGACGGGGCGGCGCGAGCCGCTTGGTGGAGGCGGGGTAGCCCCGATAGGCGCGGGAGCTTTCAGCGCGATATTGTACAATACGCCGGTTTTGCCGAAGGGTTGCGGGCGCCTGCCTCGCGCTTTTATGCAGCTTCTGCGGTAGACTGGTCGACGTCGTTTTTTGCAGAACCTCAAATTCCCACAAGACGAAACAGGGTGTGCGAATGAATCGACTGTGCAAGTCTCTGATGGTGCTTCAGGTTGCAGCAGGGTTCGTAGGTTTCGTAGCGGAGGCAAACGCGGCGGATGCGGCAAAGCCGGATCTGGACCGCGGCAAGGCGATTGCCGGGCAAGTCTGCGCGTCGTGTCACGGCGCCGACGGCAACAGCGCATCGGGCAGTTTCCCGAAGCTCGCCGGCCAGCATCCCGAATATCTGGTCAAGCAGTTGAACGACTTCAAGGCCCAGCCGGGCGCGAAGGGGCCGGCGCGGACCAATCCGGTGATGGTCGGGTTCGCGAGCGCGTTGAGCGCGGACGACATGCGCAACGTCGCCGCGTATTACGGATCGCAGACGACGAAGCTCGGCACCGCACGCGACGCGGCGACCGTGCCGATCGGCCAGAAGATCTATCGCGGCGGCATCGCGGAAAAGGGTGTGCCCGCCTGCGCGAGCTGCCACGGGCCGACGGGACAGGGGATTCCGGTCCAGTACCCGCGTCTGTCGGGGCAGTGGGCCGATTACACGGTTGCGCAGTTGACCGCATTCCAGCAGGGTGTCGGCGCGCGCAACAACAACGAGGCGATGCATCAGATCGCATCGCGTCTGTCGGACAACGAGATCAAGGCCGTCGCGGATTACATCGCGGGCCTGCGTTGAACGGACGGTCGCGAATGGAATGACCGGGCGCCCGAAGGGCGGCCGGCGTCAGAACAAGAAAAGGGTGGGGCGCCGCACCGTTGCGGTTGCCTCGCCCTTTTTTGTCGGCACTCGCCGGGCCGTCCCAAGAGTGCTGACCGCCCCCCCTTGGGTGGGCAGCGAACATAGTGAGCGTGGGGGCTGTTTCCCCTTAGTCGGAGTTTGAATGAGCGTTACCACGTCGGGGTTGCAGTCGAAGTCGGGTCAAAGTGCGTCCAGGCGCGCAGTCGAGCTGCTGAGCTCGATGCGCTTCGCGATCGCACTGTTGGTGGTGTTGTCGATCGCGAGCATCGTCGGCACGGTCCTGACCCAGGATGACCCATATCCGAACTACGTGAACCAGTTCGGGCCATTCTGGGCGGACATCTTCCGCTCGCTGGGCCTGTACAACGTGTACAGCGCGTGGTGGTTCATGCTGATCCTGATCTTCCTCGTCGTGTCGATCTCGCTGTGCGTGATCCGCAACGCGCCGAAGATGCTCGCCGACGCGAAGAGCTGGAAGGACAAGGTCCGCGAAGGCAGCCTGCGCGCCTTCCACCACAAGGCCGAATACTCGGCGTCCGGTACGCGCGCGACCGTCGCGGCCACGCTCGCCACGTTCGTCACCAAGGCCGGCTACAAGCACGTCGTGCGTGAAACCGAAGGCGCGACGCTGATCTCCGCGAAACGCGGCGCGCTGACGAAGTGGGGCTACATCTCCGCGCACCTTGCGATCGTCGTGATCTGTATCGGCGGCCTGCTGGACAGCAACCTGCCGATCAAATTCCAGATGTGGATGTTCGGCAAGAGCCCGGTCAACACGAGCGCGACGATCAGCGAAATTTCGCCCGACCACAGGCTGTCCGCGTCGAACCCGACGTTCCGCGGCTACGCGTGGGTGCCGGAAGGCCAGTTCGTGTCGACCGCGATCCTGAACCAGCCGAGCGGCTCGCTGATCCAGGACCTGCCGTTCTCGATCCAGCTCAACAAGTTCATCGTCGACTACTACACGACCGGGATGCCGAAGCTGTTCGCGAGCGACATCGTCGTGATCGATCGCGAGACGGGCCAGAAGATCCCGGCGCGCGTCGAGGTCAACAAGCCGTTCACGTACAAGGGCGTGTCGATCTACCAGTCGAGCTTCCAGGACGGCGGCTCGCAGATGGAGATGACGGCCTACCCGATGACGGGCGGCAACGCGAAGACCTTCGCGGTGAAGGGCACGATCGGCAGTACGGCGCCGCTGCAGATGCCGGGCAGCGACGGCGACACGATCGAATTCTCCGACTTCCGCGCGATCAACGTCGAGAACATGGCGGACGCGAACGGCAAGCCGGACGTGCGCGGCGTCGCGAAGACGGAGTCGCTCAAGGAAGCGTTCGACGAGCGGCTCGGTTCGGGCGCGAAGACCTCGAAGCCGATGCAGCTCCACAACATCGGCCCGTCGGTCCAGTACAAGATTCGCGGCAAGGACGGTCAGGCGCGCGAATTCAACAACTACATGCTGCCCGTCGACATGGGCGGCACGCGCGTGTTCCTCGCCGGCGTGCGCGCGAGCCCGAACGATCCGTTCCGGTACATGCGGATTCCGGCCGATAGCCAGGATTCGATCGGCGAATGGATGCGCCTGCGCGCCGCGCTCGAGGATCCGGCCGTGCGTGCCGACGCCGCCGCACGTTTCGCGCAGCGTTCGCTGCCGACGACCGAAGCGTCGCTGCGCGGCCGCCTGCAGGACAGTGCGTTCAAGGTGCTGACCCTCTTTGCCGCGAGCGACGATAGCGTCGGCCGCGGCGCCGACGGCCAGCCGGTCGGCGGCTTCCAGGCGGTGGCGACGTTCATCGACCGCTCGGTGCCGAAGGCCGAGCAGGAAAAGGCGGCCAGCCTGCTGCTGCGCATGCTCGAGGGTTCGATGTGGGAGGTCTGGCAGATCGCGCGCGAGCATGCCGGCGAGCCGGCCGCCCAGCAGGGCGCCGACACGATCCGCTTCGTGCAGAACGCGATCAATGCGCTATCCGACAGCTTCTTGTACGGATCGCCGGTCTATTTGCAGCTCGACTCCTTCAAGCAGGTGCAAGCTTCGGTATTTCAGCTGACGCGCGCACCCGGCAAGAATCTGGTGTATCTTGGCAGCCTGCTGTTGGTCGCCGGCATCTTCTCGATGTTCTACGTGCGCGAGCGGCGCCTCTGGTTCTGGCTCAAGGATGCCGGTTCGGGCGTCGATGTGGTGATGGCGATGTCCACGGCCCGCAAGACCTTCGATTTCGAGAAAGAATTCGTGCAGACGCGCGACGCGGCCGGCGCCGCCTTGCGCGCCACGCCACGCGACGCCGCACCCGCCGGTGCGGCAGCGACTGTCCGTCCGCCTGCCGGCGGCGGTTCCGATTCCGAGAATTCCACCCGGTAACATCATGGATCTCACTCAAGTCTCCTCTTCCCGTTCGGGGCCGGTTCAGGCCTCGAATCCGGCGCCGTTGTTCGACGACCGTCCGTTCCTCGCCCGCCTGTCGATCATCGACTGGCTGTTCGCCCTGGCTCTCGTGGTCGGCGCAGGCTATGCGTTCGTGCATTACAACGAACACATGAATTACTACGACAAGGCGGTGATGATCGGCACGGTGCCGGCGCTTGTCGTGCTCGGCTGGCGCTGGAAGCCCGCGCGGCTGATGATGGCGTCGATCGCGGTGCTGTCGCTGCTGTCGATCCAGATCTACCAGGGCGATCTCGCGCGTGCCGATTCGGCGTTCTTCCTCAAGTACTTCCTGTCGAGCCAGTCCGCGATCCTGTGGATGAGCGCGCTGTTCGTGCTCGCGACGATCTTCTACTGGATCGGCCTGCTCGCGCGCTCGGAGTCGGGCTCCGCGATCGGCCAGAAACTGACGTGGGTCGCGGTGCTGATGGGTTTCACCGGCCTGATGGTGCGCTGGTATGAGTCCTACCTGATCGGTGCCGACGTCGGGCATATCCCGGTGTCGAATCTGTATGAAGTCTTCGTGCTGTTCAGCCTGATCACCGCACTGCTCTACCTGTATTACGAAGGCCACTACGGCACGCGCTCGCTCGGCGCGTTCGTGCTGCTGGTCATCAGCGCGGCCGTCGGCTTCCTGATGTGGTACTCGGTCGCGCGCGACGCGCAGCAGATCCAGCCGCTCGTGCCGGCGCTGCAGAGCTGGTGGATGAAGATTCACGTCCCGGCGAACTTCATCGGCTACGGCAGCTTCGCGCTGTCGGCGATGGTGTCGGTCGCGTATCTGATGAAGGAGCGCGGCGTGCTCGCCGATCGTCTGCCGACGCTCGAGGTGCTCGACGACGTGATGTACAAGTCGATCGCGGTCGGTTTCGCGTTCTTCACGATCGCGACGATCCTCGGCGCGCTGTGGGCCGCCGAAGCATGGGGCGGCTACTGGAGCTGGGACCCGAAGGAAACCTGGGCGCTGATCGTATGGCTCAACTACGCGGCCTGGCTGCACATGCGCCTGATGAAGGGCCTGCGCGGCGCGGTCGCCGCCTGGTGGGCGCTCACGGGCCTGCTCGTGACGACGTTCGCGTTCCTCGGCGTCAACATGTTCCTGTCCGGGCTGCATAGCTACGGCAAGCTGTAAGATTTCCGACGTTGGTCCGACAAAAGACCGCCGGCGCACTGTGTGCCCGGCGGTTTTCTTTTGTAACGGGCGGACGGTCCGGGCTTCGAACGGCGCAGGACGGCTCGGGTCGAACACCCATGAAGCGTGCGCGCCGCGCATGCAGGAGGAGCAGCACGATGTGGATCAAACACCCTTTGCGCACCGTACTGACCGGCGGTGATATCGCGCCGAGCGAGATTACGCCGCGCGCGGTGTTCGAGAACCGGCGGCGTGTCTTGCAGGCCGCCGGCCTGGCGGCGGCGGGCGGATTGCTCGGCGGCAGCGGCGCGGCGTTCGCGGCCTATGCGTCGCCGGATGCGCGGGCCGCGAAGCTCGCGGCGAAAACCAATCCGAGGTTCGTCGCGGCCGACAAGGTGACGCCGTTCAAGGACATCACGTCCTACAACAACTTCTACGAATTCGGCACCGACAAGAGCGACCCGGCCCAGAACGCGGGCACGCTGCGGCCGCGCCCGTGGCGCGTGAGCGTCGAGGGCGAGGTGCTGCACCCTAAGGTGTTCGATCTCGATGAGCTGCTGAAGCTCGCGCCGCTCGAGGAGCGCGTGTACCGGCTGCGTTGCGTCGAAGGATGGTCGATGGTGATTCCGTGGATCGGCGTGCCGCTGTCCGAACTGATCAAGCGCGTGCAGCCGACCGGCAACGCGAAATATGTGCAGTTCATCACGCTGGCCGATCCGTCGCAGATGCCGGGGCTGTCGACGCCGGTGCTCGATTGGCCGTACTCGGAAGGGCTGCGGATGGATGAGGCGATGAATCCGCTGACGCTGCTGACGATGGGCGTGTACGGCCAGGTGCTGCCGAACCAGAACGGCGCGCCGGTGCGGATCGTCGTGCCGTGGAAGTACGGCTTCAAGAGCGCGAAGTCGCTGGTGAAGATCCGCTTCGTCGACAAGCAGCCGAAGACGAGCTGGAACACGTATGCGTCGAATGAATACGGTTTCTATTCGAACGTGAACCCGAACGTCGATCACCCGCGCTGGAGCCAGGCGACCGAGCGCCGGATCGGCGAGGACGGCTTCTTCACGCCGAAGCGCAAGACCCTGATGTTCAACGGCTACGGCGATCTCGTCGCGTCGATGTATCAGGGCATGGATCTGAAAAAGAACTTCTGAGCGCGCCGGTGAGAAACGACATCCCTCCTTCGACGCTGACGCCCGCGCGCGCGTCCGGCATGCGCACGGCTGCCGCCGGTGGTGCAGGGGCCGGCACGGTTCGGAACGCCTCGCCGCGCTGGCTTGCGCCCGCCAAGGTGCTGGTTTTCGCGGCCGGGCTCTATCCGCTCGCGCGCGTGGTGCTGTTCGGGCTGACCGACCGGCTCGGCGCGAACCCGATCGAGTTCATCACGCGTTCGACGGGCCTCTGGACGCTGGTGATGCTCTGCGTCACGCTCGCCGTCACGCCGCTTCGGCGCGTGACAGGTGTTCCCGCGTTGCTGCGCTTTCGTCGGATGATCGGCCTGTTCGCGTTCTTTTACGCGACGCTGCATTTCACGACGTATCTGTGGTTCGACAAGTGGTTCGACGTGCTCGCGATCCTGAAGGACGTCGGCAAGCGTCCGTTCATCACGGTCGGCTTCGCCGCGTTCGTGCTGCTGATTCCGCTGGCCGCGACGTCGCCGCGCGCGATGGTGCGCCGGCTCGGCCGTCACTGGGCGACGCTGCATCGCGCAATCTATGCGATTGCGCTGTTCGGTGTGCTGCATTTCTGGTGGATGAGGGCCGGCAAGCACAATCTCGCACAGCCGAAGCTCTACGCGACGATCGTAGCGGTGCTGCTCGGCTGGCGGCTGCTTGAATGGGGCTGGCGGCGCATCCGTGCATGACGTGAGCGCCTGAAAAAAACAAAAGGCGATGACGGGATGTCATCGCCTTTGTTGCGAACGGAGCCGCGCGAGTGGCGGTGTGCGATTACTGCGCGACAGCCGGACCGGATGCGGGCGTCGCGGCCCTCGACGCATCGCTCGACAGTTCCGGCGACAGCGTGAGCGGCGTGCCGGAAGAATCGGGAATGCTCTCGGACGACGCGTTTTCATCGGTCGGCATGACGTCCGACGGCGGCGTGTCCTGCTGCTGGATGGGCTTCGCCGGCAACGGCGGCACGGTGGGCAGATAGAGCGGGCCGCGTTGACCGCAGCCGGCAAGTATCGCCAAAGCCGCTACAATCGCGCTCATCCGGAAAACGACTCGCATGATCGTCCCTGAACAATTTAACCGATAGAGTTTAGCATGTCCGATACTGAATACCTGGCCCGTGCCGAGGCCGTGCTGGCGGCCGTCGAGCGTACCGTGGATGCCGCGAACGATGGCGATCACGACATCGATCTGGAGCGCAACGGCAGCGTGCTGACGCTGACGTTCGAGAACGGCTCAAAGATCATCATCAATCTCCAGCCGCCGATGAAGGAACTGTGGATCGCCGCGAAGGCGGGCGGATTCCATTACCGTTTCGTGGACGGCGAATGGCGCGACACGCGCACGGGCGCCGAGTTCTTCGCGGCGCTCACCGACTACGCGACGCAGCAAGCCGGCCTGCCGATCACGTTCGGCGCGTAACGTCCGGCACCCGATACGCCGGATCGAAGCACAAGAAAAAAGCGCCCTGCGGGGCGCTTTTTTCTTGCTCGGGCCATGCGTGTCAATGGCCGCGGAACAGGTTCATGATGTCCTGCTTCTCCTGCTCGTCGACGTGCGGTACGGGTTCGTCGGTGTTCTGCACCGCCGGCGCCTGCGGCACGCCGACCGTCGATACGAAGCCGTGCCCCGGCGTGAACTCGGTGAAGTACAGCTCGCTGCCGAGCGCCTGGACGTCGTCCGGCATCGTCGGCTTGAACTCCGGCACGCCCTTCAGCGCCGCGCCCATGTAGTCGATCCAGACCGGCAGCGACAGGCCGCCGCCGGTTTCGCGATCGCCGAGGCTGCGCGGGTTGTCGTAGCCGATCCACGCGATCGCCGCGAGCGTGTGCTGGTAGCCGGCGAACCATGCGTCGTGCGAATCGTTCGTCGTACCGGTCTTGCCGGCGAGGTCGGTGCGCTTCAGCACATTGGTGCGCGCGCCGGTGCCGCGCTGCGCGACGCTCTGCAGCAGACTGTTCATCACGTACGCGTTGCGCGCGTCGATTGCGCGCGGCGCGTTCTGCTCGGCGATGAGCGGCTGCGCGCGAGCGACGATCGCGCCATTCGGATCGGTCACTTCGGCGATCAGGTACGGATTCACGCGGAAGCCGCCGTTCGCGAACACCGAGTACGCGCCGGCCATCTGCAGCGGCGTGACCTGGCCCGCGCCGAGCGCCATCGGCAGATAGGCCGGATGGCGGTCGGCGTCGAAGCCGAAGCGCGTGATGTACTGCTGCGCGTACTTCGTGCCGATGTGGTTCAGGATCCGGATCGACACGAGGTTGCGTGAGCGCTGCAGCGCAGTGCGCATCGACATCGGGCCTTCGAAGCCGCCGCCGTAGTTCTTCGGCTCCCACGGCTGGCCGCCGGTTTCCGCGGCGCTGAAATACAGCGGGCCGTCGTTGATCACCGTGGCCGGTCCGAGGCCCTTGTCGAGCGACGCCGAGTAGATGAACGGCTTGAACGACGAACCCGGTTGCCGCCACGCTTGCGTGACGTGGTTGAACTTGTTCTTGTTGTAGTCGAAGCCGCCGACGAGCGAGCGGATCGCGCCGTCCTGCGGGACGATCGAAATGAACGCGCCTTCGACCTGCGGCAACTGCGTGATCGCCCACTTGCCTGCGTCGTTCCTCGAGACCCGGACGATCGCGCCCGGACGAATGCGGCGGTTCGGCTGCGCGCTGGCTGACAGCGCGCCCGACGCGAAGCGCAGGTTGTCGCCTTCGATCGTCGCGCTGCTGCCGTCGATGAAGGCGACGGTGATCTGCCGCGTGGTTGCGGCGGTGACGACCGCCGCGACCAGTTCGCCGTTGTCGGGGTGCTCGAGCAGCGCGTCGTCGATCGCCTGCTCGCGGTCATCGGCGCCGGCCGGCAGCTCGATGAAGCCTTCCGGCCCGCGATAGCCGTGGCGGCGCTCGTAATCCATGATGCCCTTGCGCAGCGCCGTGTACGCGACCTGCTGGTCGGCGGAGTCGATCGTCGTGACGACGTTGAAGCCGCGCGTATAGGTTTCCTCGCGGTACTGCGCGTACATCATCTGCCGGACCATTTCCGCGACGTACTCGGCGTGCACGCTGAACTCGCGGCCCGCGCCCTTGACGACGAGTGGCTGCGCGACGGCTTCGTCGTACTGCTCGCGCGTGATGAAGTTCAGCTCGAGCATCCGCTGCAGGATGTATTCCTGGCGCACCTTCGCGCGCTTCGGATTGACGACCGGGTTATACGCGGAAGGCGCCTTCGGCAGCCCCGCGAGCATCGCCGCTTCCGCGAGCGTGATGTCCTTCAGGTCCTTGCCGAAGTAGACCCGCGCCGCGCTCGCGAAGCCATACGCACGCTGACCGAGATAGATCTGATTCATGTAGACCTCGAGAATCTGATCCTTCGTCAGCGCGCGCTCGATCCGGTACGCGAGCAGCATCTCGTAGATCTTGCGCGTGTAGGTCTTTTCGCTCGACAGGAAGAAGTTGCGCGCGACCTGCATCGTGATCGTGCTCGCGCCCTGCGACGCATGGCCGTTCGTCAGCGCGACGAAGCCGGCGCGGGCGATGCCGGTGAGGTCGACGCCGCCGTGATCGTAGAAGCGCGCGTCCTCGATCGCGAGGATCGCCTTCTTGAGCGAGTCGGGCACGTCCTTGAAATGGACGATGTCGCGGCGTTCCTCGCCGAATTCGCCGATCAGCACGTGATCCGACGTGTAGATCCGCAACGGTACCTTCGGACGATAGTCGGTCAGCGCTTCGAGCGACGGCATGTTCGGCCACGCGACGACGAGCGCGTAGCCGAGCACGAGGCCGCCGGCCACGACGAGGGCCACACACATCGCGGCGACGCCGATCAGGACTTTCAGCCACCAGGATCGCTTCTTCGGCTCGGGCGCGGGAGGCGGGGACGTAGGAGACGTGGATTGCATAGGCATACCGGAAAACAGTCCCGCGATTATAGCTGCCCGGTAAGACGGTCCTGGCGCGGGGGGCGTCGGCCGGAACGCGGCGGATCGCGGTGCCGCCAGTATGGCGTCCGCGCGGCCGCTTGTGTCACGACTGGCCGTCCGGCCGACTGTCGGGCGCGCGCGGCGCTTTGCAGAATCAGGCATCGGAAACGCGGCGTGGGCCGCAACGATCGCGGGAGGCTGGAATGGCAGGACGATGGGCGGCGCGGTTCGCGCCGGGCAGGCACCGTTCGACGGGCATCGACGTCGGGGCGGACGAGGTGAGGGTGGCCGTGCTGAGCCGGCGCGGCCGGGCTGCGGATGTTCGGGTCGAAGGACTCGAGCGGGAGCCGGTCGGACTGGCGGGTGGGCCGGAGGACGCGCGCTGGGCTGCGGTGGCACGTGCGTTGGCGGCGGCCGTGTCGCGGCTGTCGGCGGCGGGCGTGTGCTGCGACGCACGCGGCGTGATGGCGCTGCGCGATGACGAGATGCAGACCGCGACGCTTGATCTGGCCGGACGCGACGACATCGCGGACGCCGCCCGGCAGGCGGCCGAACGGATCTCGGGGCTGGCACCGGACAACCTCGCGTTCGACTGGCGGCAGGACGACGATGCGTGCCCGGGCGAGATTGCGGTCGCCGTGGCGCCGCAGGCGTTGCTCGAGCGGCGGATCGACGTGGCCGCGCAGGCTGGCATCGATCTGACGGCCGTCGACGGCGAGTCAGCTGCCGCACTGCGCGCGTTGCGCTATGCCGCGCAGTTCGAGCCTGACGCACACGGCCCGTATGCCGCATTCTGGTTCGGCGATACGGGCGTGCGCGGCTGGCGGATTGACGGTGCGATCGCCGCGCCGGTGCTCGCGCTGTCCGGCGACGCGCAGGCTGCGTTGCCTGATGCATTGCGCCAGTGCGTATTCGAGCCCGTGCGCTGCGTGCTCGTGGCCGGCGACGAGCGCTGCATCGGCCGCTGCGGCACGTCGGCCGCCGATATCGGCGATGCGCTCGGGGTGGCCGTGGTGCCGTTCGACTGCTCCGGATGGGACGGGCTGCCGCGCGAGCCCGCCGGCGCGCCGGGCGGTCCGGCGTTTGCCCTCGCGATCGGGCTGGCGCTGCGCGGGGTGTGGGAATGATGGTCGATATGGGGTTCGGGCGGGCTGCCGCCAGCCACGCCGCGCTCGGCGGCTTCAATTTGCTGCCGTACCGTGAGCGGCTGGCGCAGGCGCTGCGGCGGCGCCGCGCCACGCAATGCGGGGCAGCGATCGTGCTCGGCGCACTCGGGGCCTGTGTCTGGACAGGGGCGGCGACAGCATGGCGATGGCGCGTGGATGCCGAGCGCACGCGAGTGGAGGCGCGGTTGCGGCAATTGCAGCCGCAGGTCGATGCCGCACGGCGCACCGCCGGCGCGGCAGCCGATCTCGCGCAACGCGATGCGCGGGCAGTCGTCCTTGCCGGGCCTTACCGGCGCGTTGCCGGACTGCTCGCGACGCTGGCGCTGGTGCGCGACGACACCGTTCGGCTCGACGCATTGCGTACGACATCGTCCGGTGCCGAGCTCGACGCGCGCGCGACGAGTTACCGGACGGCCGCGCGGTGGCTCGCACGGATCGCGGCCGAGCAGCGCGACTGGCGATTCGACATCGGTGCGCTGACACCGGCTTCGACCACGCCGGTCGCGGGTTCGGCCGCGCCGTTCCGTTTTTCCGTCCAGGTGCGCTGGCACGACGCGCCGCCGCGACAGAAGGCAACGGGAGGCGGCGCATGACGGCCATCGTGCATCGGTCCATGACTGACGGTGTCGAGTGGTTCGGCCGCGTGAGGCGGATGTCGCCTGCTGCAGTGCACGCCGTTGGTTGCGCGCTGGCATTCGCGGTCGTGATGGTGGGTGGCATTCATCTGATGAGTGCCGTCGATGGAAGCGGACTCGCACGCAGTCGCGCGTTGCTGGCAACGGCGCAGATCCGGGCCGCCGACGCACAACGGCTGCTCGCGGCCGCCGCGCCGCGGCGCGATATGGGCACGCCTGCCGGGCGCGCCGCCAACTCGCCGCCTGCGCCAGGGTGGCCCGCGCTGATGCTGGAGCTGGCTGACCTGGTCCGAGGAAGCGGACTGCGGGTTGTGTCGATCGAACCGCGGCGCACTGACGATGCAGCGCCGGATGGCCGGCGCACGGTACGGATCGTCGCGGACGGCGGTTTTCCGGCACTGCTGCGCCTGATGGGCGGGTTGGCGAGTTTCCCCGCGCTGGTGGTGCCGTCGGGGCTGCATATCGAGAGGAACCCGCCCGCGTCGCGGGTGGACATGACGATCGACGTGTTTCCGGCGCTGTCGGGGGCCCGCGTTCCGGACGGCGCGGAGGCGGTGCTTGCCGGTGCGCCGAGCGACGATCCATTCGGCGACGCCGGTTCGCCGACGGTAGCCGACGATACGACGCCACGCTTGGCCGGCACCATTCGCGACGGACGCACCGGGCTCGCGCTGTTCGACGCCGGCGATGGCGCATTCGCGACCGTCGCGCCGGGCGAGGCGTTCGGGGTGTCGCGTGTGGTGAGCGTCGATGCCGGTGCCGTGACGGTCGCGACGGCCGATGGCGCACGCCGGTTCGTCGTGGACGACGGAGACCACTCATGACGAAGTACGGATGGTGGGTGATCGCATTCTGGGCTGGATCGAGCGCGGCCACCGTGGACGCGGCGCTACCGCCTTTGCCGCCGGCCGGCTGGCCGATCGGATCGATACGGGCGTACGCCGAGGAGACGCCGCTGCCGCAGGGCGCGCCTGATGGCGCGGACGGCGTGGGCGGTGACGCGCCCGCGCACGATGGTCCGCAGCCGTTCGACCAAGCGGCGCGCGCGGTACTTCAGGCGGACACTGCGGCACCGGTGTCCCAGCTGGAAGGGCCGCCGATTCCATTGCCTCCGCCGGTGCGCATGAGCGACGCCGCGGCGCGGCACCCCGGCGATGCGGACGACGCGCGTCGAATCTCGCTGAATCTGCAGGGCGCCGGGCTCGCGGCCGCATTCGACGCGCTCGCGCGATTCACCGGGCTGAACATCATCGTCGGCGAGCAGGTGCGCGGTACCGTGACATTACGTCTGAACAATGTCCGCTGGCGCGATGCGTTCGATACGTTGCTCGACACGCACGGGCTGGCGATGTCCCGGCGCGGCAACGTGATCTGGGTCACTCCGGCGGCCGAACTCGCCGCGCGGGAGCGCGAGCGCTTCGAAACGCACGCACGTGCGGCCGAGCTGGAGCCGCTCGCGAGCCGAACCTTCGCGCTGCATTACCCACGTGCGCAGGACGTGCAGCGGCTGCTGGCGGGGGCGACCGGCCAGCGCCTGCTGTCGAAACGCGGCGCCGCGGCGGCCGATCCGCGCATGAACTTGTTGTTCGTCACCGACCTGGCGCCGCGCATCGAGCAGATCGCGGGCCTGATCGACGCGATCGACCGGCCGTCCCGGCAGGTCCGGATCGAGGCGCGCATCGTCGAGGGCGAACAGGGGTTCTCGCGCAACCTCGGGGCTCGCATCGCGCTGCGCGCCCAAGGGCGGGCCCCCGTAGCCGAGGGGGCGGCGTCCGCGACGGACACGCGCAACGCGCTCGACCTGGCCGCGCGACCGCTCGGCGGCTTCGAGGCGGCGACGGCCGGCTTCACGTTGTTCGCAGCGCCGCTCAGCCGCGTGCTCGACGTCGAATTGAGCGCGCTCGAGGCGCAGGGCCGGGGCCAGATCGTTTCCAGCCCGCGCGTGGTGACGGCCGATCGCGTGAAGGCGATCGTCGAACAGGGCTCGGAGCTGCCGTACCAGGCGAAAGTCGGTAACGGCGTGAGCGGCGTGCAGTTCCGCCGAGCGACGCTGAAGCTCGAGGTCGAGCCGCAAATCACGCCCGACGGGCGCGTCGTGCTCGATCTGGACGTGACGAAGGACAGCATCGGCGAGCCGACGGCCGCCGGCCCGGCGATTCATACGAAGCACGTCCAGACGCGTGTCGAGGTCGAGGACGGCGGAACGGTCGCCATCGGCGGGATTTACGAGCAGTTGAACCGGGACGATGTGACGCGGGTGCCGCTCTTGGGCAAAATACCGGTTCTGGGCGCGCTTTTCCGGCACCGCGCGCGGCGCGACCAGCGTAACGAATTGGTCGTCTTCATCACGCCGACGGTCGTCGGCGCGCGTTGCGAAACGGCCGGCGCGGGCGACGCGGATGCGGGAAAAGCGGGGCCGGAAGCCGGCGGTGCAGGCTCGACAAGGCAGCCGCTTTGCCAGTAAGCTGCGCCACACACCAGCAAGATTCAAGCAGAGGAAGCCGTTGCAAGCGCGGGACCCACACGCAAACGTATTTTTCGTCGGCCTTATGGGAGCGGGTAAGACCACCGTGGGCCGTGCGGTCGCGCGCCGGCTCGACAGGACGTTCTTCGACTCCGACCACGAAATCGAGGCCCGCACGGGTGCGCGCATTCCGGTGATCTTCGAGATGGAGGGCGAGGCCGGGTTTCGCGACCGCGAATCGCAGGTGATCGCCGATCTGACGCAGCGCGAGAACATCGTGCTCGCGACGGGCGGCGGCGCGGTGCTGCGCCCTGAAAATCGCGATTGCCTGAAAGGCAGCGGCATCGTCATCTATTTGCGCGCCAATCCGCACGATCTGTGGCTGCGCACGCGCAAGGACAAGAACCGCCCGCTGTTGCAGACCGACGATCCGAAGGCGCGTCTCGAAGCGCTCTACGAAGTACGCGACCCGCTTTACCGCGAATGCGCGGACTTCATCATCGAGACCGGCCGTCCGTCGGTCAACGGCCTCGTCAACATGGTGCTGATGCAACTCGAACTGGCAGGCGTCGTCGCCAAGCCGCTACAAGCATGATTACCGTCAACGTCGATCTGGGCGACCGCGCCTACCCGATTCACATTGGTGCCGGCCTGATCGGCCGCACCGAGCTGTTCGCTCCTCACATCACCGGTTCGTCGATCACGATCGTCACGAACACGACGGTCGATCCGCTCTACGGCGATGCGCTGCGCGCGGCGCTCGCGCCGCTCGGCAAGCGTGTCTCGACGGTCGTGCTGCCGGACGGCGAGGCCTACAAGAACTGGGAAACGCTGAACCTGATCTTCGACGGCCTGCTGACCGAGCGCGCCGACCGCAAGACGACACTCGTCGCACTCGGCGGCGGCGTGATCGGCGACATGACCGGTTTCGCCGCCGCGTGCTACATGCGCGGCGTGCCGTTCATCCAGGTGCCGACGACGCTGCTGTCGCAGGTCGATTCGTCGGTCGGCGGCAAGACGGGCATCAACCACCCGCTCGGCAAGAACATGATCGGCGCGTTCTACCAGCCGCAGGCCGTGATCGCCGATATCGGCGCGCTGACCACGCTGCCCGATCGCGAGCTGGCGGCCGGCGTGGCCGAGGTCATCAAGACGGGCGCGATCGCCGATGCGGCATTCTTCGACTGGATCGAGGCGAACGTCGATGCGCTTAACCGCCGCGAGCCGGCCGCGCTCGCGCATGCGGTGAAGCGCTCGTGCGAGATCAAGGCGAGCGTGGTCGCGGCCGATGAACGCGAAGGCGGGCTGCGCGCGATCCTGAATTTCGGCCATACGTTCGGCCATGCGATCGAGGCCGGGCTCGGCTACGGCGAGTGGCTGCACGGCGAAGCGGTCGGCTGCGGGATGGTGATGGCGGGCGACCTGTCGGTGCGGCTCGGCCTCCTCGACGAAGCGTCGCGGCAGCGGCTCGATGCGGTGATCGCCGCCGCGCACCTGCCGGTCCGCGGGCCGGCACTCGGCGATGCGCGCTACATGGAGCTGATGCGCGTCGACAAAAAAGCCGAAGCCGGCGCGATCAAGTTCATCCTGCTGAAGCGATTCGGCGATACGCTGATCACCCAGGCGCCCGACGAAGCCGTATTCTCCACCCTGGCGCAGACGACCCGGTAACGGCGCCCCGGATGCCCCGGCGCCCCTGACATGGAGGAGACGTGAGCGAGACATCCAGCAGCAAACCGTCCAAAGCCGGCCGCGCATCCGTCGCGGCGCCAGCCGAGCCGCCGACGCTGGCGGCGCTGGAAGCCCATCTCGCTCCGTATGCCGCCCACGCGTCGCAGTCGCGCGGCCGCCGCCATCAGGAAACACCGCCGGCGGCGCGCACCGAATTCCAGCGCGACCGCGACCGTATCGTTCATTCGACCGCGTTCCGCCGGCTCGAATACAAGACGCAGGTCTTCGTCAATCACGAAGGCGACCTGTTCCGCACCCGCCTCACGCACAGCCTCGAAGTCGCGCAGATCGCGCGTTCGGTCGCGCGCAACCTGCGGCTCAACGAGGATCTCGTCGAAGCGATCTCGCTCGCGCACGATCTCGGTCATACGCCGTTCGGCCACGCCGGCCAGGACGCGCTGAACGCGTGCATGCGCGAGCACGGCGGCTTCGAGCACAACCTGCAGAGCCTGGCCGTGGTCGATGAACTCGAGGAGCATTACGGCGCGTTCAACGGCCTGAACCTGTGCTTCGAGACGCGCGAAGGCATCCTCAAGCACTGCTCGCGCGAGAACGCGCGCAAGCTCGGCGCGCTCGGCGAGCGCTTCCTGCAAGGGCGCCAGCCGTCGCTGGAAGCGCAGCTCGCGAACATCGCGGACGAAATCGCGTACAACAACCACGACGTCGACGACGGCCTGCGCTCCGGCCTGATCACGATCGAGCAGCTCGCCGAAGTCGAGCTGTGGCAGCGCCACTACGACGCCGCGCTCGCCGAATTCCCGCATCTGGAAGGCCGCCGCCTCGTCCACGAGACGGTGCGCCGCATCATCAACACGCTGATCGTCGACCTGATCGACGAGACCACGCGCAATCTCGCGCGTGTCGCGCCCGCGTCGCTCGACGACGTGCGCGCCGCGCCGCAGCTCGTCGCGCACAGCGAGGCGATCGCCGCGCAGGCGGCGGCCCTCAAGCGCTTCCTGTTCAAGAACCTGTATCGCCACTACAAGGTGATGCGCATGGCGAACAAGGCGCAGCGCGTCGTCACGGGGCTGTTCGACGCGTTCATCGACGATCCGCGCCTGCTGCCGCCGCCGTACCAGTCGGACGACGAAGCGCAGCAGCCGCGCCTCGTCGCGCACTACATCGCCGGCATGACCGACCGCTTCGCGCTGAAGGAATATCAGCGCCTGTTCGTCATCAACGACAACTGACTGTCACAAACGATCACTAGACTTCGCCGGTTCAATGGCGACGGGAATGTTGCACACGCTGTTGGTAACGTTTTCATAGGAGAGAGGTCGATGAAGAAGAAGCCTGCGGGGACCGTGGTTCGCTCGATCGCGCTGGGCGGCGCGCTCATGTTCGGTATGCAGCATGCGGCGTTCGCCGTGACGGAGATCCAGTTCTGGCATGCGATGGAGTCGGCGCTCGGCGAGCGCGTGAACGAGCTCGCCGCGCAGTTCAATGCATCGCAGGGCGACTACAAGATCGTGCCGGTCTTCAAGGGCACCTACGACCAGGCGCTCGCGGCGGGCATCGCCGCCTATCGCAGCGGCAACGCGCCGGCGATCCTCCAGGTCTATGAAGTCGGCACCGCGACGATGATGCAGGCGAAGAAGGCCGTCGTGCCCGTCTACGACGTGTTCAAGCAGGCCGGCGTGCCGCTCGACGAAAAGGCGTTCGTGCCGACCATCGCGAGCTACTACAGCGACGCGAAGACGGGCCATCTCGTGTCGATGCCGTTCAACAGCTCGACGCCGGTGCTGTACTACAACAAGGACGCGTTCAAGAAGGCCGGGCTCGATCCGAACCAGCCGCCGAAGACGTGGGCCGACGTGCAGGCCGACGCGGAGAAGCTGCGCAAGTCCGGGATGGCGTGCGGCTTCACGACCGGCTGGCAAGGCTGGATCCAGCTCGAAAACTACAGCGCGTGGCATGCGCTGCCGTTCGCGAGCCGCAACAACGGCTTCGACGGCACCGACGCGGCGCTCGAATTCAACAAGCCGCAGCAGATCGCGCACATCGCGTTCCTGCAGCAGATGCAGAAGGAAGGCACGTTCACGTATGCGGGCCGCAAGGACGAAGCGTCCGCGAAGTTCTACAGCGGCGACTGCGGGATCCTGACGACGTCGTCGGGCGCGCTCGCGAACGTGCAGAAGTTCGCGAAGTTCAGCTACGGCACCGGCATGATGCCGTACGACGCGAACGTGAAGGGTGCGCCGCAGAACGCGATCATCGGCGGCGCGAGCCTGTGGGTGCTGGCCGGCAAGGATCCGGCGACCTACAAGGGCGTCGCGAAATTCCTCGCGTTCCTGGCCTCGCCGCCGATCGCCGCCAAGTGGCACCAGGAAACGGGCTACCTGCCGGTCACGACGGCTGCGTACGACCTCACGCGCCAGCAGGGCTTCTATGCGAAGAACCCGAGCGCGGAAACCGCGATCAAGCAGATGATGAACAAGCCGCCGCTGCCTTACACGAAGGGGCTGCGCCTCGGCAACATGCCGCAGATCCGCACGGTCGTCGACGAGGAACTGGAGCAGGTCTGGGCGCAGAAGAAGTCGCCGAAGGACGCGCTCGATTCGGCGGCCTCGCGCGGCGACGAACTGCTGCGCCGCTTCGAGAAGTCGGGCGGCTGATCCCGCATCGCGTGCGTGTCGCCGGTCGCCGCGTCGCATATGCGACACGCGCGGCCGGCGGCGCGGTTCCTTTCCCGTTTCGCCTGACCGGATGCCCGCGATGCAATCCCGTTCCCGTTTCGGCGCGAGCCTGCTGCCGTACCTGCTGATCGCGCCGCAACTCGCGATCACCGCCGTATTCTTTCTGTGGCCGGCCGGCGTCGCGCTGTGGCAGTCCACGCAGATGCAGGACGCGTTCGGCACGTCGAGCGAATTCGTCGGCTTCGCGAACTTCGCGCGCCTGTTCGCCGATCCGCTGTACCTCGACTCGTTCCGCACGACGCTGGTGTTCAGCTCGCTCGTCACGGTCAGCGGGCTCGTCGTGTCGCTGTTGCTCGCCGCCTGCGCCGACCGCGTGATCCGCGGCGCGCGCGTGTACCGCACGCTGCTGATCTGGCCGTACGCGGTCGCGCCGACGATCGCGGCCGTGCTGTGGGCGTTCCTGTTCAACCCGAGCATCGGGCTCGTCACCTATGCGCTCGCGAAGGGCGGCATCGTGTGGAATCACGCGCTGAACGGCGGCCAGGCGATGTTCCTCGTCGTGCTCGCGTCGGTGTGGAAGCAGGTGAGCTACAACTTCCTGTTCTTCTACGCGGGGTTGCAGGCGATCCCGCGCTCGCTGATCGAGGCGGCGGCGATCGACGGTGCCGGGCCGGTGCGGCGCTTCTTCCACATCGTGCTGCCGCTGCTGTCGCCCACGAGCTTCTTCCTGCTGGTCGTGAACCTCGTCTATGCGTTCTTCGACACGTTCCCGGTGATCGATGCGGCCACCGCGGGCGGCCCCGCGCAAAGCACCAAGACGCTGATCTACAAGATCTTCACGGAGGGCTTCCAGGGCCTCGACATCGGCAGCTCGGGCGCGCAGTCGGTCGTGCTGATGATCATCGTCGTCGGCCTGACGGTGATCCAGTTCCGTTTCGTCGAACGCAGGGTGCAATACGCATGATCGAAAATCGCAAGGGCTTCGACCTGTTCTGCCACGCGGTGCTGATCGCGGGCGTCGTGCTGATCGTGTTCCCGGTGTACGTCGCGTTCTGCGCGGCGACCATGAACGCGCAGGAAGTGTTCACGATCCCGCTGTCGCTGGTGCCGAGCACGCACCTGCTGGAGAACATCGCCTACATCTGGGGGCACGGTAGCGGCGGCACGACGGCGCCGTTCGGCCGGCTGCTCATCAACAGCTTCGTGATGGCGCTCGGCATCGCGGTCGGCAAGATCGCGGTGTCGATCCTGTCCGCGTATGCGATCGTCTATTTCCGCTTCCCCTTCCGCAACACGGCGTTCTGGCTGATCTTCATCACGCTGATGCTGCCGGTCGAGGTGCGGATATTCCCGACCGTGCAGGTCGTGTCGACGCTGAACCTGACGAACACCTACGCCGGGCTCTCGCTGCCGCTGATCGCATCGGCGACCGCGACGTTCCTGTTCCGCCAGTTTTTCATGACGCTGCCCGACGAGCTGATGGACGCCGCGCGCATCGACGGTGCGGGGCCGCTGCGCTTTTTCCGGGACGTCGTGCTGCCGCTGTCGAAGACGAGCATCGCAGCGCTGTTCGTGATCACGTTCATCTACGGCTGGAACCAGTATCTGTGGCCGATCCTGATCACGACCGAGGCGTCGCTGTCGACGGCGGTGGTGGGCATCAAGACGATGATCGCGAGCGGTGACGCCGCGACTGAATGGCAATACGTAATGGCGGCGACGCTGCTGGCGATGATTCCGCCGCTCGTCGTCGTGCTGGCGATGCAGCGCTGGTTCGTGCGCGGCCTCGTCGATTCCGAGAAATGAACCACGGACGGCAACCGGGAGAAGGACCAAGTATGGCTGCGCTGAGCTTGAAGGGCGTCAGGAAATCCTACGACGGCAAGCAGCACGTGCTGCACGGCATCGACGTGGAGATCGCCGACGGCGAATTCATCGTGCTGGTCGGCCCGTCGGGCTGCGGCAAGTCGACGCTGCTGCGGATGATCGCGGGGCTCGAGACGGTGACGGACGGCGAGATCGCGATCGGCGATCGCGTCGTCAACGCGCTGGAGCCGAAGGATCGCGACATCGCGATGGTGTTCCAGAACTATGCGCTGTATCCGCACATGACGGTCGCGCAGAACATGGGCTACGGGCTGAAGATCCGCGGCATCGAGCGCGCGACGATCGATTCGCGGGTGGCCGCGGCCGCGAAGATCCTCGAACTCGAGCCGCTGCTCGCGCGGCGGCCGCGCGAACTGTCGGGCGGCCAGCGGCAGCGCGTCGCGATGGGGCGTGCGATCGTGCGCGAGCCGTCGGTGTTCCTGTTCGACGAGCCGCTGTCGAACCTCGACGCGAAGCTGCGCGTGCAGATGCGGCTCGAGATCCAGCGGCTGCATGCGCGGCTCGCGACGACGAGCGTGTACGTGACGCACGACCAGATCGAGGCGATGACGCTCGCGCAGCGCGTGATCGTGATGAACCGTGGCTATGCGGAGCAGATCGGCGCGCCGGTCGACGTGTACGAGAAGCCGGCGACGGTGTTCGTCGCGGGCTTCATCGGCTCGCCGGCAATGAACCTGATGCACGGCCGGCTGTCGGAGGATGGCGCGACGTTTACGGTCGCGGGCGGCGGTCCGGCGCTGCCGGTCGCCGGCGCGCCCGGCATCGGCACCACGATCGCCACCGGGCGCGACTGGGTGCTCGGCGTGCGGCCGGAGCACATGACGCCGCAGCCGGGCGTCGCGCAGGCCTCGCTGCCGGTCGACTCGTGCGAGCTGCTCGGCGCGGACAACCTCGCGCACGGCCGCTGGGGCAACCACGACGTCGCGGTGCGGCTGCCGCACGCGGATCGTCCCGCGCGCGGCACGGCGCTGGGCGCCGCGCTGCCCGCGCACCGGCTGCATTTCTTCGATCCCGAGACCGGCCAGCGCGCCGGCTGACCCTGACGGACCTGCTGCGAGGCGCACGATGACTTCCCGTACCGACTGGCCCTATCCACGCGTCGTCGCCCATCGCGGCGGCGGCACGCTCGCGCCGGAGAACACGCTCGCCGCGTTCGACGAAGGCGCGCGGCGCGGTCACCGGATGGTCGAGTTCGACGCGAAGCTGTCCGCCGACGACGTGAGCTTCCTGCTGCACGACGACACGGTCGACCGCACGTCGAACGGCAGCGGGCCGGCGGCGGGCATGCGCTATGCGGCGCTGGCCGCGCTCGATGCCGGCGCCTGGTTCGACGCGCGGTTCGCGGGCGAGCGGATGCCGACGCTCGAGGCGGCGGCGGCGCGCTGCATCGCGCACGGGATGGCGGCGAACGTCGAGATCAAGCCGTGCCCGGGCCGCGAGCGCGACACGGGGCAGCGGGTGGCCGTCGATGCGGCCGCGTACTGGCACGGCGCGGCCGTGCCGCCGCTGCTGTCGTCGTTCTCGTTCGACGCGCTGCAACAGGCGCGCGCGAGCGCCCCGGCGCTGCCGCGCGGGATGCTGTACGAGGCGGTGCCGGACGACTGGCACGCGCAGGTCGTCGGCGCGCTCGGCTGCGTATCGTTGCATGCAAGCCACAAGGAACTCGACGAACCGCTCGTGCGCGCGATCAAGGCGGCCGGGCTGCGCATCCTGGTCTACACGGTCAACGACCTCGCCCGGGCGCGCGAACTCGTGCGCTGGGGCGTCGATGCGGTCTGCACGGACCGCATCGACCTGATCGGCCCCGATGCACTGGACGACATTGCGTAGCGACCCGTCCCGCGCAATGGTGGATGCGGGAAGACCCTGAGACAAAAAAACGACGCCCCGGCGGGATTTCCGCCGGGGCGTTTTGCATCGAGGAGACGTTACGTCACGAAAAATCCGCTACAAATTGCAGCAGGATTAACCATTCCCCAAATATTCGACTACGCTTAGAAACGGTAGCCGACGTTCAGGTACGTGACGATCGGGTTCAGCGAGATGTGGGCCTTCGACGTTTCCGTCAGGGTGCCGACCGGCGTCCGGCGAGCCGTTGTGAAGGTCGCGGTCACGCTGACGGGGATGTACGAGAGCGACAGGCCCGCGAACCAGTGTTTCGTGAAGTTGTACGTGAAGCCGGCGTTGAAGACGGGCGCCCACTGGTTGCTGGTCGTGGCGCTGGTCGGGCCGCCGAGCACGCCGTTCTCGAAGCTGCTGTTCGTGATCTTCGCGCCGGTGAACCAGATGTACGTTGCGCCGATGCCGACATACGGGCGGAACTTCGCGTTGGCGTCGTTGAAGTGGTAGCGAAGCAATACGGCGGGGCTCCACTGGTACGCACGGCCGAGTACGCCGAATCTTTCGAACTGACCCTTGCCGGTGATGTCGAACTTCGGCGGTATCCCCATAACGAGCTCGGTGGAGATATGGTCGGTGACGAAGTACCCCGTTGCGAGCCCAAGCGTATCGGCGTCGCTGATGCCGGCGCCGGTGTTGGGAATCGATTGGTTGATGGGCGTGCCGCCAACGCCGTAGACGAACAGCGGGTCGCTGCTGTCCTGCGGCGCAAGGTGGAACCAACCGGTGCTGACGTAGAAATCACCTGCGGATTGTGCTTGTGCCGTACCGCCCGCAAACGTGAATGCGAGCGCTGCAGCCCCCGTAATGGCCAGTTTTCGTTTCATTGTGTCTCCTCCGATCTAAGGCGTGCTCATTATGACGACTGCGTTTAAAACCAAACAAGCTCGTAAGTTAGAGTTTTCACCCTAAGATTAGTACGACCGTACGTTTCCGCGCCCGCCGGGACAGGCATTCTACGCAGGTGCGCAATTTCGGACCTCCGGGTATTTCCTAACGCGTTCAAACGGACATTCAGCATGGCACGGTTAGCACGACTCTACGTTCCCGACCAGCCGCAGCACGTGATACTGCGCGGCCTGGATCAGCAACCTGCGTTCGTCGACGACCAGGACTACGAACTCTTCATCGATTGCCTGAAGGCCGCGGCACGCGATCATCACCTCTCGGTGCATGCCTACGTGCTGCTTCCGCGCCAGGTGCAGCTCCTCGTGACGCCCAGCGACGAGGCGAGCCTGCCGAAGGCGATGCAGGCGGTCGGCCGCCGCTACGTCGCGCATTTCAACCGACGTTATTCGCGTCGCGGCACCTTGTGGGAAGGCCGCTATCGCGCGACGGTGATCGAAGGCGAACGCTATTTCCTCCTCGCGAGCCGCGTGGTCGAGATGAGCCCGGTGCGCTCGCAGCTGGTCGCGACGCCCGAGGCCTATCGGTGGTCGAGCTACCGGCATCACGTCGGGCTCACCGTCGACAGCCTGATCACCGACCATCCGCTCTACTGGGCGCTCGGCAACACGCCGTTCGACCGTCAGCGCGCGTACAAGGAGCTGTGCGAGCAGCCGCTCGACGAGCGGCAGGCCGATCAGCTGCAGCAGGCGACGCTGAAGGGCTGGGTGCTCGGCGGCGAGAACTACCGCGAATGGGCGGCGCGTACCGCGAACCGCCGCGTATCGCCGCTGCCGCGCGGACGCCCCAGAAAGGTGCGTGAAAACACCCCGCCGATCCAGCAGTAACGCGGGAAAGGCGGATCACGAGGCGGCGCCGCGGGCGCCGCTTCTTTTTGCACCAATACGATACGGCCCCAATAAAACTGCACCAGATCTGAACATGCGTTTAATTGGGGTTCGATCAAGCGGTTTTTGTTGCTATTCCTTTGATTCGTCGCGTATATTCCGAATTCCGGTGGCCCGGGTGAAGCTCGCCCAACCACTGTCGGCCGTGCCGTCTCCCGTCGGGAGCGGGATCGACGGCAACACAAAATGGTTCAACGGCCCTCGAGGCCCCTTTACGACGGTGTCCCCATGAACGACCACCAGCAGCCGCTCGCCGCGGTGCCCGCCGCACAAGGTCTGTACGACCCGCAAAACGAACACGACGCCTGCGGCGTCGGCTTCGTCGCTCACATCAAGGGCAAGAAGAGCCACGAGATCATTCAGCAGGGTCTGAAGATCCTCGAGAACCTCGATCACCGCGGCGCGGTCGGTGCCGATCCGCTGATGGGCGACGGCGCCGGCATCCTGATCCAGATTCCGGACGCGTTCTATCGCGAGGAAATGTCGAAGCAGGGCGTGACGCTGCCGCCGGCCGGTGAATATGGGGTCGGGATGATCTTCCTGCCGAAGGAGAACGCGTCGCGTCTCGCATGCGAGCAGGAGCTCGAGCGGACGGTGCGGGCTGAGGGTCAGGTCGTGCTCGGATGGCGCGACGTGCCGGTCGACCACGCGATGCCGATCTCGCCGACGGTCAAGGCGAGCGAGCCGCTGATCCGCCAGATCTTCATCGGCCGCGGCAAGGACATCATGGTGACGGACGCGCTCGAGCGGAAGCTCTACGTGATCCGCAAGACCGCCAGCCACCGTATCCAGGCGCTGAAGCTCAAGCACGGCAAGGAATACTTCGTGCCGTCGATGTCGGCGCGCACGGTCGTCTACAAGGGGCTGCTGCTGGCGGGCCAGGTCGGCGTGTACTACCGCGACCTGCAGGACTCGCGCGTCGTGTCGGCGCTCGCGCTCGTGCACCAGCGCTTCTCGACCAACACGTTCCCGGCGTGGGAGCTGGCTCACCCGTACCGGATGATCGCGCACAACGGCGAGATCAACACCGTGAAGGGCAACGTGAACTGGCTGAACGCGCGTACCGGCGCGATCGCGTCGCACGTGCTCGGCGACGACCTGCCGAAGCTCTGGCCGCTGATCTATCCGGGCCAGTCGGATACGGCTTCGTTCGACAACTGTCTCGAACTGCTCGTGATGGCGGGCTATCCGCTCGTGCACGCGGTAATGATGATGATCCCGGAAGCGTGGGAACAGCACACGCTGATGGACGAGAACCGCCGCGCGTTCTACGAATACCACGCCGCGATGATGGAGCCGTGGGACGGTCCCGCCGCGATCGCGTTCACGGACGGCCGCCAGATCGGCGCGACGCTCGACCGCAACGGCCTGCGCCCGGCGCGTTACATCGTCACGGACGACGACCTCGTCATCATGGCGTCGGAAGCCGGCACGCTGCAGATCCCCGAATCGAAGATCGTCAAGAAGTGGCGCCTGCAGCCGGGCAAGATGTTCCTGATCGACATGGAACACGGCCGCATCATCGACGACAAGGAACTGAAGGACAACCTCGCGAACGCTAAGCCGTACAAGAGCTGGATCGACGCCGTGCGCATCAAGCTCGACGAGATCGAGCCGAAGGCCGAGGACGTCGCGGCCGGCCGCACGCAGGGCGCCGCGCTGCTCGACCGCCAGCAGGCGTTCGGCTATACGCAGGAAGACCTCAAGTTCCTGATGGCGCCGATGGCGCAGCAGGGTGAAGAGGCCGTCGGCTCGATGGGCAACGACTCGCCGCTCGCGGTGATGTCGAACAAGAACAAGACGCTCTATCACTACTTCAAGCAGCTCTTCGCACAGGTCACGAACCCGCCGATCGACCCGATCCGCGAGAACATGGTCATGTCGCTCGTGTCGTTCATCGGCCCGAAGCCGAACCTGCTCGACACGAACAACATCAACCCGCCGATGCGTCTCGAAGTGTCGCAGCCGGTGCTCGACTTCAAGGACATCGCGAAGATCCGCGCGATCGACCAGTACACGGGCGGCAAGTTCAGCGCATACGAGCTGAACATCTGCTATCCGGTGGCCTGGGGCAAGGAAGGCATCGAGGCGCGCCTCGCGTCGCTGTGCGCGGAAGCCGTCGACGCGGTGAAGTCGGGCTACAACATGCTGATCGTGTCGGACCGCAAGACGGACGCCGAGCATGTTGCGATTCCGGCGCTGCTCGCCACGTCGGCGATCCACACGCACCTCGTCCAGCAAGGGCTGCGCACGAGCACGGGCCTCGTCGTCGAGACGGGCTCGGCACGTGAGACGCACCACTTCGCGCTGCTCGCGGGCTACGGCGCGGAAGCCGTGCACCCGTACCTCGCGATGGAAACGCTCGCGAAGATGGCCGAAGGCCTCCCGGGCGACCTGTCGCCGGAGAAGGCCGTCTACAACTTCACGAAGGCGGTCGGCAAGGGCCTGCAGAAGGTGATGTCGAAGATGGGCATCTCGACGTACATGTCGTACACGGGTGCGCAGATCTTCGAAGCGCTCGGCCTGTCGAGCGACCTCGTCGAGAAGTACTTCAAGGGCACGGCATCGAAGGTCGGCGGCATCGGCCTGTTCGAAGTCGCGGAAGAAGCGATCCGCCTGCACCGCGACGCGTTCGGCGACAGCCCGGTCCTGCGCGACATGCTCGACGCGGGCGGCGAGTACGCATACCGCGTGCGCGGCGAAGACCACATGTGGACGCCGGATTCGATCGCGAAGCTCCAGCACGCGACGCGCAGCAACTCGTACCAGACGTACAAGGAATACGCGCACCTGATCAACGACCAGACCAAGCGGCACATGACGTTCCGCGGCCTGTTCGAGTTCAAGGTCGAGCCGACCAAGGCGATCCCGATCGAAAACGTCGAGCCGGCGAAGGACATCGTCAAGCGCTTCGCGACCGGCGCGATGTCGCTCGGTTCGATCAGCACCGAAGCGCACGCGACGCTCGCGATCGCGATGAACCGGATCGGCGGCAAGTCGAACACCGGCGAAGGCGGCGAGGACGAGAAGCGCTACCGCAACGAACTGCGCGGCATTCCGATCAAGTCGGGCGAGACGCTGAAGTCGGTGATCGGCGACGAGATCGTCAGCGACATTCCGCTGAAGGACGGCGATTCGCTGCGCTCGAAGATCAAGCAGGTCGCGTCGGGCCGCTTCGGCGTCACCGCCGAGTACCTCGCGTCGGCCGACCAGATCCAGATCAAGATGGCGCAGGGCGCGAAGCCGGGCGAAGGCGGCCAGTTGCCGGGCCACAAGGTGTCCGAATACATCGGCAAGCTGCGTTACTCGGTGCCGGGTGTCGGCCTGATCTCGCCGCCGCCGCACCACGACATCTACTCGATCGAGGATCTGGCGCAGCTGATCCACGACCTGAAGAACGTGAACCCGAGCTCGAGCATCTCGGTGAAGCTGGTGTCGGAAGTGGGCGTCGGCACGGTCGCGGCCGGTGTCGCGAAGGCGAAGGCCGATCACGTCGTGATCGCCGGCCATGACGGCGGCACGGGCGCATCGCCGCTGTCGTCGGTCAAGCATGCGGGCACGCCGTGGGAACTCGGCCTCGCCGAAACGCAGCAGACGCTGGTGCTGAACCGCCTGCGCGGCCGCATCCGCGTGCAGGCCGACGGCCAGATGAAGACGGGTCGCGACGTCGTGATCGGCGCGCTGCTCGGCGCGGACGAATTCGGTTTCGCGACGGCGCCGCTCGTCGTCGAAGGCTGCATCATGATGCGCAAGTGCCACCTGAACACGTGCCCGGTCGGCGTCGCGACGCAGGATCCGGTGCTGCGTGCGAAGTTCAAGGGCCAGCCCGAGCACGTCGTGAACTACTTCTTCTTCGTCGCCGAGGAAGTGCGCGAGATCATGGCGCAGCTCGGCATCGCGAAGTTCGACGACCTGATCGGCCGCGCCGACCTGCTCGATACGCGCAAGGGCATCGAGCACTGGAAGGCGAAGGGCCTCGACTTCTCGCGCGTGTTCTACCAGCCGGAAGAGTGCGAGGACGTCGCGCCGCGTCACGTCGACGTGCAGGACCACGGCCTCGAGCGCGCGCTCGACCACGTGCTGATCGAGAAGGCGAAGGCCGCGATCGAGAACGGCGAGCATGTGTCGTTCATCCAGCCGGTGCGCAACGTGAACCGCACGGTCGGCGCGATGCTGTCGGGCGTGATCGCGAAGAAGCACGGCCATGACGGCCTGGCCGACGACGCGGTGCACATCCAGCTGAAGGGCACGGCCGGCCAGAGCTTCGGCGCGTTCCTCGCGAAGGGCGTGACGCTCGACCTCGTCGGCGACGGCAACGACTACGTCGGCAAGGGCCTGTCGGGCGGCCGGATCATCATCCGACCGACCAACGACTTCCGCGGCAAGTCCGAGGAAAACATCATCTGCGGCAATACGGTGATGTACGGCGCGATCGAAGGCGAAGCCTTCTTCCGCGGCGTGGCGGGCGAGCGCTTCTGCGTGCGCAACTCGGGCGCGACGGCGGTCGTCGAAGGCACGGGCGACCACGGCTGCGAATACATGACGGGCGGCACGGTCGTCGTGCTCGGCGAGACGGGGCGCAACTTCGCGGCCGGCATGTCGGGCGGCCTCGCGTACATCTACGATCCGGAAGGCACGTTCGCGGCGAAGTGCAACAAGTCGATGGTCGCGCTCGAGCCGGTGCTGCAGCAGGCCGAGCAGGAGCGCACGGTCGATCGCGCACTCTGGCATGCGGGCACGACGGACGAAGCGCTGCTCAAGGGGCTCGTCGAGCGTCATTTCCAGTTCACGGGTTCGCCGCGCGCGAAGTCGCTGCTGGAAAACTGGGACGCGGCGCGCCGCCAGTTCGTGAAGGTGTTCCCGCACGAATACAAGCGCGCGCTGGGCGAGATCGGTGCGAAGAAGGCGGCGAAGGAAGTGCTGGCCGCCTGAGCGACGAACGACATAGCGAATGCCGCGCGCGCATGATTGCCGCGCGCGGCTCCCCCACCCGATACACCGAACAGAAGAGCACCTTATGGGCAAGGCAACCGGTTTTCTGGAGTTCGAACGCCGCCACGAGGCGTACGAAGCACCGCTCACGCGCGTGAAGCACTACAAGGAATTCGTCGCGGCACTGACCGACGCGGACGCGAAGGTCCAGGGCGCGCGCTGCATGGATTGCGGCATCCCGTTCTGCAACAACGGCTGCCCGGTCAACAACATCATTCCGGACTTCAACGATCTCGTTTACCGCCAGGACTGGCAGCAGGCGATCGAAGTCCTGCACTCGACCAACAACTTCCCGGAATTCACGGGCCGCATCTGCCCGGCGCCGTGCGAGGCAGCGTGCACGCTCGGGATCAACAACGACCCGGTCGGCATCAAGTCGATCGAGCACGCGATCATCGACAAGGCCTGGGCGGAAGGTTGGGTGAAGCCGCTGCCGGCCGAGCACAAGACGGGCAAGAAGGTCGCGGTCGTCGGTTCCGGCCCCGCGGGCCTCGCGGCCGCGCAGCAGCTCGCGCGCGCCGGCCACGACGTGACGGTGTTCGAGAAGAACGACCGGATCGGCGGCCTGCTGCGTTACGGGATTCCCGACTTCAAGCTCGAGAAGTGGCTGATCGACCGCCGCATGCGCCAGATGGAAGCGGAAGGCGTGACGTTCCGCACCAGCGTGTTCATCGGCAAGGATCCGCTGCCCGAATCGATCGGCAGCCTCGCGAAGGAAACCATCTCGCCGGACACGCTGAAGGAAGAGTTCGACGCGGTCGTGATCGCGGGCGGTTCGGAAACGCCGCGTGACCTGCCGGTGCCGGGCCGCGAGCTGGCCGGCGTGCATTTCGCGATGGACTTCCTGCCGCAGCAGAACCGTGTGAACGCGGGCGACAAGCTCACCGACCAGCTGCTCGCGAAGGGCAAGCACGTGATCGTGATCGGCGGCGGCGATACCGGTTCGGACTGCGTCGGCACGTCGAACCGTCACGGCGCGAAGCAGGTCACGCAGTTCGAGCTGCTGCCGCAGCCGCCGGAAGAGGAAAACAAGCCGCTCGTGTGGCCGTACTGGCCGATCAAGCTGCGCACGTCGTCGTCGCACGAGGAAGGCTGTGAGCGTGACTGGGCGGTCGCGACGAAGCGTCTCGAAGGCAAGAACGGCAAGGTCGAGAAGCTGATCGCGGTGCGCGTCGAATGGAAGGACGGCAAGATGCAGGAAGTGCCGGGCTCCGAGTTCGAGATGAAGGCCGACCTGGTGCTGCTCGCGATGGGCTTCACGCAGCCGGCAGCGCCCGTGCTCGACGCGTTCGGCGTTGCGAAGGACGCACGCGGCAACGCGCGTGCGGCGACCGAAGGCGATCGCTCGTACTACACGTCGGTCGACAAGGTGTTCGCAGCTGGCGACATGCGCCGCGGCCAGTCGCTCGTCGTCTGGGCGATCCGCGAAGGCCGCCAGTGCGCGCGCTCGGTCGACGCGTACCTGATGGGGCATTCGGAACTGCCGCGCTAAGCTGAAGCGCGCGAGCGGGTTTCGAAGAAAACCGGGCGTCCGAAAGGACGCCCGGTTTTTTTATGGGGCGCGAGCCTGAGACGACTGGGTTGGCGGGGATTTTCCGTGAGCACCCATCAATTTATTCGGCATCAATTAAATCGACCATTCATAAAAACAAAAATATCGATATTTATCTCGAAATAGACGTTGAATCGGGGTCTGCTGCCACCTATAGTGATTTTTGTCCGATTAATTCGGGCATGTTGAACGGTCTGGTTTTCACACCCTTTGGAGAAAATCATGGCGTATATATCGATGTCGTTTCAGTTTACGCATGATCCGACGCGCGCCCTCGGTGTTGCCCAGAACAATACCGACGGCAGCGTGATCGGCCCTAATGCCCCGTTGCAACTTCGCTACTTCACCGACCCGAATGTGCAGACCCTGTGGGACTATGATCCCACCGTTGGTTTCATCATTCTGGATTTCAGCGATTTGAACGGCGGAGGCAAGCTGGCGGTCGATTTCGCGGATGGCAAGGTCGCCGCCGAAACGCCGCTGGTCCTGCGCCCGTTCACGGGAGCGCCTTCGCAGCGGTGGAGCATCTCCGTTCGCCCTGGTTACATCACATCACTCGCCAACACCGGCCTCGTGATCGACGATCATTACGATAGTCGACAGGCCAACAACCTCGTCTGGGCATTCCCGTACAACGGCACCCAAGCACAACAATGGACGCCGGTTCATGCCTTCCAGGCAGTCGCCGAAAGAGCGCCGCAATCGCTACGAGCATAAGAATTGTTTGCGGGCGCCGCGGGCAGAGGATCCCCGCGGCGACCCGCGCCGACCGACTCAGACGCATGCGCGTCGTCGATGGGTGAATTCTTTAACGGCAATCAACCGGTATCGCAATAAACTGCATCGGATTCACCCGGGTTATTTCTATTTTTCGGGATTGGGCGTTTCTAGAGGGGTAGTCGTGATTAATGGGTAGGGAAAACTGCTTAAAGCATAGTTTCGTTTTTTAACGCCATTTCTGTTTGGCGATTCACTATTGCGACTGTTTTCGGTTGTCAAAGATCGCGACTCGCCCGCTACGGTATTTCCGCTCGGGATCGCAGCTCGCCGAGCCTGGCGCACCGTGTGACAAAGAGCAAGGATCCGGGGCATCACGCAAGCCCCGGGCATGCACTCACCGCGCCGCCCGCCCCGTCGCATCCCCCCGCACCTCCCCGAAGCGTCGCCTAACCTGATCACATCGGACGTTGATTTTCCGCGATCCCGAATACTTTCATTTTGTAATGTTCCTTGGAAACTGTCATATCATCGCCCGCTGGCCGCGTTCGCGTGGCCGCCGCATTTGACTGACCCCATTTACAAGGACTCTGAATGGAAGCATTCGTACAAGGGCTGATCGACGCCGTCAACGGTGTGCTGTGGAACTACGTGCTGATCGCGCTGCTGCTCGGCGTGGGCGCGTGGTTCACGCTGCGGTTCCGGATGATCCAGCTGAAGGCGCTGTTCCTCAGCATCAAACTGGTCGGCAGCAAGGGCGAGCCGGGCAGCATCTCGTCATTCCAGGCGTTCGCGACCGGCCTCGCGAGCCGCGTGGGCACCGGCAACATCGCCGGTGTGGCGGTCGCGCTGACGGTCGGCGGGCCGGGCGCGATCTTCTGGATGTGGATGACGGCGCTCGTCGGGATGTCGTCGGCGTTCGTCGAGGCGACGCTCGCGCAGATCTTCAAGGTGTCGCACGCGGACGGCAGCTATCGCGGCGGCCCCGCGTACTACATCCAGACGGGCCTGCGCTCGCGCGGCTTCGGCGTGCTGTTCTCGCTGTCGCTGATCCTCGCGTTCGGCTTCGTGTTCAACGCGGTGCAGGCCAATGCGATCGCCGACGCGTTCCATACGTCGTTCGGCTTGAGCCGCGAAACGGTCGGCCTCGGCCTCGTGCTGCTCACCGCGCCGCTCATCTTCGGCGGGATTCGCCGCATCGCGTCGGTCGCGCAGGTGATCGTGCCGGTGATGGCGATCGGCTACCTCGCTCTGGCGGTCTACGCGGTCGCGACGCACGTCGCGCTGGTGCCGGGCGTGATCGCGCTGATCGTGAAGAGCGCGTTCGGGCTCGAGCAGGCAGCGGGCGGCCTGACCGGCTATGCAGTCAGCCAGGCGGTCGCGATGGGTGTGAAGCGCGGATTGTTCTCGAATGAGGCCGGCATGGGCAGCGCACCGAACGCGGCCGCAACCGCGAGCGTGCGGCATCCGGTCGTGCAGGGGTTGATCCAGATGCTCGGCGTGTTCGTCGACACGATCGTGATCTGCAGCGCGACCGCGTTCGTGATCCTGCTGTCGGGCCAGTACGAACTCGGCACCGGCATGGAGGGCGCGGCGCTCACGCAGCGCGCGATCGCGAGCCACGTCGGCGACTGGGGCGGCATCTACATGGCCGTCGCGATCTTCTTCTTCGCGTACTCGTCGGTGATCGGCAATTACGCATACGCGGAAGGCAACGTCGACTTCATCACGAAGCGGCGCGGCGTGCTGCCGCTGTTCCGCGTCGCGGTGCTCGGGATGGTGATGTTCGGCAGCGTCGGGCAACTGCCGCTCGTGTGGGCGATGGCCGATACGAGCATGGGGCTGATGGCGATCATCAACCTGGTCGCGATCCTCGCGCTCGGCAAGTATGCGCATGCCGCGTGGCGCGACTATCGCCGCCAGCGCGCGGAAGGCGTCGCCGATCCGGTGTTCACGCGCAACACGATTCCCGAGCTTGCAAGCGTGCTGCCCGCCGACGTGTGGGGCGAGCACGGTCCGCTGCCGCAGCGTCCGGCTTCGGAGGGCGCGGTGGTCGAAGCGCGCGTGGCGGTGCGCGAGTCATGAACGGCGACCGGCTCCGTGCATTCGTCGCGCTGGTGCCCGATGCGGCATCGCGCGATGCACTGCACGCGTTGCCGGTCACCCGCGGCGCGCGGCGCACGATGCCGGCTCAATTGCACGTGACGCTCGCGTTCATCGGTGCAATCGAACGGGAGCGGTGCATTGCGCTGGCTGCGCGCCTGCCGGCACTCGCGGCCGGGCATGCGCTGCCGTTACAGCTGGTCGAGCGGATCGCGTGGTGGCCGAGCCTGCCGCGCGCGAGGCTGATCGTCGCGGAGCTGGCGCCCGATCCCGCCTGTGCGGCGCTGAATGCCGACCTGTCCGCGCTGCTGCACGAACTGGGCGTGCCGGCCGACGGCCGGCCGTTCAGGCCGCACGTCACACTCGCGCGGTTGCCGCGCGACGCGGACGGGCAGCCTGCGCACGGCGGTGCGACCGGGCGGCCGGTCGCGCTGCGTTTCGTCGCGCTGACGCTGTTTGAAAGCAGGCTGTCGCACGACGGCGTGTCGCATGTGCCGATCGTGTCGGCGCCGGTCGCGCCGGCGTAGCGGGAAAGCTGGAAGGCGGGGAGAACGAGGAAGTGAAGGCCGGCGCGGTATGCGCCGGCCTTTTTTGCGGTTAAGCGGCGACCTTGTCGCTCTCGTTCACGCGTTCGACGTTGATCGTGCCGACGTGGAACGCGGCCAGCGCCTCGCGGTGCGCGATGCTGACGATCGCGGCCTTCGGCAGCCGTTCGGCGAACAGGTGATAGAGCCGCGCTTCATTGTCGGCGTCGAGCGCGCTCGTCGCTTCGTCGAGGAACAGGAAGTCCGGCTTGTGCAGCAGCACGCGCGCGCCGGCCAGACGCTGCTGTTCGCCCGGCGACAGCACGCGCGTCCAGTGGGCGGTCTCGTCGAGGCGCCCGACGTAGTCTTCCAGGTGGCACGCACGCAGCGCGTCGCGGCACGCGTCGTCGGTGAACGCGTCGGGCGCGGCCGGATAGGTGAGCGCGGCCTTCAGCGTGCCGATCGGCAAGTAGCTGGTTTGCGGCACGAACATCATCCGCGCGCCGACCGGCGCATCGATCGCACCGTCGCCGAACGGCCACAGGCCCGCGAGCGCGCGCATGAACGTGCTCTTGCCGGAACCCGACTTGCCGACCACGAGCCAGCGCGAGCCGGGTTCGATCGTCACGTTGCCGATGTTCGCGAGCGCGTTGCCGTTCGGCAGCGCGAGCTTCAGCGACGACGTCGACAGCTTCGCGGCATCGACGTAGTGCAGGTTGATGCCGCCGTGCTCGGTCGCGGGCGACATGCTTTCCTTCAGGTGCGACGTGCCCATCACGCGCTTGAACTCACGCAGACGGTTGACGGTGGCGCGCCAGTCGACCAGGGTTCGATAGCTATTGAGAAACCAAGAGAAGGAGTCGCTGACCGTTCCGAACGCCGACGAGATCTGCATCAGTACGCCGAGCGTGAATGCACCCGCGAAGTAGCGTGGCGCCGCGACGACGAACGGGAAGATGATCGCGATCTGTCCATAGAAGGCGTTCACGAACGTCAGACGCTTCGTGTATTTCATCACGCGCCACCAATTGCCGCGGATTCGCAGGAAGAGGCCCTGCACGTTGCGGTTCTCTGTGTCCTCTCCGTCGTAGAAAGCGATCTGCTCTGCATTTTCACGCAAGCGGATCAGTCCGAAGCGAAAGTCCGCCTCGACGCGCTGCTGCTGGTAGTTGATCGACACGAGCGGATGACCGACCTTCTGGATCACGACCGAGCCGACCACCGCATACAGCGCGGCCGCCCACACCATGTAGCCGGGAATCGAGATTGGCGTGGCGCCGAGCGAGAGCGTCAGCGCACCGCCGAGCGTCCAGAGGATCGTGATGAACGATGCGAGTGTGACGACAGTCGACAGCAAGTCGAGCGATAGCGACAGCGTGGTTGTCGCGAACGACTGCAAGTCGTCGGCGACGCGCTGGTCGGGGTTGTCGGCGAGGCGGTCGCGCTCGATTCGGTAGAACGCGCGGTCGCCGAGCCATTCGCCGAGGAAGCGCTCAGTCAGCCATTGCCGCCAGCGGAAGCCGAGCATCTGGCGCAGGTACAGTCCGTACACGGCGAGGATGATGAAGCCGAACGCGAGCATTGAGAACTGCATCATCAGATGCGGGAAATGATGCACGTCCTTCGTCTGCAGTGCGTTGTAGAACTGCGCGTTCCACTTGTTCAACTGCACGGTGATCCACACGTTGCAAAGATTGATCACGATGATCGTGACCAGCAGCCCCCACGCGATTTTCCATTCGGACGACACCCAGTAGGGCTTGATGAGGCTCCACGCGGATACCGGGCGCTCGTCCTGCGGCGCGTCGGAGACGGAGCGGACGGGATCGATCGATTGGGTCATGTGCTTCCTGATGAGTAGCCGGCGCGCGGGCCGGGCGGAGCCGGACGCGCGCCGCGATACGGCATGCCGGGACGAGGTGCCGACTGACGGCGGGCGTCCGGATGGTGGCCCGCGCGTCTTAAACGGCACTTAAGGCCGGCGGTGACGCGGCAACCGGCCGCTCGCGCGGCCGGCCTGCGGGCATTGTGCCAGAGCGGCGCGGCGCGACGGCGAATTTGCCGCAAGGGGACAGTTTGCGGCGCTTTCCGCTTTTATGGTCTAATGGCCGACGACGAAACAGGGGTGCTTCGAGCGCGGCCGACGGACAGTTCCGGGCGACGCGGCGAGGCTGAGAAAGACCCTTCGCACCCGATCCGGGTAATACCGGCGAGGGAAGTTTCTGATCCCGCCGGGCCGCGCTGGCTGCCATCCCACATGGTCAGCGCCCGAGTCCCGCCCGGCCGGCCTTTGCTGCCGGTTTCGTCCTTTTGGGTACGCGCGTCGCGCGTTACGGAAGGAATGATGACCGCTCAATCTTCAGTCTTTTGTGCTGTTCCCGATCCGCTGTCGCGTGCGTCCGCACGGGACGGTGCATGCGCGTCGACGTTCGTCGCACGCGATAGCGCTGTTCGCGGGGAGGGCGCGCGATGAACCTCCACGCTTCCCGGCCCGATTTCGCGGTACTCGGCGGCGGCCTTGTCGGCCGTCTGATCGCGTGGCGGCTTGCGGGCGACGGGCATCGCGTCGCGCTGTACGAGCGCGGCGGCCCGGACGGCGAGCAGTCGGCCGCGTGGATCGCGGCCGCGATGCTCGCGCCGCTCGCCGAGGCGGCCAGCGCCGAGCTGCTGATCACCGAGCTCGGCGCGGCATCGCTCGCGCGCTGGCCGCAATGGCTCGCGGAACTGCCCGAACCGGTGTTCTTCCAGCAGCACGGCACGCTCGTCGTCTGGCATCAAGCGGATCGCGCCGAGGCGCCGCTGTTCGAGCGGCGCGTGCGCGCGAACGCGCCGGCCGAACTGTTCGACGGTGGCTTCGTCGCGCTGGCCGGCGCGCAGGTCGACGCGGCCGAGCCCGCGCTCGCGGGGCGCTTCGCGCGCGGCCTGATGCTGCCGCGCGAAGGGCAGCTCGACAACCGGCAGGCGCTGCGCGCACTCGCGGCGGGCCTCGCGCAACGCGGCGTCGAGTTGCACTGGCACGCGACGATCGACGACGCGAACCGGCCCGACGCGCATTTCACGATCGATTGCCGCGGGCTCGGCGCGAAATCCGCGCTTCCCGCGCTGCGGGGCATCCGCGGCGAAGTCGCGCGCGTGTGCGCACCAGGCATCGGGCTCACGCGGCCCGTGCGGCTGCTGCATCCGCGCTATCCGCTGTACATCGCGCCGAAACAGGACGACCTGTACGTGATCGGCGCGACCGAAGTGGAGGGCGAGGACATGTCGCCCGTCAGCGTGCGTTCGGCGCTCGAACTGCTGAGCGCGGCGTTTTCCGTGCACCCGGCGTTCGGCGAGGCGCGCATCCTCGAACTGAACGCGCAATGCCGCCCGACGCTGCCCGATCACCGTCCGGCGGTGATCTGGGACTGCGCGACGACGCTGGCCGTCAACGGCCTGTACCGGCACGGCTTCATGATCGCGCCGGAAGTCGCGCATGCGGCGGTCGCGTTCGCGCAAGCCGCGCTCGGCGGCGCGTTCGCCGATGCCGACGCGTTCGCCGCGTGGCGCGATGCCGCGCGCTGGCCGACGCTCCTCCATCACCGCGACGACGCGCGCCAGCCGGCCTGATGCGCGCCGCCGACCGAATTCGACCAAGACTCATGGATATCCAGATCAACCAACAGACGCTGACCCTGCCCGACGGCGCAACGGTGGCCGACGCGCTCGCCGCGTACGGCGCGCGTCCGCCGTACGCGGTTGCGCTGAACGGCAATTTCGTCGCGCGCACGCAGCATGCGGCGCGCGCGCTCGCGACGGGCGACAAGCTCGACGTCGTGCACCCCGTCGCGGGCGGCTGAGCGCCGCCGGTTCGCCCTCTGCTCTTCCAGGAAAACGACATGACGTCCCTCACTTCCGCCGACGCGCTGACGCTGTACGGTGAAACCTTCGCAAGCCGCGTGTTGCTCGGCACGTCGCGCTACCCGTCGCTGCAGTCGCTGTCCGATTCGATCGCCGCGTCGCGCCCCGGGATGGTGACGGTCGCGCTGCGCCGCCAGATGACCGGCGGCACCGCAGAGGCCGGCTTTTTCGATCTGCTCAAGCGTCACTCGGTGCCGCTGCTGCCGAACACGGCCGGCTGCCAGACCGTCGCCGAGGCGGTGACGACCGCGCACATGGCGCGCGAGGTTTTCGATACCGACTGGATCAAGCTCGAGCTGATCGGCGACGACTACACGCTGCAGCCCGACCCGATCGGGCTGATCGAGGCGGCCGCGCAACTGGTCAAGGACGGCTTCAAGGTGTTGCCGTACTGCACCGAGGATCTCGTGATCGGCCGGCGTCTGCTTGACGTCGGCTGCGAGGCCCTGATGCCGTGGGGCGCGCCGATCGGCACCGGCAAGGGCGTCGTGAATCCGTACGGGCTGCGCGTGCTGCGCGAGCGGCTGCCGGACGTGCCGCTGATCGTCGACGCCGGGCTCGGCGTGCCGTCGCACGCGTGCCAGGTGATGGAGTGGGGTTTCGACGGCGTGCTGCTGAACACGGCCGTGTCGCAGGCCACGCATCCGGAAATCATGGCGCGTGCGTTCGCGCAAGGCGTCGAGGCCGGCCGTGCGGCCTATCTCGCCGGGCCGATGGATGCGCGCGAGACCGCGCACGCGAGCACGCCGGTCGTCGGCATGCCGTTCTGGCACCAGGACGGGGGCGGCGCATGAGTGCGCGCTTCGCCGATGCCTTCTGGCCGCCGGCCGACGAGCTGGCCGAAGCGGCCGAGCGGATTCGCGCCCGCCTGGGCGACTGGCCGACCGGCACGACGGCGTGGCGGCTGTGCGTCGCGGCGCCCGACGTGCCGGCCCAAGGCGACGTGCTGATCGTGTCGGCCGGCGATCGTGCTGCGCAGGCGCGCGCATCGGCCGCATCGCGCCCCGCGTCGTCGGACGCGGTCGCGATCGAGTTCGGCGAGCACGGCGCGGTGCTGCACGCCGCAGGTGTGCGCTACGCGCTGGAAGCCGCGCATCCGCTCGCCGACGACTGGATCGCGGCGCTCGCGGCGTTCCTCGATTGCGGTTTCGCGCCGATCGACGCGCTCGTGCTCGCGCTGGCGTGGGGCGACGGCGACGAAACGCGCGGGACCGATGCGTGGCCGATCGATGCCGCGCGGTTCCCGCGCGTCGCCGGCCTGGCCGCGGCACCCGAGCCCGCATTCCCGCCGTGCCCCAAGCAACTCGGCCTCTATCCGGTCGTCCCCGACGCCGAATGGGTCGAACGCGTGCTCGAGTGCGGCGCGCGAACCGTGCAGCTGCGCGTGAAAGGCGCGAACCCGGACGCGTTGCGCCGGGAAGTCGCACGTGCGGTCGCGGCAGGGCGCCGCTATCCCGATGCACGCGTGTTCATCAACGATCACTGGCAGATCGCGATAGAAGAGGGCGCGTACGGCGTACATCTGGGTCAGGAGGACCTCGAAACGGCCGATCTGGCCGCGATCGCGCGCGCGGGCCTGCGGCTCGGACTGTCGAGCCATGGTTATTACGAGATGTTGCGCGCGTTGCACGTGCGCCCGAGCTATCTGGCGCTCGGCCCCGTGTACACGACCGCGACCAAGGCCGTCGCGGCGCCGCCACAGGGCCTCGCGCGGATTGCCCGCTATGCGCGCTTCGCGGGCGCGCGCTCGCCGCTCGTCGCGATCGGCGGCGTGGGGCTCGACGCGTTGCCGGACGTGCTGGCGACGGGCGTCGGCAGCGTCGCGGTGGTCAGTGCGGTCACGGGCGCAGACGATTATCGGGCGGCGATTGTTGCGTTGCAGCAATGTTTTGCCCGACAATTTGACAATCATTGACCGCAGGGCCCGGAACGGCGTCACGACATCATTCCAATGCAGGCCCTATAATTCGGCGTTCTGCGTAAAAGGACTGTCAGCTCCGTGAGCCCCACTCCTACCGAGACACTGCTGGAACTTCGCGACGTCGACTTTGGCTATGGCGACCGCCTCGTCCTGTCGAACCTGAACATGCGCTTCGGGCGCGGCCAGGTCGTCGCCGTCATGGGCGGGTCGGGTTGCGGCAAGACGACCGTGCTGCGCCTGATCGGCGGACTGGTGCGCGCACGCCGCGGCCAGGTGCTGTTCGACGGCGCCGACGTCGGCGCGCAGACGCGCGACGGCCTGTACGCGCTGCGCCGCAAGATGGGCATGCTGTTCCAGTTCGGCGCGCTGTTCACCGACATGTCGGTGTTCGAGAACGTCGCGTTCGCGTTGCGCGAACACACCGACCTGCCCGAAGACCTGATCCGCGACCTGGTGCTGATGAAGCTCAACGCGGTCGGTCTGCGCGGCGCGCGTGACCTGATGCCGTCCGAGGTGTCCGGCGGGATGGCGCGTCGCATCGCGCTCGCGCGCGCGATCGCGCTCGACCCGCAGCTCATCATGTACGACGAACCGTTCGCGGGCCTCGATCCGATCTCGCTCGGCATCACGGCGAACCTGATCCGCACGCTGAACGAGGCACTCGGCGCGACGTCGATCCTCGTCACGCACGACGTGCCGGAATCGTTCGCGATCGCCGACTACGTGTATTTTCTGGCCAATGGTGGCGTGCTCGCGCAGGGGACGCCCGACGAGCTGCGTGCGTCGACCGACCCGAGCGTGCGCCAGTTCATCGACGGCGCGCCGGACGGCCCGTTTAAATTTCATTACACGAGCCCGCCGCTGGCTGCGGATTTCGGGCTCGGCGGAGGGCGCGCATGATCAGCGCGATCGGACGTTACGTCATCGGCGGCCTCGAGCGCGCGGGCTACGGCACGCGGCTGTTCGTGCGCCTCGTGCTGGAATTCTTCCCGTTGCTGCGCCGGCCGCGGCTGGTCACCAAGCAGATCCACTTTCTCGGCAACTATTCGTTCGTGATCATTGCCGTGTCGGGCCTGTTCGTCGGCTTCGTGCTCGGCTTGCAGGGCTATTACACGCTGAATCGCTACGGGTCCGAGCAGGCGCTCGGCCTGCTGGTCGCGCTGTCGCTGGTGCGCGAGCTCGGCCCGGTCGTGACCGCGCTGCTGTTCGCGGGCCGCGCCGGCACGTCGCTCACCGCCGAGATCGGCCTGATGAAGGCCGGCGAGCAGCTCACGGCGCTCGAGATGATGGCAGTCGATCCGATCAAGACGGTGATCGCGCCGCGCATGTGGGCCGGCATCATCGCGATGCCGCTGCTCGCCGCGATCTTCAACGCGGTCGGCGTGCTCGGCGGTTATTTCGTCGGGGTCGTGCTGATCGGCGTCGATCCGGGCGCGTTCTGGTCGCAGATGCAGGGCGGGGTCGAGGTGTGGGCCGACGTCGGCAACGGCGTGATCAAGAGCATCGTGTTCGGGTTCGCCGTGACCTTCATTGCACTGTTTCAGGGGTATGAAGCGAAGCCCACGCCCGAGGGCGTGTCGCGCGCGACGACCAAGACGGTCGTGTTCGCGTCGCTCGCCGTACTCGGCCTCGATTTCCTGCTGACCGCGCTGATGTTCAGCTAAGCCTCAGCCAAGCCAAATTTTGGGATGACGATGAAAAAGACTGCTCTCGACTTCTGGGTCGGCCTGTTCGTGGTGGTGGGCTTCCTTGCGGTGCTATTCCTGGCGCTCAAGGTCGGCAACATGAGCTCGCTGTCGTTTCAGCCGACCTACTCGGTGAGGATGAAATTCGACAACATCGGCGGACTGAAGCCGCGCGCCGCCGTGAAGAGCGCGGGCGTCGTGGTCGGCCGCGTGAAGTCGGTCGGCTTCGACACCAACACCTATCAGGCGCTGGTGACGATCGATATCGACGGTCAGTATCCGTTCCCGAAGGATTCGTCGGCGAAGATCCTGACGTCGGGCCTGCTCGGCGAGCAGTACATCGGCCTCGATCCGGGCGGCGACACCGAAATGCTGAAGGCGGGCGATACGATCACGATGACGCAGTCGGCGATCGTGCTCGAGAACCTGATCGGCCAGTTCCTGTACAGCAAGGCAGCCGACGCGGGCGGCGCGAAGCCGGCATCCGGGGCCTCGGCCGCGCCGGCGGCACCCGCGCCGGTCGCGGTGCCGGCCTCCGCGGTGTCTGGCTCGGCTGCCCAATAACCACACGAGAGAAAGACAAGAGGGAATGACCATGCAGACGATCCGCATCAGGCACGCCGCGCTCGCGGTGGCGGCAGTCGCCGCGTTGAGCGGTTGCGCGACCGTGCAGACGCCGACCAAGGGCGATCCGCTCGAAGGCTTCAACCGGTCGATGTACAAGTTCAACGACACGGTCGACACGTACGCGCTGAAACCGGTCGCGAAGGGCTACCAGTACGTGGTGCCGCAGCCGGTGCGCGACAGCGTGACGAACTTCTTCTCGAACATCGGCGACGTCTACATCGCCGCGAACAACATCGTGCAGTTGCGAATCGCGGACGGCGTCGGCGACATCATGCGCGTCGTGATCAACACGGTGTTCGGCGTCGGCGGCCTGTTCGACGTCGCGACGATTGCGAAACTGCCGAAGCACACGGCCGATTTCGGGATCACGATGGGCCGCTACGGCATGCCGTCGGGCCCGTATCTCGTGCTGCCGCTGCTCGGCCCGAGCACGCTGCGCGACACGGCAGGCCTCGGCGTCGACTACGTGGGCAATCCGCTCACCTACGTGAAGCCGGACGGCCTGAGCTGGGGCCTGTTCGGCGTGAACCTCGTCAACACGCGTGCGAACCTGCTCGGCGCGGGCGACGTGCTGGATGCCGCGGCGCTCGACAAGTATTCGTTCGTGCGCAATGCGTACCTGCAGCGCCGCCAGATGCTGATCGACAACGCGCGCGGCGAGGCCTCGACGGCGTCGAGCAACGATGCGCTGCCGAAGTACGACTTGCCGGACGACGGCGCGGCACCGGCGGCAGCCGGCGCGGCCGGAACGGCGGGCGCGGCTGCAGTCGGCGGCGCGACGGCACCGGCCGGCGCATCGGGCGCGGCCGTTGCCGTACCGGCGTCGGGCAGTGCCGAAGCACCGAACCCGGCCAGCGCGACGAACGTGCCGGCAATGCAGATGACGCCGCCCGCACCGGGCGGGATTCGTTTCCCGAGCATCAAGCTGCACTGACCAACTTACATTCGTTACAGCCGGAAACGATTCAGTCGGTAGCGCACGCGAACTTGCGCGTAAGCTACCGGCTCCAACCTTCGCATCGACTCTTCATGCAGGTCACTATGATGAAAAAACTGTTCCTGATCCCCGTTTTCGCGGCGCTGTTCTCGTTCGGCAGCGCAGCTCACGCGCAAGTCGACCAGTCGAACCCGCAGGCGCTGATCAAGACGGCGACGCAGCAGGTGCTCGACGAAGTCAAGCAGCAGACGATCAAGCAGGGCGACACCAACCGCATCATTACGATCGTCAACAAGGACATCCTGCCGTACACGGATTTCCGCCGTACCACGCAGCTCGCGATGGGCCGCAACTGGCGCACGGCATCGGCCGAACAGCAGCAGCAGATTCAGGAGCAGTTCAAGCTGCTGCTGATCCGCACGTATTCGGGCGCGCTCGCGCAGTTGAAGCCGGACCAGCAGATCCAGTACCCGCCGTTCCGCGCCGATCCGGCCGACACCGACGTGGTGGTGAAGACGGTCGCGATGAACAACGGTCAGCCGGTCCAGATCGACTATCGCTTGTACAAGTCGGCGAATGGCTGGAAGGTCTATGACCTGAACGTGCTCGGCGCGTGGCTGATCCAGACGTACCAGCAGCAGTTCAACGAGAAGATCCAGCAAAGCGGCGTGGACGGCCTGATCCAGTTCCTGACGCAGCGCAACCAGCAACTTGCCTCCGGCAAGCAGGCGTCGTGAGCGGCTTCGAAGCAGGCTCTTCGCTGACCGTCGCGAGCGCGAAGTCCGCGCTCGCGGACGGTCTTGCGCGCATCGGCGCCGGCGCGACCGCCGTCGATTGCACGGCGCTGACGCAGTTCGACTCGTCCGCGCTCGCCGTGCTGCTCGCATGGCAACGTGCCGCCGAAGCGCGCGGCGCGACCCTCGACATCCTCAATCTCCCGCAGAAGCTCGCCAGCCTCGCGCGCGCCTATGGCGTCGACGCCCTCATCGACGGCACCCGGCGACATTGACCCTGCCCGACCGAAGCCTGCCGCGCCAGCCGGCGCGCGCACGCTTCAGGCCGCGCGCCTCCTGCGCCGGCTCCACCAGCCGGTTTGCCCTATAATCAAGCGTTTTGCGGGGCAGCCAATCGGCGTCCGGCCCCCATTTTCTTTCGCAGCAAGCACAGAATAGGCGTCGCGGCCCATGCGCCGCGCACAGTCATGTCAGCCATAGAAATCCGTCACGTCAAGAAGCGCTACAAATCGCTTCAGGCGCTCAAGGGCGTCAGCCTGTCGGTCGAGGAAGGCGAGTTTTTCGGTCTGCTCGGCCCGAACGGCGCAGGCAAGACCACGCTCATCAGTATCCTCGCCGGGCTTACCCGGGCCGATGAAGGCAGTATCTCGGTGCGCGGCCACGACGTCGTCAAGGACTTCCGCGATGCGCGCCGCGCGCTCGGCGTCGTGCCGCAGGAACTCGTGTTCGACCCGTTCTTCACCGTCCGCGAGACGCTGCGGATCCAGTCCGGCTATTTCGGGCTGCGCCGCAACGACGACTGGATCGACGAAGTGATGGCCAATCTCGACCTCACCGAGAAGGCCGACGCGAACATGCGCGCGCTGTCGGGCGGGATGAAGCGCCGCGTGCTGGTCGCGCAGGCGCTCGTGCACCGGCCGCCCGTGATCGTGCTCGACGAACCGACCGCCGGCGTCGACGTCGAATTGCGCCAGACGCTGTGGAAGTTCATCTCGCGCCTGAACCGCGAGGGCCACACGATCGTGCTGACCACCCATTACCTCGAGGAAGCCGAGTCGCTGTGCGACCGCATCGCGATGCTGCGCCGTGGCGAAGTCGTTGCGCTCGATCGCACCGACGCGCTGCTGCGCCGCTTCGCCGGGCTGCAGCTGTACCTGCGCCTGGGGACCGGCGCGCTGCCGTCCGAGCTGCGCGGGCTGGAGTCCGACCCGGCCGCCCGCGCGCCGGGCGAGCACCTGCTGCGCCTGACGAGCTACGACGATGTCGAGCGGATCCTCGCGCTATGCCGCGCGGCGGGCTGCACGTTCGACGAGATCGAGGTCCGCAAGGCCGACCTCGAGGATGTGTTCGTCCAGGTGATGAACGGGGCCGAGGTGATCGAGGGTCTGGCATGAATCAACAATCCCCACGCGAACTTCGTTCGCTGCCCCCCGAGGGGGCGCCCGCCACTATCGGGGCGGCCCGGCGAGTGCCGGGAAGCGGCTTTCAAACGCTGTTCTACAAGGAACTGCTGCGCTTCTGGAAGGTGTCGTTCCAGACGGTGTGCGCGCCGATCGTAACGGCGCTGCTGTATCTGACGATCTTCGGCCACGCGCTGTCGGGCCGCGTCGAGGTGTATCCGGGCGTCGAGTACGTGAGCTTTCTCGTGCCGGGCCTCGTGATGATGAGCGTGCTGCAGAACGCGTTCGCGAACAGCTCGTCGTCGCTGATCCAGTCGAAGATCACCGGCAACCTCGTGTTCATGCTGCTGCCGCCGCTGTCGTACCGCGACATCTTCGGCGCGTACGTGCTCGCGTCCGTCGTGCGCGGGCTCGCGGTCGGCGCGGGCGTATTCGTCGTGACGATCTGGTTTGTCCCGATGCATTTCGCGGCGCCGTTGTTCATCATCGCGTTCGCGCTGCTCGGCTCGGCGATCCTCGGCACGCTCGGGCTGATCGCCGGGATCTGGGCCGAGAAGTTCGACCAGCTCGCCGCGTTCCAGAACTTTCTGATCATGCCGCTGACGTTCCTGTCCGGCGTGTTCTATTCGACGCACTCGCTGCCGCCCGTGTGGCGCGAGATCTCGCGTCTCAACCCGTTTTTCTACATGATCGACGGCTTCCGTTACGGGTTCTTCGGCGCGTCCGACATCAACCCGCTCGCGAGCCTCGCGATCGTCACCGGTTTCTTCGTGCTGCTCGCGATGTTCGCGATGCGGCTGCTCGCGACCGGCTACAAACTGCGTCATTGATATCGACGGTGGCGGCCGCCACGGGCGGCGCGCGCCGACAGGAGCCTCTCATGTTGCCGACTCCCGAACAGGTCAAGCAATACATTGCCGGCGGTCTCGCCTGCACCCATCTGGAAGTCGAAGGCGACGGCCAGCATTTCTTCGCGACGATCGTGTCGGCGGCCTTCGAAGGCAAGCGGCCGATCCAGCGGCACCAGCTCGTTTATGCGGCGCTCGGCGATCGCATGAAGCAGGAAATTCACGCGCTCAGCATGAAGACGCTGACGCCCGCCGAATGGCAGAACGCATAACCGGAACCACTGAGTGCAAGTCACCGTCAACGAGTGCGACGCCGTCCAGAGCGTCGCCACGGCACACCCGGCCGCCAACGGGGAATCGCAGGGACATGGGATGGACAAGCTGGTGATCGAAGGCGGTCGCCGGTTGTCGGGCGAGATCGTCGTGTCGGGCGCGAAGAACGCCGCGCTGCCGATCCTGTGCGCGGGGCTGCTCAGCGCCGAGCCGGTCGAACTCGACAACGTGCCGAACCTGAAGGACGTGCGCACCACGCTGAAGGTGCTGAACCAGATGGGCGTGAAGAGCGAGACCGACGGCTGCCGCGTGCAGCTCGATGCGTCGCGCGTCGACAACCTCGTGGCGCCGTACGAACTCGTGAAGACGATGCGCGCGTCGATCCTCGTGCTCGGGCCGCTGCTCGCGCGCTTCGGCGAGGCGAAGGTGTCGCTGCCGGGCGGCTGCGCGATCGGCGCGCGTCCGGTCGACCAGCACATCAAGGGCCTGCAGGCGATGGGCGCCGAGATCAGCATCGAGCACGGCTTCATCGAGGCGCGCGCGAAGCGCCTGAAGGGCGCGCGCATCGTGACCGACATGATCACGGTGACGGGGACGGAAAACCTGCTGATGGCCGCGACGCTCGCGGACGGCGAGACGGTGATCGAGAACGCTGCCCGCGAGCCGGAAGTGAGCGATCTCGCGCACCTGCTGGTCGCGATGGGCGCGAAAATCGACGGCATCGGCACCGACCGCCTCGTGATCCAGGGTGTCGAGCGGCTGCATGGCGCACGCCATTCGGTGATTCCCGATCGCATCGAGGCCGGCACGTTCCTGTGCGCGGTCGCGGCGGCGGGCGGCGACGTGATGCTGACGGGCGTGCGCCCGCACATCCTCGACGCGGTGATCGACAAGCTGCGCGAGGCCGGCGTGTCGATCGAGGAAGGCGACAGCTGGCTGCGCGTGAAGATGGACCGCCGCCCGTCGGCGGTGACGATCCGCACGTCGGAATACCCGGCGTTCCCGACCGACATGCAGGCGCAGTTCATGGCCCTCAATTCGGTCGCGACGGGCACCGCGCAGGTTGTCGAGACCATTTTCGAGAACCGCTTCATGCACGTGCAGGAGCTGAACCGGCTCGGCGCGAACATCACGATCGACGGCAACACGGCGCTCGTGACCGGCGTCGACAAGCTGTCCGGCGCGAACGTGATGGCGACCGACCTGCGCGCCTCGGCGAGCCTCGTGATCGCCGGGCTGCGGGCCGAAGGCGAAACGCTCGTCGACCGCATCTATCACCTGGACCGCGGCTACGACCGCATGGAAACCAAACTGACCGCCGTCGGCGCGAACGTGCGCCGCCTCTCCGGGAGCCAAGCATGACCGCGCCGCTGACCCTCGCCCTGTCGAAGGGCCGGATTTTCGAGGAAACCCTGCCGCTGCTGGCGGCCGCCGGCGTGCAGGTGGCCGAGGATCCGGAAACGTCGCGCAAGCTGATCCTGCCGACGACCGATCCGAACCTGCGCGTGATCATCGTGCGCGCCAGCGACGTGCCGACCTACGTCGAATACGGCGCGGCCGATTTCGGCGTGGCGGGCAAGGACGTGCTGGTCGAGCACGGCGGCTCGGGTCTGTACCAGCCGATCGACCTGAACATTGCGCGCTGCCGGATGTCGGTGGCCGTGCCGGCCGGTTTCGACTATGCGAACGCGGTGCGCCAGGGCGCGCGCCTGCGGGTCGCGACCAAATACGTCGAAACGGCACGCGAACACTTCGCCGCGAAAGGCGTGCACGTCGACCTGATCAAGCTGTACGGCTCGATGGAGCTGGCGCCGCTGGTCGGGCTGGCCGACGCGATCGTCGACCTCGTCAGTTCGGGCGGCACGCTGAAGGCGAACAATCTGGTCGAGGTCGAGGAGATCATGGCGATCTCGTCGCGCCTCGTCGTGAACCAGGCTGCGCTGAAGTTGAAGCGCACGGCGCTCAAGCCGATTCTCGACGCGTTCGAACGCGCGTCGCAGAATGGCAATTGAGCGCATCACCGTAACGGAATTCCCATGGCCATCACCATCCGCAAACTCGATTCGACGAGCGAGGGCTTCGATGCCGCGCTGCGTGCGGTGCTCGCGTTCGAGGCGAGCGAGGACGAAGCGATCGAGCAGTCGGTCGCGAAGATTCTCGCCGACGTGAAGTCGCGCGGCGACGCCGCGGTGCTCGAGTACACGAACCGCTTCGACCGGCTGGACGCGAGCAGCGTCGCCGCGCTCGAACTGCCGCAGGACGCGCTGCAGACGGCGCTCGACGGCCTCGCGCCGAAGGCGCGCGCGGCGCTGGAAGCCGCAGCCGCGCGCGTGCGTGCGTATCACGAGAAGCAGAAGATCGAGTGCGGCACCCATAGCTGGCAGTACACGGAAAGCGACGGCACGGTGCTCGGCCAGAAGGTCACGCCGCTCGACCGCGTCGGCCTGTACGTGCCGGGCGGCAAGGCCGCCTATCCGTCGTCGGTGTTGATGAACGCGATTCCCGCGCGCGTCGCGGGCGTCGGCGAGATCGTGATGGTCGTGCCGACCCCGGACGGCGTGAAGAACGACCTCGTGCTCGCCGCGGCGCTGCTCGGCGGCGTCGATCGCGTGTTCACGATCGGCGGCGCGCAGGCGGTCGGCGCGCTCGCGTACGGCACGGCCACGGTGCCGCCGGTCGACAAGATCTGCGGGCCGGGCAATGCATACGTCGCGTCGGCGAAGCGCCGCGTGTTCGGCACGGTCGGCATCGACATGATCGCCGGCCCGTCGGAAATCCTCGTGCTGTGCGACGGCACGACCGATCCGAGCTGGGTCGCGATGGACCTGTTCTCGCAGGCCGAACACGACGAGCTCGCGCAGTCGATCCTGCTGTGCCCGGACGCCGCGTTCCTCGAGCGCGTCGAGAAGGCGATCGACGAGCTGTTGCCGACGATGCCGCGCCGGGACGTGATCCGCGCGTCGCTGGAAGGCCGCGGCGCGCTGATCAAGGTGCGCGATATGGCCGAAGCGTGCCGGATCGCGAATGACATCGCGCCGGAGCACCTCGAGATTTCCGCGCTGGAGCCGCAGCAATGGGGCCAGCAAATCCGCCACGCCGGCGCGATCTTCCTCGGCCGCTACACGAGCGAAAGCCTCGGCGACTACTGCGCGGGCCCGAACCACGTGCTGCCGACGTCGCGCACCGCGCGCTTCTCGTCGCCGCTCGGCGTGTACGACTTCATCAAGCGTTCAAGCCTGATCGAAGTCAGCGCCGAAGGTGCGCAGACGCTGGGCGAGATCGCGTCCGAGCTCGCATACGGCGAAGGGCTGCAGGCGCACGCGCGTAGCGCCGAGCTCCGGATGAAGGGGTGACGCGCGCCGGAGCCGATGCCGACGCAGCGGTTCCGGTCGACGAGGAGACCCAGCGCAGGGCGGCAGCCGCCGCCTTGCCGACCATTTGACGCCGGCGCGACGCACGCCGGCTTGAGACCATGACGACGCCACAAGACATCATCCGCCGCGACGTGCTCGCGATGACGAGCTACCCGGTGCCCGACGCGAGCGGTTTCGTGAAGCTCGACGCGATGGAGAACCCGTATTCGCTGCCGGCGCCGCTTGCGGCGGCGCTCGGCGAACGCCTCGCGCAGGTCGCGCTGAACCGCTACCCGGCGCCGCGCCCGGGCGCGCTGCTCGACAAGCTGCGCCGTGCGATGGGCGTGCCGGCCGCATGCGACGTGCTGCTCGGCAACGGCTCGGACGAAATCATCAGCATGATGTCGGTGGCATGTGCGAAGCCGGGCGCGAAGGTGCTCGCACCGGTGCCGGGCTTCGTGATGTACGAATTGTCGGCGAAGTTCGCGCAGCTCGAATTCGTCGGCGTGCCGCTCAAGGCCGACCTGACGCTTGACGCCGACGCGATGATCGCGGCGATCGCCGAGCATCGGCCCGCGCTCGTCTACCTCGCTTACCCGAACAACCCGACCGGCACGCTGTACGACGAAGCCGATGTCGAGCGGATCATCGCGGCCGCGCGGCACAGCCTGATCGTGATCGACGAGGCGTACCAGCCGTTCGCGGAGCGCTCGTGGTTGCCGCGTGCCGCCGAGTTCGACAACGTCGTCGTGATGCGCACGGTGTCGAAGCTCGGCCTCGCGGGGATCCGCCTCGGCTATCTCGCCGGCCTGCCGGCGTGGCTGACCGAGTTCGACAAGGTGCGCCCGCCGTACAACATCAACGTGCTGACCCAGGCGACCGCCGATTTCCTGCTCGACCACCTCGACGTGCTCGACGCGCAGGCGGCCGAACTGCGTGCGGAACGCACGCGCCTCGCGCAGGCCGTGGCCGCGCTGCCGGGTGCGACGGTGTTCCCGAGCGCCGGCAATTTCCTGCTGGTGCGCGTGCCGGACGCGGCCGCCGTGTTCGATGCGCTGCTCACGGAGCGGGTGCTGGTCAAAAACGTGAGTAAAATGCATCCGTTGCTGTCCGAATGCGTGCGGCTGACCGTCGGTTCTCCCGACGAAAACGCGCGCCTGCTGGCTGCTTTGAAACTCGCGCTGCCCGGTTGAGCCCAGGGCACGGCGGCGCGCGACGATCAATCCCCATTTACATCAGACTCATTCAAGGAATTGCCATGCGTGTGGCGGAAGTCGTTCGCAATACCAGCGAAACGCAGATCCGTGTGAAGCTCGATCTCGACGGGACGGGCCGGCAGAAGCTGGCCACCGGCGTGCCGTTTCTCGACCATATGCTCGACCAGATCGCGCGACATGGTCTGATCGATCTCGAGGTCGAAGCGCATGGCGATACCCATATCGACGACCACCACACGGTCGAGGACGTCGGCATCACGCTCGGTCAGGCTGTCGCGAAGGCGATCGGCGACAAGAAGGGCATCCGCCGCTACGGCCATTCGTACGTGCCGCTCGACGAGGCGCTGTCGCGCGTCGTGATCGACTTCTCGGGCCGGCCGGGTCTTGAATTCCACGTGCCGTTCACGCGTGCGCGGATCGGCACGTTCGACGTCGACCTGTCCATCGAATTCTTCCGCGGGTTCGTGAACCACGCGGGCGTCACGCTGCACATCGACAACCTGCGCGGAATCAACGCGCACCACCAGCTCGAAACGGTGTTCAAGGCCTTCGGCCGGGCGCTGCGTGGCGCGGTGGAGCTCGACGAGCGTGCGGCGGGGCAGATTCCGTCGACGAAGGGCAGCCTCTAACTTCCGAACGGACAGGACGCCAACGACAACCTCACGGCTTCGGCGCGGCGCGCCGGCTTGCGATGGATCTGCTCAAATCGTTCATTTCGCTGCTGGCGCTGATCAACCCGATCGGCGCGGTGCCGTTTTTCCTGAGCCTGACGGCGCAGCAGTCGGACATCGAGCGGCGCCGCACGATCCGGATCGCGTCGGTGTCGGTGTTCTGCGTGATGACGGTGACGACGCTGCTCGGGCAGCAGATCATCGACTTCTTCGGCATTTCGGTCGGCTCCCTTGAAGTGGGCGGCGGGATCATCATGTTGCTGATGGCGATCAACATGCTGAACGCGCAGATCGGCAACACGCGATCGACGCCGGAGGAGCGCCACGAGGCCGAGCTGAAGGACAACATCGCGGTCGTGCCGCTGGCGATTCCGCTGCTCACGGGCCCCGGCTCGATCAGCACGGCGATCGTCTATGCGGCGAACTCGCATCACTGGTATGAGCGAGCCGGGCTCGTCGCGATCGGCGCGGTCCTGGCTCTCCTGTGTTTCTTCGCGATGCGGCTTGCCGAGCCGATCGCGAACTGGATCGGCCGCACCGGCATCAACATCGCCACGCGGCTGATGGGTCTGATGCTGTCGGCGCTGGCGGTGGAATTCATCGTCAATGGACTGAGGGCGCTACTGCCTGCACTGAGATGAAAACTTCGATTGCGATTGTGGATTATGGGATGGGCAACCTGCGCTCGGTTGCGCAGGCGCTCAAGAAGGCCGAACCGGCCGCCGACGTGGCGATCGTCGATACGCCGGCCGCGATTCGCGCGGCCGACCGCGTCGTGCTGCCCGGCCAGGGCGCGATGCCCGACTGCATGCGCTGCCTCGGCGAGTCGGGGCTGCAGGAGGCCGTGATCGAGGCGTCGCGCACGAAGCCGCTGCTCGGCGTGTGCGTCGGCGAGCAGATGCTGTTCGACTGGAGCGCGGAAGGCGACACGAAGGGCCTCGGCCTGTTGCCCGGCAAGGTCGTGCGTTTCGAGCTCGAAGGCCGCCTGCAGGACGACGGCTCGCGCTTCAAGGTGCCGCAGATGGGCTGGAACCGCGTGCACCAGTCGCAGCCGCACCCGCTGTGGGATGGCGTGCCCGACGACGCATATTTCTACTTCGTGCACAGTTATTACGTGAGCCCGGACAACCCGGCGCACACGGTCGGCGAAACGGTATACGGCGCGCCGTTTACGTCCGCGGTCGCGCGGGACAACCTCTTCGCGACCCAATTCCACCCCGAGAAAAGCGCGGAGGTCGGGTTGCGTCTGTATCGCAACTTCGTACACTGGAAGCCGTAAACGTGGTGTGCGAGCCACAGTCGACCGGGCCGAACGGCCTGTCGCGCGGGGCTTGCCCGCTTAAGCGCCGAAAGAGTTGTACTAAACTAGCGAGACGGCGCGGCACCGGTTTGGCCGGTACGCGCCGGATTCTTTTCATTTTCCACGACGACACCCGATTGCTATGTTGCTGATTCCGGCCATCGATCTCAAAGACGGTCAGTGTGTGCGCCTCAAACAGGGCGATATGGACCAGGCCACGATTTTCTCCGAGGACCCGGCGGCGATGGCCCGCAAGTGGGTTGATCTCGGCGCCCGGCGGCTCCATCTCGTCGACCTGAACGGCGCATTCGCCGGCAAGCCGAAGAATCTCGAAGCGATCGAAGCGATCCTCGACGAAGTCGGCGACGAAATCCCCGTACAGCTCGGCGGCGGCATCCGCAGCCTCGAGACGATCGAGAAGTATCTCGACGCCGGCCTGTCCTACGTGATCATCGGCACTGCCGCCGTGAAGAACCCCGGCTTCCTGCAGGACGCGTGCACCGCGTTCTCCGGCAACATCATCGTCGGGCTGGACGCGAAGGACGGCAAGGTCGCGACCGACGGCTGGAGCAAGCTGACCGGCCACGAAGTGATCGATCTCGCGCGCAAGTTCGAGGACTACGGCGTCGAATCGATCGTCTACACGGACATCGGCCGCGACGGGATGCTGCAGGGCATCAACATCGAGGCGACCGTGAAGCTCGCGCAGGCGGTCGGCATTCCGGTGATCGCAAGCGGCGGCCTGTCGAACCTCACGGACATCGAGAACCTCTGCGAAGTGGAAGAGCATGGCGTCGAAGGCGTGATCTGCGGCCGTGCGATCTACTCCGGCGATCTCGATTTCGCGGCCGCGCAAAAGCGCGCGGACGAACTGAACGGCGAACTCGACAACGCGTAACCGCGGTTGTTCCGTTTGCCGGAGCTGCCCGCGGGCGGCTCCACCGGAAGCCTCGCGCGAGGCTTCCGTAACCGGCCGTCCCAGCGCGGCATTTGGCGCAACATCATGGCTCTAGCTAAACGCATCATCCCCTGCCTGGACGTGACTGCCGGGCGTGTCGTCAAGGGCGTCAATTTCGTCGAACTGCGCGATGCCGGCGACCCCGTCGAAATCGCGCGTCGCTACGACGAACAAGGCGCCGACGAACTGACCTTCCTCGACATCACCGCGACGTCCGACCAGCGCGACCTGATTCTGCCGATCATCGAAGCCGTCGCGTCGCAGGTCTTCATTCCGCTGACCGTCGGCGGCGGCGTGCGCGCCGTCGAGGACGTGCGGCGCCTGTTGAACGCCGGCGCGGACAAGGTCAGCATGAATTCGTCGGCGGTCGCGAACCCGCAGCTCGTGCGCGACGCGGCCGACAAGTACGGCTCGCAGTGCATCGTCGTCGCGATCGACGCGAAGCGCGTGTCGGCCGACGGCGAGGCGCCGCGCTGGGAAGTGTTCACGCACGGCGGCCGCAAGGGCACGGGCCTCGACGCGATCGAATGGGCGCGCAAGATGGCCGAGCTCGGCGCGGGCGAGATCCTGCTCACGAGCATGGACCGCGACGGCACGAAGTCCGGTTTCGACCTCGCGCTCACGCGCGGTGTGTCGGACGCGGTGCCGGTCCCGGTGATCGCATCGGGCGGCGTGGGCTCGCTGCAGGACCTCGCGGACGGCATCAAGGACGGCCGCGCCGACGCAGTGCTGGCCGCGAGCATCTTCCACTACGGCGAGCACACGGTTGGCGAGGCGAAGCGCTTCATGGCCGACCAGGGCATTCCGGTGAGGCTGTGATGAATACGGAAACGAAATCCCTGCCCGCGTGGCTCGACAAGGTCCGCTGGGACGACAACGGCCTCGTGCCGGTGATCGCGCAGGAAGCCTCGACGAACGACGTGCTGATGTTCGCGTGGATGAACCGCGAGGCACTGGCGAAGACGATCGAGACGCAGCGCGCGGTCTACTATTCGCGTTCGCGCAAGCGCCTGTGGTTCAAGGGCGAGGAGTCGGGCCACGTGCAGCACGTGCACGAGGTGCGGCTCGACTGCGACGAGGACGTCGTGCTGCTGAAGGTCGAGCAGGTGTCGGGCATCGCATGCCACACCGGCCGGCATTCGTGCTTCTTCCAGAAATTCGAAGGCACCGTGGACAGCGGCGACTGGGTCGCGGTCGATCCGGTGCTGAAAGACCCCGAACACATCTACAAATGACGCAATCGACCGAAGACACGCTGCTGCGCCTCGCGGCCGTGATCGATAGCCGCAAGGGCGGCGACCCCGAACAATCGTACGTATCGCGCCTGTTTCACAAGGGCGACGACGCGGTGCTGAAGAAGATCGGCGAAGAGGCGACCGAAGTCGTGCTGGCCGCGAAGGACGTGCGCCAGGGCGGCGCGCCGACGGCGCTGGTCGGCGAGGTGGCCGACCTGTGGTTCCACTGCCTGGTGATGCTGTCGCATTTCGACCTGAGCCCGGCCGACGTGATCGCCGAACTCGAGCGCCGCGAAGGTCTGTCGGGCATCGAGGAAAAGGCGCTGCGCAAGCGTCGCGAGCGCGAGGAAAACGGCGGGTGACGACGCGCGGCCTGCCGCGCCGACGACAGTGCGGTAAGCTGTAAGAATTGTCATCTAACGGGGGTAGCATCATGACCGATACGCCGAGCCAGTTTCCGACACCGTCGGTGCCGGGCGCAGCGGACGCCGAGCGACTGGCAGGTCTGCGCACGCTGACGCACGTGCTGTATGGCCTCTACGCGATTCATTGGCTGACGGGTGGCGTCACCGGGATCATCGCGATCATCATCAACTACGTGAAGCGCGGCGACGTGGCCGGCACGCCGTACGCCGACCATTTCGAGTGGCAGATCCGCACGTTCTGGCGCGCGCTGATCGCCTACGTGATCGGCTTCGCGCTGATGTTCGTGGTGGTGGGATTCGTGATCATGTTTGTCACGTGGATTTGGACGCTGTACCGTATCATCAAAGGTTGGCTGTACCTGAACGACAACAAGACGCTCGATCCGCAGGCCTGGTTCTGACCGGCGCACGGGCGTTTCGCAGGAGCAACATGAGTCACGATCCGAATTGCCTGTTCTGCAAGATCGCGGCGGGCGAGATCCCGAGCACGAAGGTGCACGAGGACGACGAATTCGTCGCGTTCCGCGACATCCGCCCGGCGGCCGAGACGCACGTGCTCGTCATTCCGCGCCGGCATGTGCCGACGCTGTCGGCGGCGAGCGAGGCCGACGCGCCGATGCTCGGCCGGCTGATGCTGCTGGTCGCCCGTCTGGCCGACCAGCTCGGCGTTGCATACACGGGAGGCGAAACCGGTTTTCGCACGGTGATCAACACGGGCCCCGGCGGCGGGCAGGAGGTCTACCACCTGCACGCGCACATCCTGGCCGGCCCGCGCCCGTGGCTGCGGATGGGTTGACGTGGCGGGGCGTTTCCCCGCATCGATAGTCGAAGCCGGCGTGCCGCCGGCGATTTGCGCCGCGACGCGGCGTGGTTGAGGAGAGGTTTCATCATGGGTGGATTGAGCATTTGGCACTGGCTGATCGTGCTGCTGATCGTCGCGCTGGTTTTCGGTACGAAGAAGCTGCGCAACATCGGCAACGACCTCGGCAGCGCCGTGAAGGGTTTCAAGGACGGCATGAAGGAAGGCGAGACACCGGCGGATGCGCAGCAACTGCCGCGTTCGGGTTCGGTCGACGTCAACGCGAAGGAAACGACGCGTTCCGACTCGAACAAGGCGTAACGCCGGTACGCTGACAGGCATTCGCAATGCTGGATCTCGGTCTTTCGAAGATGGCGCTGATCGGCGTCGTCGCGCTCGTGGTGCTCGGCCCCGAGCGCCTGCCGCGCGTCGCGCGTACGGCAGGCGCATTGTTCGGCCGCGCGCAGCGGTACATCAACGACGTGAAGGCCGAGGTCTCGCGCGAAATCGAACTCGACGCGCTGCGGACGATGAAGACCGATTTCGAGTCGGCCGCGCGCAATGTCGAGACGACGATTCACGACAACCTGCGCGAGCACGAGAAGGAACTGAACGACACGTGGAACTCCGCGGTCGGCGGTCTTAACGAAGGCTCGGTCGATGCCGGCACGTACGGCTCCGACACGCCCGCGGCGCCGTCGTGGCGGGGCAGCATGGCCGCGCTCGCGCCGAAGCGTCGCAACTGGCGTGTGAAACAGGCGGCGACGCCTGTCTGGTACAAGCGCGCGACGACCCGCCGCACGCACGTGCAGTCGGGCGCCGCGCGTGTCGCGCGCCATCAGCCGGCCAGCCTGCGCCGGCCGACGCGCTTCTTCTGAGCCGAGCGCATGCTCGCTCGTCAATCCTACCGAGGGCCGGTGTGAGCGACCCCCAGCAGAATCCGGGCGACGCCCCGGAAGAAACCTTCATTTCCCATCTCGTCGAGCTTCGCGATCGCATCATTCGCGCGGGGCTGGCCGTGATCGTCGTGTTCCTCGGGCTCGTGTACTGGGCGCCCGACATTTTCCGGCTGCTCGCGCGGCCGCTGATGGAGAACCTGCCGAAGGGCGGCAGGATGATCGTGACCGACGTCACCGGCTCGTTCTTCGTGCCGATGAAGGTCACGATGCTCGTCGCGCTCGTGATCGCGCTGCCGATCGTGCTTTACCAGATCTGGGCGTTCGTCGCGCCGGGGCTGTATCAGCACGAGAAGAAGCTCGTCGTGCCGCTCGTCGGCAGCAGCTACGTCCTGTTCCTGTGCGGGATGGCGTTCGCATACTTCCTCGTGTTCCCGACGATCTTCCGTGTGATGGCGCACTACAACGCGCCGCTCGGCGCGGAGATGTCGACCGACATCGACAACTACCTGAGCTTCGTGCTCGGGATGTTCATCGCGTTCGGGGTCACGTTCGAAGTGCCGATCGTCGTCGTGCTGCTCGTCCGGATGGGCGTGCTGACGCTGAAGAAGCTGAAGGAGATGCGGCCGTACGTGATCGTCGGCGCGTTCGTCGTCGCGGCGGTCGTCACGCCGCCGGACGTGTTCTCGCAGCTGATGCTCGCGCTGCCGCTCGTCGTGCTGTTCGAAATCGGGCTGCTGGCCGCGCGATTCTTCGTGCCGAAGCCGACGGAAGAACCCGAGGCCGAGAACGGCGCCGCGAGTTGATGAAACGCGGCGCGCGGCGCCCGGCATGAGGGGCGCCGTCGATGCGGCACTTCGACGACGTTGAATCCGGGCGCGCGACCGGGCGGTGCAGGCGGCGGGTGAACGCAGCTCCGTCACCGTGACGAAGGATCTTCGAAGCAAAACAAAAGGGCAGCCGATCAGGCTGCCCTTTTGCATTTCCATCCTTGGCCGGCAAGCGGCGCCCGCCGATACACCGCCCGCCGGATGTCACTCGCTGTCGCTGTCCTGTTCGTCGAGCGTCTGCTTCGGCGGTGGCGGGCGCTTGCCGATCACCACACTCACGTCGAACTCCTTGCCCTTGCGCACGACGTGCACCTTGGTCGGCGTGCCCGGCTTGATCTGCGCGACGGTGTTCAGCAACTTCGTCGTGTCGGTGATGTCGTCGCCGTTCACGCTCACGAGGATGTCGCCCGGCTTGATGCCGGCCTTGTCGGCCGGACCGCCCTGCAGCACGCCCGCGACGATCGCGCCCGACTTCTGCTGGAGCCCGAACGACTCGGCGATTTCCGGCGTGACGTCCTGCGGCTCGACGCCGATCCAGCCGCGCGTGACCGAGCCCGTCGTGATGATGCTTTCGAGCACGGTGCGCGCGGTCGACACGGGGATCGCGAAGCCGATGCCGAGCGAGCCGCCCGAGCGCGAGTAGATCGCCGTGTTGATGCCGAGCAGGTTGCCGTTCACGTCGACCAGCGCGCCGCCCGAGTTGCCGGGGTTGATCGGCGCGTCGGTCTGGATGAAGTTTTCGAACGTGTTGATGCCGAGATGGTTGCGGCCGAGCGCGCTGATGATCCCCATCGTGACCGTCTGGCCGACGCCGAACGGGTTGCCGATCGCGAGCACGACGTCGCCGACCCGCGACTGGTCGGAGCGGCCGAGCGTGATCGTCGGCAGGTTCGTCATGTTGATCTTCAGCACGGCGAGATCGGTTTCGGGGTCGCTGCCGATCACCTTCGCGGTGCCCGTGCGGCCGTCGGCGAGCGCGACTTCGATCTGGTCGGCGCCGTCCACGACGTGCTGGTTCGTTAGAATGTAACCTTCAGGGCTCACGATAACGCCGGAGCCGAGGTTGGCGGCAGGTTCGTCCTGCTGCTTGCGGGCGTTGCGGTCGCCGAAGAAGTAGCGGAACAGCGGATCCTTCGCGCGCGGGTCGGGCGGCAGCGAGCCATCCTTGCTGGAGAAGACGTTGACGACGGCGGGCATCGCCTTTTGCGCGGCCTCCGCGTATGACGTGGTCGCCGGTGCACCGCCGATGCCCGGCGCGACTTCCCGCAGCGCGACGATCGGCGTGGCGAGCTGCTTGCCGAGCTGTCCTTGCCGTTGCAGCCATTGCGGCTTGAGCGTCACGACGATGAACATCAGCGCGAGCAGTACGGTCACCGCCTGCGCGAAGAACAGCCAGAAGCGTCTAAGCATCTGAATGGATTAGAGGTTTATATGGATCGGATCGAACTTGAATTGTACTTGAACAATACCCTTGAAACCGCGCGCTTCAAGGACTATTGCCCGAATGGCCTCCAGGTCGAGGGGCGTCGCAAGATCGAGAAGATCGCCACCGGCGTGACGGCGTCGCTCGCGTTCCTCGAAGCCGCGCTCGAATGGGGGGCGGATGCGGTGCTCGTCCATCACGGCTATTTCTGGCGCAACGAGGCGCCGCAGATCACCGGCCGCAAGTACCGGCGCCTGAAGCTGCTGCTCGCGAACGACCTGAACCTGTTCGCGTTCCACCTGCCGCTCGACGCGCATCCCGAGTTCGGCAACAACGCTCAGCTCGGTGAGAAGCTCGGGCTGATCGGCGAACAGCGTTTCGGCGACGGCGACCTCGGCTGGATGGCCACGCTGCCGATGCCCGTCACGCTCGAGCACTTCGTCGCGAAGGTCGAGCGCACGCTCGGCCGCACGCCGCTCGTGCTCGGCGATCCGGAGATGCAGCTGCGCCGCATCGCGTGGTGCACGGGTGCCGCGCAGAGCTATTTCGATGCCGCGATCGACGCTGGCGCCGACGTGTTCCTGACCGGCGAAGTATCGGAACCCGTCACGCACGCGTCGGCCGAGAGCGGCGTCGCGTTCGTTGCGGCAGGGCACCATGCGACCGAACGCTACGGAATCCAGGCGCTTGGCGCCCACTTGTCCGAAGAATTCGATATCGAACACCTTTTTATCGATATTCATAATCCGGTCTGAGCGACGGATTTGCGGCGGCGCATCGAAATTTCGCAATGTAGCATCCGCTTAAAAGTGAAATGATTTAATCGCTCCGATAGTGGGGGGAAACCCTTAACTATCAACTACTTCGAAGGGATTTTCATCTCCGGGCCTTGTAAATGGCGACTCCATTCGCGCAAACTAGCGGCGGAATGAAAAGTCGTGACGGAAAATCCAACTCAGAAGTGGGGCGTGTGATGCGAGACAAGGAAGAGAAACGCGTCGACAGCGGCCGCCGTACCTGGCTGATTGCGACATCCGTAGCAGGTGGCGTGGGAGGCGTAGCCACCGTCATACCTTTCGCGGCGTCGCTTGCGCCGTCCGCGAAAGCGAAAGCGGCCGGAGCCCCGGTCGAGGTCGACATCAGCGGCCTGAAGCCCGGCGAGATGGTCACCGTGCCGTGGCGCGGCAAGCCGGTCTGGATCCTGAACCGCACCGACGACATGCTCGCCGACGTCGTCAAGGCCGACAAGGAAGTGGCCGATCCGACCTCGAAATCCCCGTATTCGATGCCGTTGCCCGCGTATTGCGCGAACGAATATCGCGCGCGGGCCGATCGCAAGAACATTCTCGTCGTGATGGCCGTGTGTACGCACCTCGGCTGCACGCCCAGCCAACGCTTCACGCCGGGTCCGCAGCCGAACCTGCCGGACGACTGGCCGGGCGGTTTCCTGTGCCCGTGCCACGGTTCGACCTACGACCTCGCCGGCCGCGTGTTCAAGAACAAGCCGGCGCCTCAGAATCTCGACATCCCGCCCTACATGTTCACGTCGGCGACGACCCTCGTGATCGGCAAGGACGAGAAAGGAGAAGCGTGATGGCCGACAACAAGGAAGTCTCCACGACAGGTCTCACCGGCTGGATCGACCAGCGCTTCCCGCTCACGTCCACCTGGAAGAAGCACGTTTCCGAGTACTACGCGCCGAAGAACTTCAACTTCTGGTACTTCTTCGGCTCCCTCGCGCTGCTCGTGCTCGTCAACCAGATCGTCACGGGCATCTTCCTGACGATGAACTACAAGCCCGACTCGATGCTCGCATTCGCGTCGGTCGAGTACATCATGCGCGAGGTGCCGTGGGGCTGGCTGATCCGCTACATGCACTCGACAGGTGCATCGATGTTCTTCGTCGTCGTGTACCTGCACATGTTCCGCGGGCTGATGTATGGGTCGTACCGCAAGCCGCGCGAGCTCGTGTGGATCTTCGGTTGTGCGATCTTCCTGTGCCTGATGGCCGAGGCGTTCTTCGGCTACCTGCTGCCGTGGGGCCAGATGTCGTTCTGGGGTGCGCAGGTGATCGTGAACCTGTTCTCGGCGATCCCGTTCGTCGGCCCGGACCTGTCGTTGTGGATCCGCGGCGACTATGTCGTGTCCGACGTCACGCTGAACCGCTTCTTCGCGTTCCACGTGATCGCGATTCCGCTCGTGCTGGTCGGCCTCGTGATCGCGCACCTCGTCGCATTGCACGAAGTGGGGTCGAATAACCCGGACGGCATCGAGATCAAGGCGAAGAAGGACGCGAACGGCATTCCACTCGACGGCATCCCGTTCCATCCGTACTACTCGGTGCACGATTTCTTCGGTGTCTGCGTGTTCCTGATGGTGTTCGCGCTGATCGTGTTCTTCTCGCCGGAGATGGGCGGGTACTTCCTCGAGTCGAACAACTTCGTCCCGGCGAACCCGCTGCAGACGCCGCCGGAGATCGCGCCGGTCTGGTACTTCACTGCGTTCTACGCGATGCTGCGCGCGACCACCGACCCGTTCAAGATCGTGCTGATGATCGTGATCGCGCTGCTCGGCGTGCTCGCGCTGATCCGCGCGCGCGGCAAGTGGAAGGTCGGCCTGCCCGTGTTGGCCGCGGCGATCGTCGTGTTCATGTTCCTGACGGAATCGAAGTTCTGGGGCGTCGTCGTGATGGGTTCCGCGGTGATCACGCTGTTCTTCCTGCCGTGGCTCGACCGTAGCCCGGTGAAGTCGATCCGCTATCGGCCGTTGTTCCACAAAGTGTTCCTCGGGATCTTCGTCGCGGCGTTCCTGACCCTCGCGTTCCTCGGCACACGGCCGCCATCGCCGGCCGCGACGCTGATCGCGCAGGGCTGCGCGCTGATCTACTTTGCGTTCTTCCTCGGCATGCCCGTCTGGACACCGCTTGGCACGTTCAAGCAGCCGCCGGAACGGGTGCGCTTCAAGCCCCATTAACGAGAGCGAGGAGAGAACGACATGAAGAAACTGCTTTCGACGCTCGCACTGATCGGGGCAACGGCCGTGGCGCTGCTGGCGGCGCCGGCCGTGCGCGCGGAAGGTAATTTTCCGCTCGACCGGGCGCCCGATAACACGGAAAATCTCGTTTCGCTTCAGCACGGCGCGCAATTGTTTGTAAACTATTGCCTGAACTGCCACAGCGCGAACCTGATGCGCTACAACCGTCTGACGGATCTGGGCATATCCCAGAAGGAGATCGAAACGAATCTCCTGTTCACGACCGACAAGGTCGGGAACACGATGTCCGTCGCGATGCGGCCCGAAGACGCGAAGAACTGGCTCGGCACCTCGCCGCCCGACCTGTCGGTCGAGGAGCGGGCGCGCGGCCGCGACTGGCTCTACACGTACCTGCGGAGTTTCTACCGCGACGATACGCGGCCGAGCGGCTGGAACAACGCGGTGTTCGAGAACGTCGGCATGCCCCATGTATTGTGGCAACTGCAGGGGCAGCGCACTGCCAAATTCGAAGACAAGACGGACGAGGAGACGGGCGAGAAGGTCCACAAGCTCGTCGGCTTCCAGCAGGTCACGCCGGGGACGTTGTCGTCGCCGGACTATGATGCTGCGGTGGCCGACCTGGTGGCCTATATGACATGGATGTCCGAGCCGGCCCAGCAGACCCGCAAGCGCCTCGGCGTGTGGGTGCTGGTCTTTCTCGGTGTCCTGACTTTCCTGGCCTGGCGGCTCAATGCCGCGTACTGGAAAGATATCAAGTAAACACGCCTGACCGGCGTGGGGCCGGCGCAAGGCGGAACCCGTGAAAGGGGTTGCGCCGCGTGCCGGCCCTCGGCTTTTTTGAGGAAACGCAAATATGATGGTTCTGTATTCCGGCACAACTTGCCCGTTCTCCCAGCGTTGCCGGCTGGTGCTGTTCGAGAAGGGCATGGATTTCGAGATCCGTGACGTCGACCTGTTCAACAAGCCGGAAGACATCTCGGTGATGAACCCGTACGGTCAGGTGCCGATTCTGGTCGAGCGCGACCTGATTCTGTACGAATCGAACATCATCAACGAATACATCGACGAGCGCTTCCCGCACCCGCAACTGATGCCGGCCGACCCGGTGCAGCGCGCACGTGCACGCCTGTTCCTGCTCAACTTCGAGAAGGAGCTGTTCGTTCACGTCAGCACGCTCGAGAACGAAAAGGGCAAGGCAGCGGAGAAGAACCACGAGAAGGCACGCCTCGCGATCCGCGATCGCCTGACGCAGCTCGCGCCGATCTTCGTGAAGAACAAGTACATGCTCGGCGAGGAGTTCTCGATGCTCGATGTCGCGATCGCGCCGCTCTTGTGGCGTCTGGATCACTACGGCATCGAGCTGTCGAAGAATGCCGCGCCGCTGATGAAGTACGCCGAGCGGATCTTCAGCCGTCCGGCCTATATCGAAGCACTGACGCCGTCCGAAAAGGTCATGCGTCGTTGATGGTGCAATGAGTGCATGACGGAGCGGGCGGCGCGGCGTGCCGCGTGCCCGCTCCGGGTTCGAGGATTGTGATGCAAGAGATTTCAACGAAACCTTATCTGCTGCGCGCGTTGTACGAGTGGTGCACCGATAACGGTTACACGCCGCATATCGCGGTGAGGGTCGACAACTCGACGCGCGTGCCGCGTCAGTTCGTGCGTGACGGCGAGATCGTGCTCAACATCAGCTTCGAGGCGACGAGCCAGCTGCAGATGGGTAACGAGTGGATCGAGTTCACCGCCCGGTTCTCCGGGAAGGCGCACAAGATCGAGATTCCGGTGGCCAACGTGCTCGCGATTTACGCGCGGGAGAACGGGCAGGGGATGGCGTTCCAGGTCGATGCGGTCGCGGGCGAGGGCGCGGATTCGGGCGCGTTCGAAGACGATGCCGCGCAGGCGGAAGATGCGCCGCGTGACGAGTCGCCTGCCGTGTTGACGCCTGTCGTCGATGACGGGGCGAACGAGGAGCCGTCCGAAGGCGCCGACGAACCGCCGAAAACCGACGGCGACGGCTCGAAAGGCGGCAGACCTCGCCTCAAGATCGTGAAATGAGGTAGAATCTCGCGCTTACGCCGGCTTAGCTCATCTGGTAGAGCAGTTGATTTGTAATCATCAGGTGGCGGGTTCGAGTCCTGCAGCCGGCACCAAACACTAGTTTCAAGTAGTACCCGGAAGTCCCAAAACCCGCGTCCAGCCTAGCGCTGACGCGGGTTTTTTGTTTCAGGACGTCCCGTGAGAGGCCGGGGCATCCCCAAAATTTGGGGGTAAGATTCGGGGTATGACTTCCGGGATTTGGGGGTATGCCGTACCCCCGACGAACAATGAAAACCAAACCTCTTACCGACGCCAAGTGCCGCAACGCTAGATTCGATGAGGCCGGGGGAAACAAACTCTTCGACGGCGGCGGCCTGTATCTCGATCTGCGCTCCAGTGGTTCGAAGAAATGGCGGCTCAAATACCGGTTCAATGGCAAAGAAAACCTGCTGACGTTCGGCGACTATCCCGCGACGTCGCTCGCTGATGCTCGGTCGAGGCGTGACGAAGCGAAGCGGCTGTTAGCGGAAGGGAAGAACCCTGCGTTCGAGCGTGACGTCGAGAAGCAGACTCGCGCCATTGCCGCACAGAACACCTTCGAGGCCGTCGCGCTGGAGTGGTACGAGGCGCAGCAAGCGACATGGAGCGCTTCGCACGCGAACCGAGTCAAGAAACAGCTCGATCGCGAGGTGTTTCCCCTGATCGGCCAGCGTCCTATTTCTTCGATCGGCGCACCGGATTTGCTCGCGGTCATTCGACGAATCGAAGGTCGAGAGGCGTTCGAGACTGCGCGCAAGACGTTGCAGACATGCGGCCAAGTCTTTCGCTATGCCGTTGCAACGAGCCGTGCCGAGCGAGATCCGTCGCCGGACCTGCGAGGCGCATTGAAGGCAGTGCCCGTCAAGCATATGGCGCGAGTCGGCGAAAGCGAGCTGCCGGAGCTGCTTCGCTCGATTGCGGCCTATGAGGGCGAGCCGGAGACTCGGCTTGCTCTGCGATTCCTGGCATTGACGTTCGTTCGCACTATCGAGTTGCGGCAGGCGGAGTGGACGGAGATCGACTTGGAGCGTCGAGAGTGGCGCATTCCGGCCGAGAAGATGAAGATGCGCCGCGTGCATATCGTGCCGCTCGCAGAGCAGACGATCGCGCTGCTTTCCGAGCTACGCGCGCTGACGGGTCACCGTCGCTGGCTGTTCCCGAACAGCCGTAGACCGTTGCAGCAGATGAGCGAGAACACGATCCTGTACGCGCTATACCGGATGGGCTATCGAAGCCGCATGACCGGGCATGGGTTCCGGGGTCTCGCTTCAACGATCTTGAACGAGAAGGGATTCAATTCCGACTGGATCGAGCGCCAGCTCGCCCACTCAGAGCAGGACGGTGTGCGGGCGGCATACAACCATGCTGAGTATCTGTCGGAGCGCCATCGCATGATGCAGTGGTGGGCGGACTATCTCGACAAACAAGGTGGGGCGCAGATCATCCTGATCGCGGCGGCAAGATAGACCGCTGCGCGTATGAATCAGTGTCGGGTCCGAGATCGCTTGGCCGCCACTTCATCAAGGGCCGTGATCGACCCTGCCATTCAAACGTTACTGTTCAACGTCCGCTTTGCAGCGGTTGCGGTCTGTCAGATTGCATCACGAACGTCTTGTGTGCGACCTTGCGCGGATGAACGAATGCGCGAATGGGTTTGGGGACAAGAACTGCCGGAGGAAGTTGTGGCTTTATCAAGAGTCCGATCCACCCGCCCTGCCGCCCAGCTCAGAACTTCCAGTCTTGCTTCTCGCGGCGGTGGCGGCTCACGGCAAACCGTGTGCTATAGACCTTGACTGAGTTCACGTGATGGACCTCAACCGAGGCAGGATCGACGCGCAAAGCAGTATCGCGATAGTCGTCATCAGCGCTGTAGGAAAGGCCGAAATGCGGAACAAGGCCGGTTAGACCGTCCATTTCATCTTTCGGCACGGGTGGCTCCGCCTTCGGTACGACTTCGCTCACCCCGTAGTCAGTCTCCCACCCATCTTCGGTTCCATAGCCGGTGTGCACATCGATCTCGGTGCCAATAGGAAGATCCATGGCTTCCACACGCGCTGCTTTGTGGAAGAGCACGACATTGTTCCCTTCCTTAGACTGAGCTGAACCAAAAATGATGCCGTCGAACCTTGGCTCGTTCTCGGTCGCGAGAAAGTCCGCAATGGCTTGCGTCGCAAGGTAGTCGAAAGCCTCGTCATCCGGCATCACAGCGCGCGTCATGAGTTGCCCAAGGGACCGGAGAAAGGCAACGCGTTCGAGGCGGCTCTTCAGGGATGGATCGAAAATGCTGCCCCCGTCTTGGACACCGTCAAGGGCGGTGAGGTCGAGAAGGCGCAAGGGGCGGGTGATGGCGAACTTCGCGACGACAACCTTGCTCCCCACAGGGGGGCGTACTTCGGCCAGGGCCACGGATGCACTAGTGGCACCATAGAAAACCGAGATACCGCGCGCGTTCATCCGGCCTGAGTTGGCAAACCGAGTCGGAGGCGAACCCAGATGCACGTCGGGACGGCACAGCGCCTCTTCGAGCTTGTCTTCAGACTGAAAGACGCGGGCGCGATATAGGTTAGTGAGCCTGCGGCTGGGACCGGCATTCACAGCTAGCGGATGACGTGGCCTGGTCTTGAGCACGTCAATGCTCCCGAATATCCGCGCGAGAAGTTCTGAGGCAGAACGGCTGAAAAACCGGGCCTCGGTCTTGAGCGACTGCTCGAAATATTGCCACTCTTCGTGCCAGCCCTGAGCGCTTGCGCCTTTCTCCTCGTAATACGTGTCGGATGAGAACTCGGTCTCGTCGCCCATGGCCGCTGCATCGAAGTCGCCGTGCCGGTCGTCGAGAATGTCAAGGACGTCTTCGGCAGCTTCCCGCGGGATAACAGCAGCTTCCTCAATAGCCTCAAGCACCGGTTGGCCTTCGCGCTCCCACTCGTAGTCAGACTCGCGATCCGACAGCAGGCTTTGCTGCCATGAGTTCGGCTGATCGGGCGTGCGGATGTAGTGATCATCGAAAGCAGACTCGATACGGTCCGCCAGTTCCTTGATGGGAATGCAGGTCTGCGTCTGCCCGCAGTAGGAGCACTCCTCCGGCTTGCCGTCCTTCTCGATCGCCGCTGAAAGGTAGGACTCTGCGGCACACTCAAAGCAAATGTGCTTCTGATCGTCATCGTCGTCATTCATGCCGTTTGATACCTCCAGGTCCGACTAGTAGTGTCAGCTCTTGATCGCAGCAGTCGTTTACATGCCGACGCGTGACCGGCAACTCCCAGCCTAAAACGGTCATCGCTTGATGCACGTGCGATGGCTGCTCAGGCCGAACCGAGTCAGACGATCTGACGCTAGCTGTTTAGTCTAGCCCAGCTTCATATGACCCCCTTGCCGAGTATTTCCCACCGATTTTTCAGAAATGCCGCGGCACTGCCGGCTCCCTGCATTTCGGTATGAATATGACCCCCCTTGGGGTGTCGCGGCTAGAGAGAAAACGCGGGTGTGAGCCCCCGCGTCTTTGGCCTAGACGCAGGGTCCCCCGCTTTCCGGCCACCCCGACAGTTGCCACGGGCGCAACAATGCCGGATCGGTGCGCGTCGCGGACACCCCCCTCAAAAACACGTCTCCGACACCCGTCAAATCCCGGAGAGCCGCGCCCCGTCTGGCGTCGCGGTCGACGCAGACGCTTGACGCCTGTCCGCTCAGTGCAAAACGAGTTGGAGATTTGGAGATAAACGCCTGAATCGGCCGCAAAGCCTTGTGGGGTAAGGCTTCGCGTGTCTCCAAACAATTTGGAGAACGCTGGAGATACTGGAGATAAACCAGCCCGGATTGTTACGGTGGCGGCAAGATTCACGGCCAGCGCCCGCCCGGTTCCATCTGGAGCGGATCGCTCAAAGTAACTTTGACGCACGGGCGAAAAATGCCGCGCAAAGGAATGCCCGCCACCGCCCTACCGGACGGCGGCGGTGCATTTCACAGCTCAAGCGTGAAGATGGACGGCAACACGCGATAGACCATGAACTTGCCGTGACCGGGGATGTACTCCTGCCGGTACGGATAGCCGTCGCTACGCGGCATCAGCACGCCACGCTTCATCAGTGCCTTGGCGACGATCTTGTGATCGAACCCGGCGCACACGTCCTTGCGAAACACGGCCGCTTCGATCAGGTACTCCGTCTCGACGCTTTCGGCATCGTCGGCGCTCATCTTGCCGCCGAACTCGGCGTAATACTCGCGATCGGAGGCGATGGGCGTGCGCCGCTCGTCGCGCTTCACGTGCTGCTTGAAGCCCGCTCGATGCGGCACGTTCGGCCGATGGTCGTCCTGTGCCCGGTTCATCCACACGAAACGGTTGTCGCCATGCGCGGCGAGGAAATGCTGTACCTGCCGCACGGCTTCCGCCTCGTCCGAATTGCCGGTGCCGCCGCGAAGTTCGAGCCAGCCCTCGAAGCAGCGACGCGCGGCCTCGACCGCTTCGCCTTGCGGCCAGCCAGTCAGCCCGTGCGCCGTCGCCAGTTCGCCGGCCACCGCAACGAGACAGAACCGCTTGGCGACGCGGGCGACCTGCGAATGCGAGCCTTCCGGCACCCATTGCCCGACCAGCTCGTCGACGCGCACACGCAGATGCTCGGCCAGCTCGCCGGCCTGAGACGACGCCCACTCGATGAACGCGGGGCCTGCCGTGCCGTAGTGCATGCCCGCGTGCCGCTCTAGATGCTCGATCAACGCGGCCGGCGTCGGGAAGCCGTGCAGTTTCTCCACCACGCCCATTTCGCCGACCTCGGCCGGGATCGCGGGCAAACGCACCTCGATACCGCCTTTCATGGGCTTGTTGCCCTCGGCCATCAGCGCGGACACGCTCTTTTCGCCGTTCGACAGGAACAGCAGCCGCCAAGTGAGAACCGGCTTTGCTGAGCCGCTACGCGACGCGCGGGCCTTGCCCGACTCGTTCGCGAGCATGTAAATCACGTCGCCGACCAAGCGCGGCTCGACCTGCCCGATTTCATCGAGAATCAGCAGCGCGTCGCTATGCTGCGTGGCGACGGCTTCGAGCGCGTTGTCGGTCGCCTTCCAGCTCCGCACGTAGTCCGGCGAGCCGAACACGGACGCGGCGATGACGCCACCCGTCGACTTGCCCTTGGACGTCGTGCCGAGCAGGTGAAAGCCGCCCGACTGAAGCCCGGAGAAGTGCAGCAGCGGACCAGCGAAGGCGGTAGCGACGCAGAACAGGAGGCGGCTATTGCCGACGCAGTAGGCCGCGACCTCGCGTTGCCAGCCGTCCAACGTCCCGCGCTCCTTAAACTGGCTCTGGATCGGCGTGTCGGCCTGATAGATCAGCGCCTCTTTGCCGGTGCCGATGACGCGATCGGGCAGCACGAACGCGCCGTGATGCCAGCCGACGCGCGGCACGCAGCGCACGCGCTCGTCCGGCTGCGCCATCTGCACATAGTTCGCGATCTGCGTGCGGGCGATCTGCGTCACGCCGAGCTTCACGCCCATATCGAGCAGCATGCGACGCAGCTCCGTACCGTCGCCGGCAAAGAGGCCGGCCGGCACCGCCCACCGTTTCAGGATGCCGTCGCGGTCCGTGAATTCGAGCAGGTAGCCCCACTCGCTGTTCATCTCGTTTCGCGTCTCCGCGATCACGTCGATACGCGTGCTGACCCAATGCGGCGGAAGCGGATCGCCTTGATTGTTGAAGCCGTGAAACCACACGCCCTTGTCATCAACGACGAACCGCGACTTGCCATCCTGCGCGCGGGCCGTTTTGGGGCGCTTGGCGGGCTTCGCGGCGGCTGGAGCAGCCTTGCCCTTGCCGGCATCCGCCGAGCCGGCCGGCGCGAGCGCAGCACGCACGGCGGCGGCCACCGCATCCGGGCCGAGGTGCGCAGCCAGGTCGTTGAAGTCGGTGTCGGCTGCCGGGCGGTTCGGACCGAAGTCGGGTACGGCCACGATGCCGGCGACGGCCTCGGCCGCCGCGCGGGCCTTCGTTACGCCCGGATTGCCCTTCGTCGTGTGATCGTCGTCGGCGCAAACGACGATGCGGGCGTCCGGATACTGGCCGCGCAGCGCCGTCGCGACCGCGTGCAGGTTGCCGGCGTCGAACGCGACAGTGGCCGGATAGCCCGTCGCGGCCGCGAGCGTCGCGCACGTGGCGTAACCCTCGCCAATCAGCAGCGTGGACGGCGCGGAAGATAGCGGACCGCCGATCAACGAGAAGCAGCCCGCCTTGCGGCCGTTCGGCAGATAGCGTTTCTGGCCGTCCGTCAGGACGAACTCCAGCGTCCACAGCTTCCCGTCCGCGTCACGCGCCGGGATGACGAGCGCTCCGTCGCATGCGGCCGTGCCGATGCACATGCCGCCGCGATAGACGCGGAGCGCGTCGACCGGAATGCGCTTGCGAACGAGATACGGGTGATCGGCCGGCGCAGGCTCGGCCGCCGACCAGATCGATTCAGCGAGCGCCGACGCGGCTTGCTGTTTCTCGGTCAGTTCGGCCAGCTCGGCCGCTTCGCGTGCCGCGCGCTCGGCTTTCTGCTGCTCGCGCTCCGCTGGGTCGACCGGCTTCGCTCGATGCGCACGCGGATCGAAGCCGCCTTGTTTGGCAAGGTGGAACAGCGTGTTGATGGTGATCTTGCCGCCCTTGAACGACTTCCACACATCGCGCGCGTCCTTGCCGTTGTAGTTCTGCGCGCCTTGGCTCCATTCGTTCCAGAGGGCAAAGCCCTCCTCGTCAAACTCGGCCTTGAGCGCCATCCCCACCTGACGCCACGTATCGCGGTCGTCGGGCGGGACATAGCCGAGCGCGACTCTCGCCCGCTCGAATTCGGACATGGGTGCGTTACTCATAGGTTCCCACTGGACGCGCGTCGGCCGACTCCCGATTAGTAGTCCATATCGGGTAAGCAGCTACCCGACGCGCGAAAAATTGAATGATGCGACGATGCCTAGCGGCGGAGCGTCAGCCGGCCGTGATGTCGTTGCTGTAGACGTAGCGGCCGAGCCGCGACTCGCCAAGGGCGTCGTTGGCCGCCTCCAGCGCCGCGCCGATCGACGGCAGGGACGCGCGGAACAGGCTCAGCACAAGCCAGTAGTCGTCATCGGACATGGCCTTGTCGGCCGCCCAATGCAGGCTGTCGAGCAGCTCCATCGCATCGCTGATCCGCGTGCCGATCCGGTTGCGATCGGGGCGGTTCACCTCGGCCACGAAGTGCGAGGCGAGCGGTTGCACGGCGTTCTTGTTCGTCTTTGCCATGGCCGCGCCCTCAATGCGTCGTGCGCGGTTCGCGCGTGACAAGCCCGAGCGCCGCGAACAGATGCTGCTGCACGCGCCCCATCAGGCCGGCTGCGAACGCTTGGCGGCTGATCGTTACGCGGTGCGCGTCGACGTCGCCCGCGTCTTGCATGGCGGATTCCATGCCGCGTGCGAACGCGGCGGCCTGATGCGCCGCGTAGTCGTGCAGCCGCACGTCGCCTTTCAGGTCGAGCCACGCGTCGGCGCAGATCGCGCCAAGGTCGACGGCGAATTGCAGCTCGATCGGTGCGCCCGTATCCAGCGGCGGTGCGTTGTCGAATCCGTCGACAACCGCGGTTCGGATGCGCTGATCAGTCATGGCACACCTCCGGCTGCGCCGTGCGGCGCATTTCGGCCGAATACCGGCTCGCGACGCTTTGCCCCATGTCGACGAGCGCTCGCTCGTAGGTGCCCTCCGCAAGATGCGAACGGATAGCATCGAACAGGGCTTCGAGCTGGGCGAACTGATGGGCCGCACACATGGCGATCATCGTGACTTCGTTCGGCAGGCGGTATTTAGACATGGCGCACCTCCAGAATCGACGCGAGGAGTTGCCCGACATCGATCGCGCAATCCAGCTCCGCTTCGCCGCGAATCGGCGTGAGGTTCCAGTCGTGGACGGCTGCGTGCGTGAATTCGCCGGACCGCCGACCGTAGACGCTACGCCCCGAGACGGGGCCGCCCAAGATCCGCACTCGCCAATCGTGATCCGGCGTCGGGCGAGCCGATGCCACCTCGACCAGCATGCCGATGCGAGCGCGTGCGTCGCATTTCGTGACGATCGCCAGATCGCCAATCTTGCAGCGCAGCTCAGCCATGGCGCACCTCCGCACGGACGAGCGCGGCGATCGCGGCCAGTGCTGCACCGGTCGCATCGAGCGCGTCTTGGTACGTGCTGGCGGTTGCTGCGTCGCGCAGTGCTGCGCGGACAATGGATTGAATGAGGTGGGATTGCTGCCCGGTACGGGCGTGCGTGAACTGGCGCAAGATGCGACCTCCGACGTTAGCGTTTCGGAAGCCCGCACCCCACTTCCAAATGGGGTGGGCGGGCAGATAGCAGGGTTGGAAGACCGGAACGTCGGCACCGGCAGGCCGAAGCCTCCCCACCATCGCCCACCCATTGAACAGGCGCGCAAAGGCATACGGACGTAAAAAAACCGCGCATTGGCGGTCGTCCGCCGACATTTTCCGGGCTTCCAAACCCGGTTCGCTGTTGTTTCAGCGACGTTCACAGGATACTGCGCACGGCCGCGATGTGCAAATCGATGAAGGGACGGACCAGAGTCAACTGCGCGACGTGACCAACACCCCGCGCCCTTCGTCACGGCAAAGTGACTTTGACAAAACATCATGCCGGAGCCTTCGGATCGAGCATGAAAACCGCGTGCTTCAGGAGTTCGACCGCACGCTTTGCACGAGACGGAATACGCTCGGCGTCGCGCTCAAACACTGTCGCCGCCGTCGCGATCCAGCTAGCCGCTTCGCGCCGCACTTCGTCCGTGCAGCGCCCGCGTGCTTCGGACAAGCGCTCACGCTGGCGCTCCAGCTCACTCTCGTAAAAAGCAGCGTCGGCTCTCTTTTTCTCTGCGCGTGCTGCTGCGCGCACGTTTAATGAGTCGGTCGTCATTGTGTCTGGCTCCGATTTGCACGTGCGGCGAGCCATGCCTCGACGTCCCGTTCGAGCCAGCCAACAGCCCGCACCCCAAGCGGAATGGGGCGAGGAAACGTCCCGGCCTGAATTTGCCGATAAATCTCGCTTTTGCTTAATCCGATGCGTTCGGTAAGTGGACGCAGGCGAACAACTCGATTTGCGGTGAGGGAAGGGTGCGGGTTTTGTACTTCCATTTGCGCTCCGGTGAAATGGAACCGCGCGGGACTGCACGGCACGAGAGTAGTGTCGTCATTTCCACGGCAGCGCAAACGTCAGGTTTAGGGCAGCTATATCTATAGGGCCGATGTTTCTACCTTGACACCGGTGCCCCTCTCATGATCGGCAACACTCTATAATCGTGTTCTATATATCGACGAGCTGCATCGAGCGCGTTTCTTGCATCTTGAACATAGTCGATGTCATCGACGTCCATCTTTTCGCTCATGAACTGATCTGCCAATTCGTTCAGCGCCAGTGACTCGGATAACCCAAGGTCTTTCATTGCGCGAAATCCGTCGAATGCACGCAGATATCGAGGCAACAAACTCCATCGAGGTCTAGCAGCTTTCCGCGCAGCAGGGAGTTTAGATTGCCGGAATTCGAGCACAGATTTCACTTGCTCTAGCTGCCGAGAAATTGGCATAGAGGCGTCAAAAATCACTCTGTACTCAGTGTCGCGCAACGGTCGGTCAAAGTATCGTGACGAGTCTACTGGGCCACTAATGAACCCGCATGGCGCGTCAAATTCCATGTTCACGAATTGTTGGGTTCCATCATCGAGAGTTAGCGGCCAGCCCCACACCCAAGACGGCGGGTACCAATAGTCAATACCCCAGTCCATGAGGAATTTCGAATGTGCTTCGAAGTCGGGGTGCGATGCAAGGCGCTGCTCGTGGGGAACGCGTGCTAAGCGGTTGCAGAAATCAGCCTGCTGCTTGATGAACTTTTCATTTCTGCGCAGAAATTCCCACGCCCATCTGTCACCGCTCACGGACGCGGGCGGGTATGCGGACGGGTTACGCCAATCTGGGATTTGAAACCAACTCCGAACGCGGCGTCGCGCTTGGACGGAACCAAGCCGTCTACCGTTAACGACAAACAATGAGAGTTCTCCCTACGCCCTTCAGAACCGGCGTCGAGCCGGCCGGAGAAGGTGTCCGGTTTTCGGGGGCCACCCTAGGCTCGGCGATCTGCATTTTCGCACGAGCAAGAGGGCATGGGCATCGCCAGGCAGCGATGCACGCAATTGAAAATTTGCGAGATGTTGAAGGACGATGAACGCGGAGGGGAATACTTCCTCCGCGTAGCCGGATAGCGCAAAACTACCTTGCGATATTGAGTCGTTGGGAAATCGGGTTTGCCGTCCAGTTCGATGTGGCAAGCGCTCGAATGCCGTCCGCATAAACAGGCAAGCCGTCTTCGAGTGCGCGTAGCGTCACCAAAATGACGGCACGTTGCGGCTCGGGGGGGATCAGCTCACCGAAGCGTCGGGTTATGCTCGCTTGCAACGCCCAATTCGCGGCAGTAATGCCGTTTCGGAAGCGCTCGCGATACACCTTTACCGGCGACCACTTATAGCCATTTTCGATTCGAGCGGTTTCGTACAGATCGGCGAGGTTTTCGTCCTGTTCCAATGGAACAAGCCCTTTTATGCTTAGGCGACCATCCACCACCGATGCGCGGCCAAAGCTAATGTCGACGTTTGCTCGCACGTATTCAGCCCCTTGACTTGCGTCGAGCGGAGGGCTGTAGACGAGGGTGACGAATGCTTCTCCACGGAACTTGTCAGGTTCAGGGCGCAGGCATGCGGGTATCGGGTAGTTTAGTCTTGTCCATTTGCGTCGATCCGCAACATCGACTTCGAACAACAACGTAAATGAGTCATCGTCGCAAAAGAGCGTGTCCAGCAACGTGGACGGCACCCCTGCACCGTAAAATCTCCGAGCGCTTGCATCGCGCTCTGGTGAGCGTACTGCGGCACTATGAATGAGCAGCGCCTTCACGAGGGCAGGATAGGCGGCGGTGCCGCGTTGCTCAAGTTCCTGCCAGAGCTGCGCCGCTTGTGCGGCGACCATCGGAGCTGAGAAGCTTGTCCCGAGGGTCATGCCCAGGCGGTCCCCCGGTAATACCGTATGGACTCCAGCTCCGACAACCTGAGCCATTTGATTGCAATTGCCACCATAGTGAACAACGTCAGGTTTGGGCGTCCGTACCGGCCCCGGCCCGCGTCGACTGAACGGTGAAGGCTCTTCTTCGTGAACCAGCGTATGAGGAGCATTCTCTCGGTGGGCGAGGGCGCCGACTGTCAGGCTTCTTACCGAGTCGCCGGGGCTACTGATGCGATGACGAGGATTGTCTGCACCGGGAGGCCAACCACGTAGATTGGGCGGCCCTTCGTTGCCCGCGGACACGACAAACAAAACATTGAATTCGTCAGAGATTCTATCGAGTTGCTGTGCAAGCCACCCGAACTCATCTTCAGGAGCCGGATCTACGGTGCCGAGCGACAGGTTCCAAACTTTGACTGCCGGATGGGCTTGAACTGCGGCGCGGAGGCGCTCGATGATGTCATCAGCATTCGCATTGGCGACTTCCATTCCTGCGACATCGAGTATTCGAGCGCGAGCATCAGGCAAGCGAATGTCGTTACCGTTTAGGGGACGCGCCGCACAAACGATCGACGACACCATCGTGCCATGTACATAGTCCGTATCCGGAGGAAGGACATAAGTTTCACGTCCAGCTACCCATGGGCCAAGCGCGACAGAATTTGGAAACATACCCGTGTCGAAGACTCCGACGATTGGCAAATTTTCAGCTTCGTTCGGAATGTCGACTAGAGCACCCGGAAGTGGGCCATGATCCTCTGCCATTGGAGCGACATCTAGGACAGGCGCAATCATTGGAGCCGCAAAAATGCGTCTGATTCCGCTGAACAAGCTAAGAGCGTGCAAGCTGTCGAGATTTGCATTCCGAACCCGATAGCTTCGCCCAACTAATCCTGGGTGGCGCTCCGAAATATCTAACCCAAGTTGGTTTGATACTCTCTGGAACAATTCTTCTGCCACTTGCTGCAAGTGAGCATTGGGCTGATGAAAAAGCTCGATGAGTATCGGTATATCGGCGTTTCGCCAAGCTTGTAGACGTTCAAGAGCGGCTGGGTTGCGAAGCTCTGCGTCTAGCACGCGATCGATACCCCACGCCTCAAATCCACTGATCGCCGAAAGATTCGCTTTGATTTGCCTTGTGGTGCGTGTGGCAATGACTCGGTCCATCGCATCGAAGCTACCGAGGCTAGTCGCCAACAATACTTCGCCGAGTGCGGCGTTTCCGATCGGTATGGTTTGTCCCTCTTGTGCGAGGGTGGCCGGGCGGTGGCTTTTTGCAATAGCGGTGTCCCGCAGATGCATCACCATAACGGCCGGCAGCTGAGGATATCGTCGGAGCGTCTCACTGAGAGCCTGCCTCACTCCGGCGAGAGAGGCCCTTAATTCGTTACGCAACTGCGGAGTTATTGGCACAAGCTCCTTGGGCCCTCCTCCTCCGCCGCCTGCGTCGCGATAGTCATGCTCCGATAAATCGACCCGTAGTATCGGGTTCTCCATTTGCGCCATCAAACGCCCCCGTAATATTTCGAATTTGTCGTATGGATACCTTGTACAGATTCGCTAGTGCCCGTTGCGAAAACAATGACGGCTGCCACTGACGCAGCCATCGAATTTCATCCTGTACATTTGATAAGGTAACACGTTGAGTAGCCGCTATGGTAAGTCCGAGACGACGCAGCAACTCTGCTTCAGTCACGAAATCCTCTCCATTGAGAACCGAATTGCGCATGGCGTCTTGAGCCACAAAATCGATTGCTGCGCCCGACATCCCATCAGAGAGCGATACCAACCGCGACCAATTTATGTCCTTCGGAGCAAACGTCTTGAGCCGGCGACGCCACAAACCTTCTCGCAAGGTGGCATCAGGTAGCTGAAAGTGAATGCGAAACGCGAAGCGCCGCCAGACCGCCGAGTCCAGAAGTTGGTCATGGTTGGTTGCAGCGATAACTACCGTGTTCGGCGGCAGAGAGTCGATATTCTGCAGTAGAGAAATTACAACTCGCTGTAGTTCGCCGATCTCCCGCTCGTCGGCACGCGATTTTGCGAGCGCATCAAACTCATCTAAAAACAGGACGCAGGGTTGAGTCTGAATGTGATCAAACACCCTTCTCAGGTTCTTGGATGTCTGCCCAAGAAGCGATGAAATCAGCGTGTCGCAACGAACTGTGAATAAGGGTAGCTCAAGGTTCGCGGCAATCCATTGCGCGGATAGTGTCTTTCCGCACCCGGGGGGGCCATGCAACAGTAGGCGCGTCGGTAATGCTACGCCAGCGGCGGCTAGCTTCTCGAATGATCGGACCGACTGGATGAATTCTCTCAAGCGGCCTTCGACGGCGTCGGGAAGGACCAAATCCAGATCCTCGATGCGCGGATATAGAACATCGACGGTCGACAGGCGTGAGTCTTGATCAACCGGTAACGTTCCAACCAATGCACCCTGTGGCGTGACGAACTGCTGAGGGGCACGAGCCAATCGGTCACGAATTCGTCGAGCTTGGTCGCGCGATCCCTCATCTTCCAGCTTCTGCGCCAGCAGCCCGGCATAGTCCAGCGCCATCCGGACGTTCGCACGGAGCGCGCCGTCGAGAATCTTGAGGACCTCGGACATATGTTCCATCTCAACCCCTTTTTTATGATGCGGCAATATGTATCTATGATCCGAAAGTGGGCAGAATTGATTCGCTTTTTCGGAAATTCGATCCGAATTTTAGCCTAGACGGTACGATCTTGGGTTGGGTGTACGAAACCGATCCCTTGCGGACATGCGTGTTTAGGGGTGTCCGAAAATAATGCTTTCGAACTTTCGGACATGAGGTATGATTCGGACATCCTTTTCGAACATACTGAGAGTGCCGCATGTCCCGAACCTTCGCATACGCCCGTGTCAGCACGATCGACCAGTCGACAACTAATCAACTTCGCGAGATCGAAGCGGCCGGTTTCTCCGTCGACAAGCGTCGGGTTATTACGGAAAGCATTTCGGGGAGTGTCAGCGCAAACCAGCGTCCGGGATTTGCGGAACTGCTTCTCAAAATGGAAGAAGGTGACGTGCTGATCGTTACTAAGCTCGACCGACTTGGCCGGAACGCGATGGACGTGCGAGCAACCGTCGAAGCTTTGGCCTTTCGCGGTATTCGAATTCATTGCCTTGCCCTTGGCGGTGTCGACCTGACCAGCGCAGCTGGCCGGATGACGATGCAGGTCTTGAATGCCGTTGCCGAGTTTGAGCGCGACTTGCTGATCGAGCGGACGCAGGCCGGTATCGAACGAGCAAGAGCGGAAGGGAAAGCGATGGGCCGTCCGTCCGCACTGACCAAGCAACAACAGGACGAGGTGCGACAGCTACTAAACGAAGGGGCGAGCGTGGCGAGTCTTGCGAAGCGCTACAGCACAAGCCGCCAGACGATCATGCGGGTGCGTGACCTGGCGTAAATGCCGCATCGCTCAAAGTCACTTTTCGGTTAGCGCGACAATCCAAGGGCCGCAATTTGCATCAGGTCGATGCTATCGCTCACGACCAAGCGCGGCCGTTCAGAGGGCCGCGAAGCCTGCCGTTGAAGGGGCTGCATTACTCCGGAGTCTAGGACGAAGTTGGCGTGCAATTCGGCCTTTGCTGACACTAGCGTATTGACCTCGGTGAGGAAGTTTGCGGACGCTTTACCGGCGTTGGCTCCACCATAGCCAAACCGCCTTATTCAGTGAGGCTTCAGCGCGCGTTCAAGATGCGGCTGAAGTTCATCAAGGTATGCGTCCACGTCCGCATCCTGTTTCGCCTGGGGAGCCTTCTGTGCAACGGTGGCAAGAGGCCAGTTGATCATCGTTGCCGACTTCATGATCGCGTCAAGCAGCGCCGGCAGCGCAATCCCGGGATACCGGCGCTGTAGCTGCCCGGTACGTATGGCATAACGCACAAGGATCGGCGCGACGGATCCTGTGGCCATGAGGTCCATCGGGTCTTCAATTGCACCCAACTGCTCGAAAGACATAGCGCGGATTTCATCAAGCTCAAATTGCTTCATGGGTTCCCCCGTGGTGTTTTGTTTCACTTCATCATCTTCAAACATGGTGCAGAGGTCTTCGGCGCCGATCGGAACCGGTGCTAAGGCATTTATTCAAGTTGCCTCATCTCTCAATTTCTTTCGCGCCAAAGAAACCATAATAAAACAAATAAAAGACGCTCCGGACCTACTGGCCGATCAACTTGTCCTTGGTGCATGCCTCGCGAAATCGTTCGATCTTCATGGTGCTCCCCGACAGGAATGACGCGAATTCAATGGTGATGCTGTCCTTGGACATCCGCCTATTGGAGAAGCCTTGATGCTCGCAACCGCCCACAAGGCGACCCTTGCGGGTGTGGGTCGAGTCACCAGTAGTCGGCTATGGACTTGTTGACCGCCCCCATTTCGCGGGAAACAGCGATGAAGGGTAGGGGAGGGTGTCCGCAGAAGCGGGCACCCCCTGTTAACCCGCGGTGATCCAGGCCGCATTGCAAGGCGTGTTTGACGCTATAGGCGCTCGGGGCCATTAAAGCTCAACACGTGTTCAAACACGAATTCGCCACTGCGGTTTCGAGTATGCACCGGACCTTTATACCGAGTTGCAAATGTCTGCATCATCCTTTGCATTTTCGTATTGAATCCCGGATGCTCAGTGCAAAGAATAAGGGCTGCGAGAGAACCGGATACTAGATCGTTAGCGACGGCAAACTCGGCAGTAGCGCATACTTGTTCGATCGCGTGCATAACGTCGCCGCCTTTCAGCTCAAGGAATACGTCACCGGTGCCTTTCTTTGACAGCATCCAATCGGCGGCTGTTTCATTCTTCATATAGCCGCCGTCCATTCTTCGCTTGATGTGATCCTTGCGCTCCGGATTCAGAAAAACCGCATGGCGTACGCTTCCCTTATCTGATAGTTTAATCTTGCTGACGCTGATCACCTCATCGTTAGGGTTTTGGCCCGCAATGACCGACGTCCTTGTTTTTTGCGGGGGCTTCGCAGCTTTTTTAGCGGACGAAGAGGCCGACGACTTCGCTTTCGACGGCGCAGACCGTTTGCTCATCGTGCCACCTCGATAGACAAAAGCTGAGAAAATTCCCTGGCAATGTCCCCAGAAACATCATCTAGGTAATCCGCTGCAATTAGGCCGCTTTCGTCCATGATGTCGGTGAGGTGGCCATCAATGATCGCGTACGCATTCACAGACTTAGAAGGTACCCATGACGTTTCTGGAACTATCTTTGCGACTGCGGCATTCGAGCCTGTCTTATTACTGCGCGCGAGGCTGCCTGCTTTAATCAGGTTGTTGAATTTCGCCAATACATACGGGCTGTGGGTTGTAAGCAGTAGATTGTTAAATCGACGCCGGGCCACGAGCGCCGCCAGAATTTCGACGAGCTTATTTTGCGCGCGGGGAAAGAGATGCGCCTCTGGTTCTTCTATGTAGATCGTGCGGCGTACAGCGACGCCGCCGCTGACCGCTCCAGTCTGTCGCGGCACTCCGCTCGGCAGCATTGCGCGAATAGCAACCGCTAGCGGTAAAAGTTCTTGTTGGCCTGACGACAGGGCGGAGAAGGGAATTAATCTCCCATCTGCTGTCTGGACGTATTCTTTTCCACCCTCTGTCTTCAAATGCCCGCCTAAAATTTCCGAAAACAGAATGCCAGCGAGCGAGGACTGAGATACGTCTACCCCCGGCATCCGACGGATATATCTTTCGCGGATTGCAGAAAATCTCCGGCCGAATTCGAGAGTAACAGGATCCAAAATGCCGCTGTGCTCAAAGGCGACTAGAGCTTTTCCGACGCTGGTAAAAAACGAACGACCGGCTGGAACGAACAGTTGATTTTCGACAAGATCGCGACCGAGCCATTTTCTAAGATTCAGCGTCGCACTCTGTCTAAGGCGCCACATTAGCTCAAAATCGTATAAATCTGCTTTGGCCGCTGCTTTGACCTCGGCTTTCTTGATGGCGGCCAGAAATTGATCGTGTGAGTTCTTGTAAAAAGAAACAAACTGTTCGCAGAACTTTATTCGTACCCGCTCGCTTTTTCCGATTCTTGTAATATTCAACTCGAATTCTCCGAGTTGAAAATTAATGGAGAATCGCTTGCTTCCCCATGCTGATATGGGAAACCATTCGATAAATTGAGACCCAATGCGACGCTCTAATGCCTCGAAGCTGAGATTATCTTCGATGACAAGGCGATCGTAATCGGAAATTATGTTTGTGCAAAAATAAATTAATTTTGACAGCACACTTTTCCCGCTTGCTTGCGGCCCGATCACCAAGGTGAGCGGCGCGACCGCCAACGTAGCGCTTTTGATGCACGAGAAGTCTTTAACTATTATTTTCTGCATTCTGATTCCACGGATGCGTATTGGTCCCGCAAGGATTGTACCGAGCAAACTGGCAAGTACGGCAAGTTTTTTAACCAAGCGCCGGCCGGCTAGTGCGTCAGTGCCTATTGGTTTGACGCGGCAAACAGGATCGGTTGCAAACCGTTGTGGGTAGCGTCTCGAGGCGAGCCATCGTCGACAGGCATAGGGCGCGACAAGTCGTTGGAAATTACGTGACGTACGTCTCCAAGGCCTCATGCGAATGCGCGCTTAGGTTTATCGGCGAGCGAGACCTTCGATTGTCCGGAACGTCGAAAATTGGTCGACGGCTACGGGGTCGGTAAGCGACACCCACGGAAGCCTGCGGATCGTTGCGCATGGTCGACTACATGCGACGTTTGGGTCCCAACATCAGGCAGATTCTCCGCGCAGCTTCGGCGTCTTGTGTAGTTCGATCCAGAAGCCGTTGAGTTGATCGTCGGGTACGTTGAACCGGCGCAGCCAACTTTCGGTGGCCACGACCGTGTTTAGCAGAGGTGCCGTACTGTCGAGTGTTCCATCTTGCAGGGTATCGACGTCATCCGCGATGACCGGCCGCAGCGCGTGGTTCAGAATGACGTACGCGGCGGGTGGAGATACGGGAATGCCTGGTCCATTGGATACGCCGGACTGGGGCGCGACACCGGCCTGAATAATCAAGCCCCCGTTCCCCAGGGGAATACTGGCGAACCAATCTGGCGGGAGTCCGAGTGCCGATGCACCACCGACAGCCGCGACCAAGTCCGCATCGAGCGCGTTGAGCCAGTCAACGGTCTTGATCTTCGTGTAAAGCTTACGAATGGTGGAACGCATTGGATCGCCGACGTCGATCCCAGGCCCGAAACGGCGCGCGTAGAAATACTCGCTGGCTTCGTTTGGTCGCCGCCCCATTGGAGGCACGTTCACGGCCAGTCCGCCGTGACCGCTAACTATCGGCAACGCTTCTGCGAACGCGCGGAACATCGCCTCGAACACGCCGGGGCGGTGGGCGATAAACGCACGCGGTACCGTGAAGACCAGTCCGTCGAGACCGCGTTTCCGTGCAGCCTTCTTTTCGCTAAGCGCGAACACCGTGAATTCATAGAACCCGGTCGCGAGCTTGTGCTCGGCGCTGGTGATCGCGACCGCAAGGGCCTCGTCGGCGGGGACGCTCGTCGCGAGACTTTCGAATCCCGGAGACTTGTCGTACTGGATCGGTTCCTCTCCCTCGGAATAGAACCAGCGCAGCGGCCCGGACTTCGACGGCGTCTGGCCGGCCGCCACTTCGAGCGCGTGTTGATATTCCTCGATCGCCGCGTTGTACTGCTTGAAGCAGCGCATCAGCGCTTGCCGAACCTCCGACGTGAAACCGTTGCGGAAGTAAAGCACGCCCCGCACTACAAGGGCGGCACCCGTGATCCCTTTTTGGTGCGCGGGCTCGTAAAGCCCGAAAGGCATGGTGTCCGCACGGCGCGGATCTTTGGCCCAAGCTTCAATTTCGTCGTTCGTCATGGCGTCAAAGCGGGAGCGGGAATGCAGGTGGCGGCAATGAGGGCGCGGTCGGGAGCGGTGGGCCTCCGGGCGCGGTGCTATTGCCGCCGAACAAATCGTCAAGCTCGGATTGTCGCGCGGATTGCTTCGAGCGCGAAGTTTCCTTCTGGCCGTCGTCGTCGCCGCATCCGCAATCAGCCGCGCCGAGGTGAACAAACTTCGACGGGCCGCCCGCGATTTCGATGTAGTCGTCTTCCTGATCAGGGCCGTATCGATCGCCGGGGAATTTCATTTCCACGACGGTCTTGATATTAGATTGCTCCGGAGGTTTCGACGGGTCGTTCACGATGACGACGTCAGGGCGGCGGACGTCGCCTTTCTCGTATTTCCTGCCCTTGCTGGGCCACACATCCTTGATCCACTGGCGAATGCCCGAATTGGGCTCCAGCGGATCGTCGTAGTCCATGATCGGCTGGGGTGGATTCGTCGTCATATCGTACGGTTGTTCCGGCCGGTATTCCGTTGGAACGCCCGTCTGCATCTTCGACACCTCATTGGGTAGCCCGAGGCGCATTTCGACGCAGCGCTGCCGCTGGATTGTTCCGGCTTTCGTCGCGACGCCGATCCGACGGCACTCGCAGAACGTGTGACACAGAACTTTCCGATCCTTCGGGGAGAGTTTGGAGGCGCTTAATCCAACCTGCGTTGTCTGGCCACCGGTGCTCGAGCCCCCAGTAGACGACCCTGGGGAGTAGGGGCCGGTCATGCATCGCTCCCGGGCTGATGGAACGACAGCGATGCAGCTTGGTGACTGCTGATCCAATCGGTGTGGCCGCTCGCGTCCGTCGTGCCTTGAATCGTTTGACCGTCCGCCGACGTGACCGTGTATGGGTGATTCGGGATCGGCGCGCGTGTCTTGTCGTCGACGAGCTGGAAGCGGCCGCGATATGCGCCATCGTCTTGCGCGGTCGTCTGCGTGACTACACTTTTGCCTGCGCCAACCGAGCCGCCTACGCCGGCGGTCGGCTCAACCGTCGCCATGCCTTGCGATGCTATCAGCGTCGCGCCGCATGCAGTCTTGTCGCCTTCGGTCGCCACAGCCCGGCCGCCAAACGTCATGCTGCGAACGCGGACGCCGATGATTGGGTAGACGCCGCTGCACTTGGGACACGACACCATGTCGCCTTCGAGCGCGAGTGGCTTGCCGAAGACGATGTTGGTAGACGTGCAGGCGAGCACCCGGCCACCGTGCGAAGTCGTATCGCCTTCCCGAATGAACGCAGAACTCATGCCGAATCCTCTGTTGAAATTTTGCGAGGACTGTAGCACGCACCGAATAAGGGTAACTACCCTGTCAAAGTTGCCGGGAGGCTTCGCAGGTGAATGGCGCGGTGCAATTTTTGAACGTCCAAAGTCACTTTTCATTGAACACAAGGCCGGCCTTTGCCGTGGCATCGGGGAGGGCTGCGGCGCGGGAGCTTCTTTGCGCGCAGCGTTCCAGACCGCAGGGTGCTTCTCGACACGGCTGCCGTCATGGGACGTATTTGCCGGCTATCTCCAACTTTGTCTCCAAGTAAATGAGTGTTTTGGAGATACACTTGGAGATAGTCGGACCCTTGACCAGTAAGGCTTCCGGGGCGAGTTGAGCATATGTCTCCAAATCTCCAGAAGTTTTCTGTTCGGGCGGCCGACGACCGGCGACTTACGCCACAATTTTTCGCTGGGTGGCCTCATTCACATGGTTTCACCCGATTGGGGGTATGTTTGGGGGTTCAGATTCCAATCGCCGATTCTATTTTCGTTTTGAATCAATATATTGGATAAGGATTGTTGATCCTGCAGCCGCACCATATCCAGCAAGGGGTTACGCGATGTTTGCGTAGCCCCTTCGCGTTTCCAATTCAGCTTTTGCGTGACAGTCCGGAAATCGAGCCAGTGGCGGGGCCGAGCATTCGGTGCGGACGTTCGTCTTCATCATCCGCGGGCGCACGAGTATGTTCACAAGCTGCGACTCCGCAAGACCACATAGTCAAGGCAACAATCACCGCTGCCGGTCGGACAGTGTCTAGTGGTTCTCGGGTTGCTATTCCGTCTTTGCGAATCTTTCTTCGTCATCAACTGGAACCGCGCAACGCATGCAACGAGGCATTCCGACTTCCGGAGCGCCTTGACGAATCGGGAGCGTGCCGGTTGGAGTTGCGTCGCGGGGACAGCCGTTACGCGCGTCCATGCGCGTAAACGAGATCTGAATCGGTATCCAAGTCAGCCTACACTTTTCACGACGTCCGGGGCGTGGACCGACGGAGCAACTGCGTTTAAGCGAATGCGACGGGTTCGGTAAGGAGTATGACGTGAAGAAAGCTGCCGGGTATGCGATTGATGCGATTTTGATAGTTGGTATCGTCACGTTTTTCTATTTCGTGGCGTTTCGCCGTGAAATTCACCAGTCGGCATCGACGTCTAATATCAGGAACGCTGCATTTGCGATCACGCTCGCGTCATTTGCCATCCTCCCATTTCGCGCCAAACGCCACCCATTTTTACTTCACTTCGTCCAATTCGATGCGAAAGGGAGGCCGAGATCGAACCTTGCCGTGCCCCTGATGTGCTTTGTTCTTTCGATCTTGATCGTCCTCGCGTTGATTCGGTTGATCGTGATTGGTTTTGAGCAGGCCGCAGTGTGAATGAAATTTTTTACACGACGGAAGTGGAGCGCGCGCTGATATATCAAGCTGTCCCTGCTTGACGTATATCGGCGCGTTTTCAATCGATGTCACGATGCCCGTCGGATATGGCTGAGAACACCGTCGAATTCGGTATTTTGGTAACGCGAAATTTGCGTAAGTGATTGAGTTTGCTTGATCGTTCGAGTGCTTTGTAAGCATCAGGTGGCGGGTTCGAGTCCTGCGACTGCTCCAAATTGAACGAAGGGCCGGGAGATTTTTTCTCCCGGCCCTTCGTCGTTTCAGCGCCGCGAGCCGACAAATCTGACGCGGGGACACGGGGCGCATGGCATGCCCGCTTCAGCGCATTTCAGCGCATGCATGTGTGGACACGCGCATGCGGGATTTCTCGACTCGGTGCCGTACATTTCCTGGCCGGCCCGCGCCGCGCTTATCAGGAGCGGCGCATTCACCCGGTTGCAATGCCTCTCCAAGCGATGCCTTGGCGCCGCAGCCAGTCTTCCAGGCAATGCCTGCAAACGAGCAATCTGCCGTCGGCGATGAGCGCGGTCGTCGGTATCGGTCGGCCAGATGTGCGCTCCTGCTTTGCTGTCACGCCCGCGTCACGATGGCCCAATAACGTTGCACGTCCTGCCGTGACGTACGCATCCAGCGGATCCGATGACATCGCACCGCGCAGGGAGCGGCTGGCTCCTCGCGACGACGTGCCCTCATCGCAAACAGCTACGCCTTTTCGCATTCACATGCCTTCGGGCCATTTCATCAAAAGAGACGATCGACGCCGATTCGAACCGGATCGCGGACGATCAGGAGACAAGGACCATGCTGAGTCCGCACGAATTCTCGATGCTGCTGCGCATTGCCCGCGCACCGGACAGTGTCGACCCGTCGAATCCGGCGTTCGCCGTACTCGTCGAAAAGCGGCTGGTCGACGATACGCAGGTACGTGTGAGTGCGGTGGCCGCGCGTCCGGCGCTGACGCCGATCGGCCAGATGCTGCTTGCGCGCTTCGACGAAGCGGCTTGAGGGGAAGGGAAGAGTAATGCAGTTGCGCGTCACGCCTTCGCCGCAGCGAAGGACGTGACGCAACGCAAGCGCGGCGAACCGCTTACTGCGCGACCGGCACCGTCACGTCGCTGCCGAACCAGTGCATCGAGATCTTCTTCAACGAGCCGTCCTTGCGCAGCGACTCCAGCGCATCGTTGATCGCCTTCTCGAACTTCGGATTGCCCTTGCGGAACGGGATCGCCATCTCCTGCTTGCCGCCGTTGAGCACCGCGCCCGAGCGCAGCGGCAGGTTCGACGTCTTGATCATGTACGGCAGCATCAGGCGGTCGTCGAGCGTCGCCTCGATCCGGCCCGCGGCGAGGTCACGCAGCTTTTCCGGCGCGCCGGGATACGTCTGCACCTCGATGCCCGGCACGCTGCGTGCCATCTGGTCGTAGTTGGTGCCGAGCGTCACGCCGAGCTTCTTGCCCTTGAAATCCTCGAGCGACTTGAAGTTGCGCGTGTCGTCCTTGCGCTGAATCAGCTGCGCTGCCGAGTACGTGTACGGCTCGCTGAAGTCGAGCGCTTCCTTGCGCTGCGGCGTGATCGTGACCTGGTTGACGATCACGTCGAACTTGCCGGCCTGCAGCCCCGCAATGATCCCGCTCCATTCGGTCGGGACGAATTGCGTCTTCACGCCGAGCTTGCCGGCAACGGCATTGGCGACATCGACGTCGAAGCCCTCGAGCTGTCCCGACGTGCCGCGCGAGTTGAACGGCGGATACGTGCCTTCGAGGCCGACGCGCAGCACGCCGGCTTTCTTCACCGAGTCGAGCAGGTCTTCCGCATGGGCGGCAACGGCCGTGAAACCGAGGGCCGACGCGAGCAGCAGGCCCGACAGCAGGAACTTCGAACGTTTCATCGCAGATCTCCAGTGTTCAGTGTGGTAATCGAGCGCCGGGCATCGGTCGTGCCCGGACTGGGCCGGAATACGGGCACGTAGACACTACTCGCAACCGGGCCGCGCCGGAAGTCGAATTGGCCCTGATTGCATCGATTTCAGCGGGCGATGGGCGAGCAGTTCGGCGTGACGTCATGGCGCGTACGTGTCGAACAAGCGTTCGAACGGTTCGACCGGGCCGCTCGGAATACGCTTGAAAAACTCTTTTAAATCAGTTCATTTTTCGGAGTCTCGCAGTAATTTGTCTGTAAAATCGCGCGAGCGAAATCGCATAGCGCGCCATCCGAGGGCGCGTCAAAAGAAGAAAAGGCCGTTGCCATGAACATGCAGAACACTGTTGCCGCTTTACGCGGCGGGTTGCTTCAGCAGGACCGGCTGCTGAAGCTCGATACGCCATTGGGCCCGAATGTGCTGACCGTGCAGCGGGCGGTCGGCCATTCGCGCGTCGGGCGTGCGTACGAGTTCACGCTCGACGTGCTGTCGACCGATAGTGATCTGGAACTTAAAAAGCTGATCGCGCAGCCCGTCACGTTGTGGATCCAGCAGGGCGATCGCAGCTACCGGCCGATCAACGGATACGTCCACACCGCGCGCCGCCTTGGCGCCGACGGCGGGCTCACGACCTATCAGCTTACGTTCGCCGATTTCACGCATTTCCTGAAGTTTCGTCGCGACCAGCGGCTCTGGAACGACACGACCGTCGACCAGATCATCAGCGATGTGCTGAACCAGCATCCGCAGGCGCAGGGCCATTTCCGCTTCGCACTGTCGAAACCGCTGCCGAACCGTTCATACACGCGCCAGCACGACACCGACTGGCATTTCGTGCATCGGCTGATGGAAAGCGAAGGCCTCTACAGCACATGGCAGCAGGCCGACGACGGCAAGTCGCACACGCTCGTCATCACCGACAACCTGCAGGCGTTCGCGCCGCTGTCGCCCGAGACCGTGCGCTTCTACCGCGGCGGCGCGGCGAGCGAAGCCGACGCGTTCACGCAATGGTCGGGCTCGCGCACGCTGCAGAGCGTGACGCGAACGACACGCACGTTCGACTACAAGAACCCGTCGCAGCCGTCGAACCCGAAGGGCACGACGCTGCCGACGATGAGTGGCCAGGGTGATTTGCCCGACCAGCTCGAAGTGTACGAGTACACCGGTGCCTACACGTATCTGGACCAGACGCGCGGCGACCATCTGACGAAGGTGCGGATGGAGGAATGGGAGTCGCAGGCAAAGCGCTTCCATGGCGCGGGTGGCGTGCGCGCAATCGATGCGGGCCGGCGCTTCACGCTGTCGGACCATCCCGAACATGATCGCGATCCGGCGGACCAGCGCGAATTCGCGGCGATCGGCGTCGAATGGTGGATCGAGAACAATCTGCCCGTGGCGAGCAGCAGCGCGGACTTTCCGTACAGCCTGCGCGACGCGCTGATGCAAGCGCAGGAAGGTTACGGTGCCGATCCGGCGTTTCGCGTGCCGCATGACGATGGTTCGGTCGGCTTCTATCTCGTCGAGGTCGAAGCGCAGCGCGTGAGCGTGCCGTATCGTAGCCCGTTCGAACACGAGAAGCCGAAGATGCACCTTGAGACGGCGATCGTTGTCGGGCCGCAGGGCGAGGAAGTCTATACGGACGAGCTGAACCGGATCCGCGTGCAGTTCGTATGGGATCGCCTCAATCCGGGCAACGAGAACGCGTCGTGCTGGGTGCGCGTCGTGCAGTCGGATACTGGTGGCGGCTATGGCGGCGTGCATGTGCCGCGCATCGGCGAGGAAGTGCTGATCGACTACGTCGGCGGCGACTGCGACCGGCCGCTCGCGGTCGGCCGCGTGTACAACGGCGCGAACCAGCCCCAGTGGCATAGCGACGGCATTCTCTCCGGCTACCGGTCGAAAGAGTATTCGGGCAGCGGCTACAACCAGCTCGTGATGGACGACGCGACCGGGCAGAACCGCGTGCAGCTGATGAGCAGCAGCGCGAACAGCCTGCTGCATCTGGGTTACATCATCGACCAGAACGGCAATTCGCGCGGATCGTACCTGGGCAGCGGCTTCGATCTGCGTTCGGACGCATACGGCGCGGTGCGGGCGAGCCAAGGGCTGTACGTCACCACCCATCCGAAGGCACCGAACAGCCAGCCGCTGGACGTGAAGGAAGCGCAGCAGCAGCTCGTGACGGGCGAGAGCCTCGTCGAAGCGATGTCGGGCGTAAGCGAGCAGCATCAGGCGGAAAGTCTCAAGGAAGCACACGACACGATGCGCGCGTTCACCGACGCGACGCAGGACGGCGCGTCGGGCAGCGCGTCAGGCGGACGCACGGCAGGTGGCGGCACGGGCAACGCGAATGCGTTCAAGGAGCCGGTGATGCTGTTCGGCAGCCCGTCGGGGATCGGGATGTCGACGCAGCAGTCGCTGCACCTGGTCGCGAACGATCACGTGAACGTCGCGAGCGGGCAGAGCGTGCACGTTGCGGCGGGCAAGTCACTGATCGGCAGCATCGGGCAGAAGCTGAGCCTGTTCGTGCAGAACGCGGGGATGAAGCTGTTCGCGGGCAAGGGCAAGGTCGAGATCCAGGCGCAGTCGGACAACGTCGAGGTGACTGCGCAGAAAGCGGTGAAGGTTGTGTCCGCAACTGATCGGATCGAGATCGCCGCCGATCAGGGGATTCTGCTGACGAGCGGCGGCGGGTATATCCGCATCAAGGACGGCAACATCGAGATTCATACGCCGGGCGCGGTTGATGTGAAGGGGGCATCTCATACGTTCGCGGGGCCGGCGAGCATGGGTTATCCGTTGCCGAGCCCGAGGCCGGATCAGCCGGGGCAGCTCGAACTGTTCCACAAGTACGTGAACGGCGAGGCGGTCAAAGGCGGCCTGTTCACGGTGAGAGACGTGAACGGCGCCGTGCTGAAAAAAGGCGCACTCGACAACAGCGGCTATACGGTTGTGAGCGGTTTGCCGCCGGGGGCGGTGCGCGTCGAGTTCGGCAAGGACCCGCGCGAGTCGGATCAGCCAGCGAACTATTTCAAGCAGGTGAAGTGGCCGGCGGAGCCCGTGCAACCGTCGCCGGAAGCCGCGCAGGCGGCAGCTAGCGGGCAGCTCGCGAGCCAGCTGCAGGGGATGGCGCCGGCCGCGACGACAGCAGCAATGGGGCTGGTGAGCGGCGGTGGCGCGGGTGCTGCCCTTGGCGGCCTCGCCAGTTCCGCATTGCCGGCTGCGGCGACCGCGTTGGGTGGGGCCGGCGTTGCGTCTGCGTTGCAGACGGCGTCGAGCCTGAGTGGTGCGGCGAAGCAGGTGGCCGGGATGGTGCAGGCCGCACGTCAGGGCGGGCTTGCAGCGCTGGCCGCACCGGCTGCGAATGCGGCGTCCGGGGCGTTGCAAGGCGCATTGCCGGGCGTCGCGAGTATCGCGGGCAAGGGCGCCACGACCGTGGCGTCGGCCGCAGGCGCGACGGGCATGAAGCTGCCGACGAGCGGGTTTGGTGGACCGCTGAAATCCTGAGAGGGCGGCATGTCAGCCGTCTTGAAAAAAACGAATTGAACGAAGAACGACATGGCACAACAACTTCCACCGGGCGCTGAGAAGGAACAGGCTGTTTCCTGGCTCAGCGATATTTCGCCGAAAGACGTGGCGGCGGGGGGCGACCGTTTCAATAAGTGGTTGCTCAAGATCAGCGGCAATCACATTTCGTTCGAGGACCTCAAAACCGTCGCCAGTGCGGTGCCGATCATCGGCAACCTGATGGCGTTCTACGATGCAGTGTGCGACATCGTGATGATCGTCGAGAAGCGTCACGCCGATCTGCTCGATTACCTTGGACTCGCGATCAACCTGATCGGGGTCATTCCGGTGCCGCCGCCGCTGGCATCGTTTCGCCTGTCGGCGCGACCGTTGTTGGCGCTCGTGCGCAATCAGTTGCTGGTGTCGCGCGGCAATCTCGGGGCCGCGATCATTAACGTGCTCATTACGCACGTCAACGCCGCGGCCGCGACGGAAATCGAGAACTTCCTGAAGACGTTGCAGGAGGTTCTGGTCGACTTGCTGAATGACTGCGCGGCCAAGGCGCAGGAGTTGATGGTCGGTATTGCCAGCGGATTGGAGCTTGCCCTCAAAGGGCAAATTTTCGACAGCAGTGCGAACGTACGACGTACGCAGCAGATCGCGCGGAAGATGGACGAGCGATCCTGGTACAACCCGATGATCGTGGTCGATGCGTTCGAGTACGGTTACGAAGGTTCGATCGCGTTAGGGAAGGAAGCCGGGAACGCGACGGTCGGGACCGCTGCGAGGCTTGCGCCGGATTCGTGGCTTCAACCGTTTCGCGATATCGTCGCGTTCCTGAAGACCGAAGCACCGAAAGTCGCGAAGGCAATCCGCGATCTGAATGGCAGCGAAGAAGGCAAGATGCTTTGGCTGATCGCGCAAGTGATCGAGGCCGTGGCGAGGGTGCGTGCGGGCGGCAAGCTTCGTGAAAAGAGCGCTGACGTGCCACCCGGCGGCAAGGGACGGGCACAGCATGACCGCCCGCAGGAGCCGGTGGGTGCGACCGAACAGCATGTGCATCCGGAAGGTGCTGGCCAGAGCCCCTGCAAAAGTTGCGGGATTGGCGCGTCGACCGGATCGATCGATTTTGCTTTCGGCGATGAGACGTTCACGCATACGGACTTTGAACTGCCCGGCGCATTGCCGCTTGTCTGGGCGCGTACTTATCGGTCACGCCTGTCTGCATATGACACTGGAGAACTTGGCGCGCGATGGATTACGCCGTACACGACGCGCATCGATGTCGAAGGCGATACATGGTTCTACCGTGATGCCAGCGGACGCAGCATTGAATATCGCGCGCTGGCAGCTGGAAGCGTGTATGACGATCTGTCGGAAAACCTGACGCTGTCGCGACTCGACGATACGTGGGTGACGATCGCGTACGGTCATGACGAGTTGCACGTATACGAGCGGCGTGGCGACGCGTTCCGGCTCGCGATGCAGAAAGATCGCGCGGGCAACACGATCACGCTCGACTACGATGCGCGCGACCGCGTGGCGCGCCTGATTGACGCGAATGGCAACGTGCTCTCGTTCGAGCACGACAAGCAAGGTCGGATCGTCCTGATCGAGCAGGTGATCGAGGATGGCAAGCGCCGCACGCTCGCAAGTTACGCCTATGACGAAGCGGCCGATCTCATCCGTGCAACCGATCGGCACGGCAACGCGTGGAACTACCAGTACGACCGACATCTCGTGACGCGTTATACCGATCGCACCGGCCGCGGGATGTCGCTTGAATGGGACGGCGCGGACGCTGACGACAACGCGAATGCGAAATGCGTGCGTGAGTACGCGGACGATGGCAGTCTCGATATCCGTCTTGCGTGGCACCCGAACATTCGATTGACCTACGTAACCGATGCGCTCGGTCAGACGACGCGTTATTACTTCAACATCAAGGGCTACGTTTATCGGATCGCCTATCCGGATGGAAACGAAGAGTGGTTCAGGCGCGACGAGCACAACAATCTGACGTTGCATATTCTGCAGGACGGCAGCATCGAGCAGATGCGTTACGACGCGCGCGGTAACCGGACGTGGCACGAGCGCGCTGACGGCAGCATTGTCGAAATGGCATATGACGACAAGGATCAGATGATCCGGCTCGTCGATCCGAATGGGCATGTCTGGCAGCGCAAGTACGATGATGCTGGCAATCTCGTCGAGGAAATCGATCCGCTCGAGCACGCTACGAAGTACAGCTATAACGACAAGGGACTGCCGACACAGATCACCGATGCCAAAGGCGGATCGAAGGCACTCGAATACAACTCCGCCGGGCAATTGACCAGCTACACGGACTGCTCCGGAAAGAAGACGGCGTGGCGCTACGACGATATAGGGCGTGTGATCGAGAAAAAGGACGCGTCCGGTGGCGTCGTTGCTTATGCATATGGCCCGAACGGCCGGTTGACGGCGATTCGTTCGCCGGCCGGTGTCGAACATGTGCAACACGATGCCGAAGGGCGATTGCTTGCGCATACGGATCAGCTCAATCGGTCGACGCGATATGCCTACGATGCGGTCGGTCGCATTGCGAGTCGCGCCGATGTGCTCGGGCAGACGGTTGCGTATCGTTATGACCGTCTCGGCCGCTTGTCCGCGCTGACCGATGCGAACTTTGCGACGTATCAGTTCCACTACGATCCGGCAGGTCGGCTGATCGAGGAAATCGGCTTCGACGGCAAGTCGACGCGTTACCAGTACGATCCGGACAGCGGCAGTCTTGTTTCGATCGATGAAGCGGGCTGCCTGACTTCGGTCGAAATCGATGCAAATGGCCGTCTGCTGAAGCGTGTCGCCGGGGAAAGCGAGGAACGGTTTGCCTACGATCCGAGCGGCAGGTTGATCGACGCGGTGAACCGATACAGCCGCGTGCAGTTCTTCTTCGATCCGGTTGGCAATCTCGTGCGTGAACATCACGCCTACGATCTGTTCGGTGACCGGCGCAGCTACGTATGGCATCACGAATACGATGAACTCGGCAACCGGTGGCGTACCGTTCGGCCGGACGGGCATGTCGTCGACTGGTTGCTGTATGGCTCGGGGCATGTGCACGGGATGCTGCTCGACGGCGAGGACCGCGTGCAGTTCGAGCGCGATGATCTTCATCGCGAGACGGTGCGCGTGCTGTCGAGCAAGGTCGGGCAGCGCACGCACTACGATCCGGCGGGACGCGTGTTGCAGCAGTCGATCCAGCGATCGACGTCACCTGCGCCGCTCGCCGAGCGGCGGTATCGCTATGACGCGGCGGGGCAGTTGTCGCGAATCGAGGACAGCCGCAAGGGCGGGACCGACTATCGATACGATCCTGTCGGACGGCTGATCGAGGCGATCAGTCCCATCGCGAAGGAACGGTTTGCGTTCGATCCGGCGAGCAACATCATCGATCCGGCGCGGACTACGGAGACGCCCGCGCCGCGTCCGAGTCCGGTGCGGCCGGACAGCACGTTGCCGGTTGAGGTGCCGAAGGTGCTCGGTAACTTGCTGAAGACGTATGCGGGGATGCACTTCGAGTACGACGCGCGCGGGAATCTCGTGCGCAAGCGCACGCCTGCGGGTGAGCAGGAATACGAGTGGGATGAATTCAATCGATTGCTATCCGCGCGGGTTGCCGAGACGTCGCGGCAGAGTCGCGCGCGGTATTTCTATGATGCGTTCGGTCGGCGTATTGCGAAGGAGTTGAACGGCGAGCGGACGGTGTTCGGGTGGGATGGTGACACGCTGGCGTACGAGAGTGACGGCGAGCGCACCACGCACTATCTCTACGAGCCGGGGACGTTCGTGCCGCTGGCCCAGTATGTGGCGGAACCGGTCGATGGGATCGTGACGCCGGAGTGGAAGAGTACCGACCGCTATGTGCCGGAGGAGGACCCGCTGCAGCAGGTGCCGGAGCGGCGTGGTGATGCTGCCCTGTTCTATTACCACTGCGATCAGATCGGGACGCCTCAATTGATGACGGATGGCGACGGTGATGTTGTGTGGGAAGCGTCGTACATGGCTTGGGGCGAAGCGCGGGAAGTGATCGCGCGGGCGTCGAAGGCGGCGGGGATCGTGCCTAAGAATCCGTTGCGGTTTCAGGGGCAACAGGTTGATGCGGAAACGGGGTTGTACTATAACCGGCATCGATATTACGATCCGAGCAGTGGACGGTTCATCTCGAAAGACCCGATCAGGCTCGCCGGTGGCATCAACGTCTATCAATACGTACCCGCGCCAACCGGATGGATCGATCCGCTTGGGCTAGCGCGCATCCCGGCGTCTGTCAAACAGAAGGTTGCTCAGGAGAATAAAGACTTCTTTGGAACGGAAAAGTGCGAGTGCTGTGGCACCGACGTGATTCCTGGCCAAAAGAGTCAACGCGGTGTCACACCTCCGGCGAACGAACGTCAGTTCGACCACGTCGAACCCGACTCGCTGGGTGGGGCGAACAACGAAAAAAACACCCAACTGCTCTGCCGTAAGTGCAATCGTGGCTTCTCGAATAAGCTGAAGGAAAATTTCAAGCAACTCAACCGTTTGGGGCGCAACCCCTGCGGAAACGAATAGGATCATCATGCCAGGCTTCGCAAAAATCGTGTTTCGTCTGAAGACTGACGCTGACGGATATCCGCCCGTTGGCTTCGAATCACTGTGGGGGGGGGCTCTTGGCGAGAATTCCTACGTGATCGACAACGTGCCTTACTACATATGTGGGGTGAGCAAAGGTGATACGGTCGTGACCGAGGAGATTGACGGCGAACTTGTTGCCGCTGGAGTAGTTGCTCGGGGGGGGCACTCGACCCTCCGGGTATTTGCGGAGGATGATGTAACCAGAAAGGCAATTGTCCAAAACCTCACGCAACTTGGAGCACAATGCTCAGTAACCGACGGGTTATCGCTCTTTGCAGTTGACATTGCTGCTGATGTCGAATTTCAGAGAATCGACGCCTTCTTGGCTTCACAATGCGATGGCGAGCACGTTGCCTATGAGGATGCATGCCTACAGCACGCGGGAATAGACAGCATGCGAACGGAAGAGTGTGCGTCACTAGCGACGGTACCATTGCGGCTCAATTAGCACGGGCAATTCCGTTGCGTGAGATACGGGCTTACACAATAACTGGCATCGGTATTCCGATCCCAGCACCGGGCGCTTCCTCTCGAAAGACCCGATCGGGCTCGCGGGCGGTATCAACGTTTATTAGTACGCGCCCAATCCAACTGGATGGGTTGATCCCCTCGGCTTGGCGCGTTGCCCTAATAGCGTTCTTGGCCGCAAGGTCAATCAAGACGACTCCTTGATTGACGCGACCACTCCCATCATTCAAATGAGCATCAATCAGAAGGCACTCAATTCGCCTAGCTTCGATAAGCTGAAGGGTATGATCAACAACGTTGCGACGAATGTGGACTTGATGAAAGCGGGCTATGCGCCTTTCGGGCCCGATGGCAATCAGGTAAATCTGCATCATGTGCTTGGTGACGAACCGGGACCTATCGTGGAGCTGTCCGCCGCGACGCATCAAAGGTATTACAAGCAACTTCACGGGTTGATTGACGATGGAGCCAGCTTCCGAAATGATCCAGCAGCCGCACGCGGATATGACCGGTTTCGTCGAAATTACTCGATTCGGCCGGCGTATTGCGAAGGAGTTGAACGGCGAGCGGACGGTGTTCGGGTGGGATGGTGACACGCTGGCGTACGAGAGTGACGGCGAGCGC